>JAGCLT010000102.1 GCA_017646825.1 Clostridia bacterium | reverse complement strand
GTACCGCTTAGAAGATAAAATCGATCTTGACAAAAACAAAAAGCACACAATAGAAATAGTTGTTGACAGACTGGTAATTAAACAGGATATAAGAAAACGTCTTACAGATTCCATAGAAACTGCCCTTAAGCAGACAAACGGAATTATTGTTATAGAAAATGCAGACACAGGTGCAAGAGATACCTACAGCCAGAATTATGCCTGTGAAAAATGCGGAATAAGTATCGAAGAACTGTCACCCAGAATGTTTTCATTTAACAATCCTTTTGGTGCATGTCCCACATGCCTTGGTCTTGGCAATTATCAGAAAGTTGACCCCGATTACATTATAAAGGACAAAAACAAGTCTATTAACGACGGTGCTATTGTGGCTACCGGCTGGAACGTTAATTCGGAAAGTATGGCAAGGATGTACTTTGATGGACTTGCAAAACACTATGGTTTTGATTTGGACACTCCTGTAAAAGACTTGCCCGAGGAAGCGTTAGATGCAATTTTGTACGGCACAAGAGGAAAGAAGATACAGTTCCAGTACGAAAGAAGAAGCAGTAGCGGTAAGTTCTTTGCTTCCTTTGAGGGCGTAATAAACAATATTGAGCGAAGATACCACGACACTGCTTCCGAGTGGGTTAAAAATGAAATAGAAACATATATGTCAAATACCGTGTGTCCTGACTGCGAAGGCAGACGACTTAACAAAACTGCCCTTGCGGTTACAATTAACGGCTATAACATTGACAGTATTACCAATATGTCAATACGGGAAGCACGTGACTTTTTTGCAGATTTAGAACTTACTGACAGAGAAAAAATAATTGCAAAACAAATACTGAAAGAAATTAACGAAAGACTTGGATTTTTGGTGAACGTAGGTCTTGATTATCTTTGCCTTTCTCGTTCTGCAGGAACTTTGTCAGGGGGCGAAGCACAGAGAATACGCCTTGCAACACAGATTGGTTCATACTTAATGGGCGTACTTTATGTTTTAGACGAGCCAAGTATTGGTCTTCATCAGCGTGACAACGAAAAACTGATACAGGCACTAAAACAACTCCGTGACATAGGAAATACTTTAATCGTTGTTGAGCACGACGAGGAAACTATGTATGCCGCAGACTGCATTATTGATATGGGACCCGGTGCAGGGGTAAAAGGCGGAGAAATTGTAGCGCAAGGTACAGTTGAAGAAATAAAGAAGTGTGAAAAATCAGAAACGGGACTTTATTTAAGCGGTAAAAAGAAAATAGAAATACCAAAAGAAAGAAGAAAAGGAAACGGCAAAATTTTATCAGTAAAAGGTGCTTGTGAAAACAATCTTAAAAACATTGATGTTGATATCCCCCTTGGTACTTTCACTTGTATTACAGGTGTTTCAGGCTCAGGTAAATCTTCACTTATAAACGAAATTTTATATAAGAAACTTGCCTCGGAATTAAACGGTTCAAAGAAAAAAGCAGGTAAGTGCAAAGAGATTACGGGCTTTGAAAATCTTGATAAAGTAATAGACATTGACCAGTCACCTATAGGACGTACACCCCGTTCCAATCCCGCAACATACACAGGTTTATTCGGTGACATCCGTGAACTTTTTGCATCAACAAACGAAGCGAAAGAAAAAGGTTACGGAGCAGGGAGGTTTAGTTTTAACGTAAAAGGCGGACGTTGTGAGTCCTGCACTGGTGACGGCATAATAAAAATAGAGATGCACTTTTTGCCTGATGTATATGTTCCATGCGAAGTGTGTAAGGGAAAAAGGTATAACAGAGAAACACTAAGCGTTAAGTACAAGGGCAAAAATATAAGCGATGTTTTAGATATGACAGTTGACGAGGGTGTGGAGTTTTTTGAAAATATTCCTAAAATCCACAAGAAATTAAAGACTTTGCAGGAGGTTGGTCTTGGTTACGTTAAAATCGGTCAGCCATCTACAACTTTGTCAGGAGGCGAAGCACAACGTGTTAAACTGGCAACGGAGTTATGCAGAAAAAGTACGGGCAAGACAGTATATATTTTAGATGAGCCAACAACAGGACTTCATATTGCAGATGTTCACAAACTGATTGAAGTGTTACAGGCATTGGCGGACAATGGTAATACCATTATTGTAATAGAACACAATCTTGACGTTATCAAGGTTTCTGACCATATTATAGATTTAGGCCCCGAGGGAGGAAACAAGGGCGGAAAAATAGTTGCAACAGGTACTCCCGAAGAGGTGGCAAAATCAGATAAATCATATACAGGTATGTATTTAAAAAAGATATTAGATAAATGATTGATAAATACTATTATTTTAGATAAAATAACCCTTGTAGGGTGTAATGTTTACATTACACCCTTTTTTACAAACTGCAGATTGGAATTTTTGTTATGAAAAGAATATTTGGTGACTGGACTGACACAAAATTAGAAGTAAAGGGTGACAAAGCAGAGTTTTCTGTATGGGGAAGAAAATACACATTTGAAAAGTCATTTGTTCCCACATCAATTATTTCTTTAGATAAAGAGTTATTGGAAGCACCTATTACTTTAGATGCTGATTTCAGCGGCAAAACCGGGGAATGGCACAGTTTTGATTATTTTGTATATTCAACGGATGCGGAAAAAGCAGTTATAATAATTTCTGCACGCTGTGAAAATACAATAGGAAACGCTACCGTTACAGTTGAATTTGACGGTTTTGTAAAAGTGGAATTCAGAATTTCTTCATATTGGCAGTATGACAAAAGAAACAAACCTGAACTTACAGGACTTTATTTAAATATTCCGATGAACAAAGCACATTCGTCTTTGTTCCATTACTGGCCGAATAATAAGTCAAGTATTGTACCTGCTCAGGACAAAATGAACAGCGGTGCAACTAAAGACATAAAATTACCTTTTAAACCTTATGTATGGTACGGTGACGAAGAGGTAGGTCTTGGGGTATTTGTGGGTGAGAGCGAACAGTATTTTCAGTATGACGAAAACTGTATTGAAGTAAGCGGAAATAATCTTAAAATCACATTTTTAGACAGTATGCCAAAAAACTGGCAGGGCAGAAGTGATAAGTGGGCAGATACATTAATCCCAATTGAGTTTACATTCGGTTTTCACGCAACACCTGTTAAACCTTTTAAATTTGACAAAGGTTGTTACAGACGCTTCCATATGTATAACGTAAGAAAAAATGATTTTCTTAATATGGGGTTGCCTAAAATTGCAGCTGATGCAGGGGCAGAGTGGCTTGTGCTTCACGAGGACTGGACAATAATCCAGAACTTCGGTCTTGCAGAAGACGAAGAAAAGTTCAAGGCTTTTGCTGACGAGTGCCACAAGTACGGCTTAAAACTGATGCTTTACTTCGGTTACGAATATTCAACTTTAATGGCAGACTTTAATAAAAACGGCAAAAACTATATTAATTATTCAGATACGGGTAACTACAACGGCGGATGGCAGAGAAGTCCTGCACAGAGAGCCTTTATGGTATGCTACAATTCTGACTACAAAAAAGAGTGGATGGAAAGAATTAAGTACGTTATGGACGTTTACGGTGCAGACGGTATTTACACCGACGGTACATATATTCCGTGGGAATGTGCAAACGAGCGTCACGGCTGCGGATACAGAGACGAAGAGGGTAAACTTCATTCTACATACCCTGTTTTGGAACTTCGTGAACACGTTAAAAACTTATACCAGACTGTTCATGAAAGAAAAGGTATTGTTGATGCACACCAGAGTACATGCTGTACAATGCCCACACTGTCATTCTGCGATTCATACTGGGACGGTGAAAATATACAGAGCCAGTTATCAGACAGCAATATGAATTTCTTAAATCTTGAGGCGTTCAGGGCTGAATATATGGGCTACAATTTAGGTATCCCTGCAAACTTTATTGCATATACTACAGACGCGGATCTTGAGGAAAATAAAGTTATGGAGGGAGAAGTAAAGGCACGAACAATGGCAGGTATTTACAGTATCGCACTTTTACATAACATTCACCCAAGACCTAACACCATCAAGAACTTAAAATATGCTTCATACATTTGGAAGTTATTTGACGATTTGGAACTTGACGGTGCAAAATGGATTCCTTACTGGAATAACAATATTAGCAGCATAGAGGAAGAAAGCGCTCACACTTGTGCTTACGAAACTAAAAACGGTATTGTTTTATATGCTGTTGACTTTATAGGAAACAGAGAAATTACAGTTAATGCAGAAGGAAACAAACTAGTCCAGTACGGCACAGGAAAAGAATATGAGATAATTGACGGAAAGGCAAAAGTGACACTGGAAACTGCAAGAGCAACATTCTTTTCAGTTAAATAATATAAAAAGGTGATGACTATCGGTCATCACCTTTTTTTACATTGCTTTGGGGATTTTCACAATGTATTCTATATATTCGTCATTTTCAGTCTTTTTGGAATAAGCGTTTATTCCTGACTGTTTCATCATATCAACTGCCTGTTTTATGGTATTTGAAAAGACTCTTATATCCTTGATTATCCGCATCTGTTTTTTGTCAGGGTTGTCCCTTTCTTTTTTATACAAAAGAGAACTTATGTATTTCTCTGCTTCTGCAACATTTAAGTCCTTTTTAACGATATGTTCTACTGCAGTCTGCCTTAAACTTTCTGTGTCAATTTTAAGCAGTGCTCTGGCGTGGCGTTCTGTCAGTTTGTTTTCTCTTATAATTGCCTTGATTTTATCACTTAGTTTTAGTGTTCTTAGTTTATTTGCAATATACGCCTGACTTTTACCGAGGCAACCTGCAAGTTCTTCCTGAGTAAGACAAAAATCCGTTATTAAATTACTGTATGCTTCGCCCTCTTCCAAAAAATTAAGATTTTCTCTTTGAAGGTTTTCAATTAGTGCCATAGCAGCGCTGTCGCAGTTTGTGGCAGTAACTAAAATTGCATCAACTGTTTTAAGACCTGCCTTTATACACGCCCTGAGACGCCTTTCTCCTGACACAAGCTGATATTTATTCTTTGTTCCCTTTCTTACTGTTATGGGCTGAATTAAACCGTATTTACTAATAGACTGTGCAAGTTCTTCAATGGAATCGTCGTAAAAATCTTTCCTTGGCTGATTGGGATTTGTTTCAATTTCCGAAATATCAATCTCCATTAATTTACTTTTTGGCTGTGAACTAAATAATGATATAATTTCCATAAGTATTCATCTCCTTATGTCAATTATATCATTATTATTCTTTGTATTCACTATATGTTGTTCGTATATTTTCCCCAATTAATAACCTAATTCGTCAGTTAACGACTCGTCGTTGTCAATCCATGTCTGAACATATACAACAGAATATTCGCTATCTGATTTTCTGTAAACAACTTTCTCGATACCTGCGTTTATAATAAGTCTTTTACACATTGCACAGCTTGAAGCATTCTCAATAAGTTCTTTTGTGTCTGCTTCTTTACCTGCTATGTACATTGTAGCACCAAGCATTTTGTCTCTTGATGCGCTGATAATTGCATTTGCTTCAGCATGTACGCTTCTGCAAAGTTCATATCTTTGTCCTCTTGGTATGTTTAATTTCTGTCTTCTGCATTCACCTAAGTCTATGCAGTTTTTACGGCTTCTTGGTGCACCTGTGTAACCTGTGGAGATAATTTCGTCGTTCTTAACAATGATTGCGCCGTAGTTTCTTCTTAAACAAGTGCCTCTTTCAAGTACTGTTTCAGCAATGTCTAAATAGTAGTTATGTTTGTCGCGTCTTTCCATTGTGTTCACTCCTTATTATTTTTATTTTGTAATTCCCTTTCTGCCTGGGACATTCTTAAATAACTTGGTAACAACTGGTCGTATTTTTGGTGGTTCTTTGTATCCATAGCACAAAGTGCCACGCTGCTACCTCTTAAATTCACAAGATTAGGCGGTGCGAAAAAAGCATTGTCACCTAATGTGTCGGTAATTATATCTTTAAATGATGCAACTCCGTCACCTAAAAATATTACTTTTTTACCTCTTAATTCTTCCAGCAAATCGCAAAGTGCCATTGCTCTGTCTTCGTTTATTGTGTTTAAGCCATTGTCAAAGGTAGCGGTATAAACCTGCTGACGTCTTGCATCCATTATAGGGCAAATAAGACCGTCAAAGTATTTTACGTTATATGCAAGGGATTTTAATGATGAAACTCCCACTACGGGTTTATTTACTGCGTGTGCAAGACCTTTTATTGTTGCAACACCTATTCGCTGTCCCGTAAATGAGCCGGGGCCTGTAGTACATGCAAAAAGGTCAATGTCGTTATAAGTTAAGTCTGCATCGGCAAGCATATTTTCTATTGCGGGAAGCAGTTTTACGGAATGTGTTTTTTTGTTGTTTATAACAAATTCCGAAACAACCACTCCGTCAGAAACAACCGCCCCTGTTGCAACGTTACTGCAACTGTCAATTGCTAAAATTTTCATAATTCTCACCTTGAGATTTCAATTATTCTTGTTGTGTCACTTGTTTTTAAGTCCCGGGAAATATTTATCCTGATTGTATTTTTTGGCAAAATACTGTCTATGTTTTCGGACCATTCGATTATACAAACGCCGTCACCAAACAGGTATTCGTCAAAACCGCTGTCAAGCCATCCGTCAGTATCAATTCTGTAAGCGTCAAAGTGGTAGAGGGGGAGGGTGCCGTTTAAATGTTCATTCACAAGTGTGAACGTAGGGCTTGTGATTTCGCTTATTCCAAGTGATTTTGCAACCCCTTTGGTAAATGCAGTTTTGCCGCACCCCAAATCTCCGTAAAGAGCAATTACGTCACCTGACTTTAGTGTTTTACCTATGTTTTCACCAAGACTTACTGTTTCAGCTTCACTGTTGGTAATGATTCTTTCCATCAGAACAACCCCACGATTTCACCGTTTGGAAGCATATCAATATTGTTTGCCGCAGGAACTTTCGGAAGTCCGGGCATTGTCATAATTTCACCTGTTAATACAACGATAAAACCTGCACCTGCAGAAACACGTACCTCTTTAACTGTTATGTCAAAGCCATTTGGTCTGCCCAGTTTTGTCTGGTCGTCACTTAGGGAGTACTGTGTTTTTGCAATACATACGGGCATATCAGAAAAACCAAGGCTTGTAAGTTTATCGATTTCCTTATTGGCTTTTGCAGTGTAAATTACATCATCTGCGCCGTAAATTTTTGTTGCTATAGTTTTGATTTTATCTTTAATTGAAATATTGTCGGGATACAAAACTTTAAAGTCAGATGGTTTTGTTTCCACAGTTTCGATAATTTTTTCTGCTAATGCGATACCGCCTTCGCCGCCGTCTTTAAACACTTCGGACAACGCGAATTCTGCGCCCTTTTCTTTGCAGAAATCAGCGATAAAGTCAAGTTCTGCTTTTGTGTCTGTGTTAAATGCGTTAATTGCAACGATGCAGGGAACGCCGTACTGCTGAAGATTTTCAATATGCGCCTCTAAGTTAACGATACCTTTTTTAAGAGCGTCAAGGTTTTCTGCCTGAAGTTCTGCTTTAGGGATACCGCCGTTATATTTAAGCGCTCTTACAGTTGCAACAATTACTATTGCATCGGGTTTTAAGCCACCAAGACGGCATTTAATATCAAGAAATTTCTGTGCACCCAAATCTGCACCGAAACCTGCTTCTGTAATGCAGTAGTCTGCAAGTTTAAGACCTAATTTTGTTGCTCTTATACTGTTACATCCGTGAGCAATATTTGCAAAAGGACCGCCGTGCATAATGCAGGGTGAGTTTTCCAAAGTCTGTACTAAATTAGGATTAATTGCATCTTTTAAAAGAACAGCCATTGCACCGTTTGCATTTAGTTGTTTTGCGGTAACGGGATTACCGTCCATATCGTAAGCAACAAGGATTTTACCCAGTTTGTCCTTTAAGTCTTCAAAGTCGTTTGCAAGGCAAAGGATAGCCATAACTTCCGAGGCAACAGTAATCATAAATCCGTCCTGACGGGGAACGCCGTTTATTTTACCCCCAAGACCTACGATTATATTACGAAGTGCTCTGTCGTTCATATCTACAACTCTTTTGAACACAATTGAATTTACGTCAATTTTAAGAGCATTTCCCTGATGTATGTGATTATCTATCATTGCACAAAGAAGGTTGTTTGCAGCAGAGATTGCGTGCATATCACCTGTGAAATGCAGGTTAATGTCATCCATAGGAACAACCTGAGCGTAACC
>JAGCLT010000101.1 GCA_017646825.1 Clostridia bacterium | reverse complement strand
TTATCAACTTAATATTAATAAGATTGCATCTGCAAACGGGTGCAGTATCATAGTTTCTGATAATTCGGGAAACATTCTTGCGAACAGTGAAAACGGTTTTGATGAGGATAAAATCGATGTAAAACCTTTTGCCGACATTGTGACAGGTAAGAAAGAGAATTTAAGCGCGGTAATTAACAGTCCCCGTACGGGAGAGAGATTACTGGCAGTTTCTACGGCTATATATATAAACGGTGGTACAGGTTTTGTTGCTATGCTTTTCAATATGCCTGTTATTAACAGCGAAACATATACGATGATTACTCTCCTTCTTATTTCTGTAGGTATTGCCGCATTGTTTTCTCTTGTGCTTTCGTACTTTTTGTCCAAAAACATCTCAAAGCCAATAAAGGAATTAAGTGAACATGCAAAGGAAATAGGAAAAGGTAACTTCGTAAAAATAGGTATGTCAAGCGGAGTGTCGGAACTGGACGAACTGGGGAACGCTTTTGACATAATGGCAGGAGAACTGGAAAAACAGGAAAAATCAAGAGCCTCGTTCCTTGCAAACGTGTCTCACGATTTAAGAACACCAATGACTACCATATCGGGATTTGTGCAAGGTATTCTTGACGACACCATCCCGAAAGAAAAAGAAAAAGAATATTTAAAAGTAGTGTTAAGTGAAACCTACAGACTGTCAGACCTTATAAGTTCGTTTATAGATGCAAGTAAGTATGACGCGGGAGAAATAAAACTCAATATAACGGAAACGGATATTAATGAAATGCTCAAAAATGCCGTAACACAGTTTGAACCTAAAATTTCCGAAAAACAGCTTACTGTTAATTACGATATTGACTCACAGATTACAGGTGTAATGGCTGACCAACAAGCTATATCCAGAGTTGTGATAAACCTTATAGACAATGCAGTTAAATTTTCAAAAGAAGGAGGAACCCTGTTAGTTTCTACAAGGTCTATGGGACGAAAGGTGTATGTAAAAATAGAAAACACCGGAGATGAAATAAACGAAGAAGACATAAAATATATCTGGGACAGATTTTACAAAACCGACAAATCAAGACTTCGTGACAAAAAAGGAGTAGGATTGGGTCTTTACATTGTTAAAAATATAATAGCAATGCACGGTGAAAAAATAACGGTGTCAAGTAAAAACGGTGTTACTTCGTTCACATTTTCGTTACAAAAAAACATATAAGTTCACATTTTGTTAAAAAACGGCACACAGTTTGATGCTATAATGCTATTAAAGGAGTGAGAATTATGTACGATGATTTTGATAAAAGAACCAGAGACAACAACGTGGAATATTCATACAGCTGGCACCCATATGAACATAAGAATGACGACGTTTATAAGCCTGACTTTGTAGATATCACCCCTGTCCCCAAAGAGAAAAAAGAGAAAAAGAAACACAACTTTATAAAGTACGCGGCGACTTTGGTTGCCGGAATGATAGTAGGGGCAGTTATTTTCGGAAGCGGTCTTAAATTTGCAGGTTTTTATGACCAGTCTGCACAACTTGTGCAACATTCTGCTGGCAACATTACATTTAGCGGCAATGTTTCTTCCGTTGCAGATGTTGTAAAAAAGGCAGGGCCCTCTGTTGTGGGAATAAGCAGTATAAAAACTGTAATATCCTTTTTCGGACAAAGCGAAACTTCTTCTTCGGGTTCAGGCTTTATTGTTAAAGAAGACGGATACATTGTTACAAATCAGCATGTAATTGAGGGAGCAAAGAGAATAAAGGTGCTTTTAAGTAACGGAGACGAGTACGATGCAGAAGTAATAGGTGAGGACGCAAAAACAGATCTGGCTGTAATAAAAATTTCCGCAGACAATCTTCCTGTTATGGAAATAGGAAAATCTTCTGAACTTGAAGTAGGGGATGTGGCAGTTGCTATAGGAAATCCTTTGGGTCTTGAGTTTTCAGGTTCTGTAACGACAGGGTGCATCAGTGCTCTTAACAGAACAATGAGTGTTGAGGGCAGGCAGTATAATCTTATCCAGACAGACGCTGCAATTAACCCGGGCAATTCAGGCGGCCCTCTTGTTAACGGAGCAGGTCAGGTTGTAGGAATTAACAGTGTTAAGATCACTCTTGACGGATATGAGGGTATGGGTTTTGCTATACCTATAGATGAGGCTATGCCAATTATTAACGAACTTCTTACGGGACAGGGATATATTAAAGGCAGACCGCAAATCGGCATCAGTACAAGGGATATAACGGAAGAAATGTCAAGATTTTATGAATTGCCCGTTGGTGTTTATGTAATAGAGGTGATTCCTTTTAGCGGTGCGGAAAAAGCAGGTATTAAACCAGGCGACGTAATTGTAAGTGCAGATGGTAAAGAAGTTACGGGCAAAACAGACCTTGACGATGCTAAAAACAAGCATAAATCAGGAGAAGAAATGAAACTTGAAATAGTACGCGAAGGGAAAAAAATAGAAATATCGGTAGTGTTGGGTGAAGAAAAGCCTTACGAAAATTAATAGCAACACATCTTTTTGTGATGTTTCACAAAAAGGTGTGTTTTTTTTCGTCATATCGTCGAAATCAGAATTTTTTAAAAACTGTTGCAAAAAAAATGTCGTTTTGGTATAATCATTATGTATGGTTATATTATAAAATGAGGGGAATAGTCTATGTTTAAAAGTAAGTATTTAATAATTTCAGTATTGATATGCTTTATTGTGGTGGCTTTCGGTTCTTTTTCCGCATATGCCGCAACTATAAGTTACGGAAAAATCACATATACAAAGGACAATGGCAGACTTGATTATAAAATCACCGTTAATTATACGGTGTCATCTTATCAGGAAGGAGAACAGGTTACTATGCTAGTGCTTTCGGGCACTGACACAATAGT
>JAGCLT010000100.1 GCA_017646825.1 Clostridia bacterium | reverse complement strand
TGTCAACCAAGTCGTTATCGCAATGATATACGCATCTTCCGTAAGGAGAAGTTTTTAAAATCTCATCTCCTTCCTCGTCTGTGGGATTAAATTTATTTGCAACAATTGCTCTGAAGTGCTGGACTTCCGCAGTATCTATCTTATAAAGTGACGGCGCATAATAGAAGCAGGTATCTTTATGTTTACAACCGTCAAGGCATCTTTTTGGCGCTCCTTCGGGAGCATTTTTCTCGCAGAAATAACCCAAAGTTCCAAAAGACTGTACTTTTTTACAGGGCTCGCCAACCAACCACAAAAGCAAGTCCGTATCGTGACAGCATTTTGCCAAAATCATAGGTGTTGACTCGGACAGTTTTCTCCAGTTACCTCTTACGTAACTGTGGCTTATATGTATATTGCCCACACCCTCAGTATGTGAAATAGTTGTAATTTCACCAAGGCGTCCGCTGTCTATAAATGCTTTTAAAGTTTTGTAAAAAGGAGTATATCTTAAAACGTGGCAAACAAGGACTTTTGCTCCGTTTTTCTGTGCCGCATCGGCAATGTCAAAACATTCTTTTGCAGTTGCCGCAGCGGGCTTTTCCAAAAGCAGGTCGTACTTTTTCTCAATTGCCATCATCGCAGGAGCATAGTGCATTTTATCCTGAGTGCAAATCATAGCAACATCGGCAAATTTAGGCAACGCCAATATTTCTTCATAACTTTCAAAGCACTTGTCCTGGGGTACGTTATACAATTCTCTTAAATATTCTCTTTTTTCCTTGACGGGCTCTGCAAGACCTACCAACTGAAATTTTTCGGGATTAGTTTGCAGATATTTTAAATAACTGCTTCCTCTGTCTCCACCGCCTATTAATATAAGTGATAGTTTTTTCATATCTTGTTCTCCCTAAAAGCGTACTGCAAAATTGCTTTTGCTGCTCCGTCTTCATCGTTAGTTAATGCAACAACATCAGCAATTTTCTTTACTTCATCTGTTGCATTTCCCATAGCGACACCAAGACCCGCCCAACTTATCATCGGTATATCGTTTGAAGCATCACCTATTGCCATTGTTTCTTCTTTGCTTACGCCTAAAATTTCAGCAATCATAGATATACCCATACCTTTGTCCATATTTTTAACTCCCACTTCCAGAGCACCTACAAAAGCGCTTGTGTGAGAAAAATACTGTTCATCATAAAACAGATGCTGATATTTGCTTTTTTGCTCGTCATCACGAAACCATATATTTATTTTTTCCGCCTGTTTACGCTGTTCTATTTCTTTATACAAATCAGGGACAACTGTTCTTGTACCTTTTATTATATCAAGCAAGTGAGGTCTCATACCTAACTTTTCCATATTGTCATAGTAATACTGACTTGTATATATTTCTCCGCAATATACTTCTATGTAGGCGTCAAGAGTAAGTGCAATCTTTAATTTCTCAAGAAGTTTTTCCTGATTGGGAAGAACTTTATGTATAATTTTATTTTCTTCCAAATCGTATATTACGGCTCCGTTTACTGCAACAAGGTATTTAACGGGCAACTGTGGTAACACACTTTTGGTTTCGCACAAGGCCCTGCCTGTTACGGGTACTAAATAAACCCCTTTTTCTTTTGCTTTTAAAAGTACATCGTATGTATAAGGCGTAACACTGCCGTTATGGGACAGCATTGTGCCGTCTAAATCAAAGCCTACTAATTTTATGCTCATCTTTATAGCCCTCTGTTATATATTTTCTGGCATTTTGATATTCTTCCTCCGAAAGCAACTTTGTTCCTTTTAAGGGGTAAGGAATACCAAGAGTTTCGTACTTTGATTCACCCATAGAATGATAGGGAAGCACCTCAATTGCGCGGACGTTTTTAAGTCCGCCCACAAATCTGCCAAGAGCATACAAATCCTCTTTTTTATCGGTAAGCCCCTTTACAACAACGTGACGTATCCACACGGGAATATTTTTCTTCTCAAGATACTTTGCAAACGCAAGAATATTCTTATTGTCCGCACCTGCAATTTTCTTATGTTTTTCGCCGTTAATATGTTTAATGTCCAAAAGCACCAAATCAACATATTTAAAAAGTTCGTCAAACTTCCCTGTATCTTTGGGGTTAAAAGTAATTCCCGATGTATCAATACAGGTATGGATACCTATATCTTTTGCTTTCTTAAACAGTTCTGTTATAAAGTCTATCTGCAAAAGAGGCTCACCGCCTGTGACGGTAATACCTCCTTTACTGTAGAAACTTTCGTTTTTCATATACTGCTTTATAAGTTCGTCTGTCCCCATTTCTGTTCCTTTACCTGTTTCCCATGTGTCGGGATTGTGGCAGTAGGCACACCTTAAGGGACAGCCCTGCATAAAGACAACAAATCTGATTCCGGGGCCGTCAACGGCGCCGAAACTTTCCAACGAATGAATATACCCTTTCATCAGATTTTATCGTGGAAGGTTCTTTCAATAACCTCGTCCTGCTGTTCTTTTGTAAGTTTAACAAAGTTTACTGCGTATCCGCTTACTCTTACAGTAAGTTGAGGATACTTTTCGGGATGCTTTTGTGCATCTAATAATGTTTCTTTTGTAAATACATTTACGTTAAGATGGTGTCCGCCTTTTTCAACGTAGCCGTCTAAAAGGGCAACCAAATTATCTATCTGACTGTCTTTTGCTTTCATAGCTTTTCCTCCCTATTCATCATTTGCATCGAGGTCATCAAACAGTGTCGGTACAGCACAAGCACCGTTTGCGCAATCAAAATCTATAGCCAAATCTCCTACTAAAATTCTGTCATCTTTTCCAAGTGCCCCCGGAATAATTGAGAAGGTATTTGAAATACCGTCCTGAGCGTCCCTGAAAGGCAATTTTGAAACTGATGAAAGTGATGCAACCGCACCTTTGGTATCTCTTTTGTGCATAGGATTTGCTCCCGGAGCAAAAGCCTCGCCCTTCTTTCGTCCGTCAGGTGTTGCACCTGTATTTTTACCATACACAACGTTTGAAGTGATGGTAAGAATCGAAGTTGTGGGGATACTGTCGCGGTATGTGTGATTCTTTCTTATGTGCTCCATAAATTTATGAACAACATCATAAGCAATACTGTCAACTCTGTCGTCGTCATTTCCGTATTTGGGGAATTCTCCCTCAACTTCATAGTCAACTACTATTCCCTGTTCGTTTCTTATTGTTTTAACCTTCGCATATTTAATTGCAGAAAGCGAGTCTGCAACAACAGACAAACCTGCAATACCTGTTGCAAACCATCTTGTCACGTTTTTATCGTGAAGAGCCATCTGGAGTTTTTCGTAGCAATACTTATCGTGCATATAATGAATGATGTTTAAAGTATTTACATATACACCTGCAAGCCATTCCATCATATTGTCATATTTTCCCATAACGTCATCATAATCAAGATACTCGCTTGTTACGGGGCGGTACTTAGGACCAACCTGTTTTCCCGATATTTCGTCAACACCGCCGTTAATTGCATAAAGCAGACATTTTGCAAGGTTTGCTCTTGCTCCGAAAAACTGCATTTCTTTACCCAGTCTCATTGAAGAAACGCAACAAGCAATGGCGTAGTCATCGCCGTGGGTAAATCTCATTAAATCGTCATTTTCGTATTGAACTGAAGATGTTTCAATAGAAATCTTTGCACAGTATCTTTTAAAGTTTTCAGGCAGACTTACCGACCACAAAACTGTTAAGTTTGGCTCAGGTGCAGGACCTAAGTTCAAAAGAGTATGCAAATATCTGTAGGACATTTTTGTAACCATGTGGCGTCCGTCAATAGCCATACCGCCAATTGACTCTGTT
>JAGCLT010000099.1 GCA_017646825.1 Clostridia bacterium | reverse complement strand
GTTTTATATCCTGCCTTGATTTTCTTTTTTGTCTCTCTTGGAGTAAAAGCCATTTAAATCACCCTTACATTGTATTATATATACAGTATAAGTTAAAATTAATTTTTAAAACATATTAGAAATTTCTGTTGTAAAAATACGCTGTAGCCAAAGGCAATTCATATATAAACAAAATTTAACCCTATTGCATAGTATATATTGCAGTAAATAATTAAGGAGGGTAATATATATGTGTAAAAGCGGATGCAATTCAGATGTATTGTTTTTCATTATAATATTCTTGTTACTTTTCTACAATTAGTGTAATAATGTGTTGAAAAAGGCAATACATTATACGGGAGGCAGAAAAAATGAATTTTGAACAGATGGTAAACCAAATAAAAGACCCTGACCTTAAGCGGAAAATACAGGACCTTGCCAAAAGCCCCAAGGGGAAAGATGCGGTAAGGCAACTTGAAAACCTTGACAAAAACACAATAGACCGTTATATAAACAACATTAACAGTAACAAAATACCGCATGAGGTTATGGAACGAATAATGAAACTGCTTAAATAAGAGGAAAAAAGGACTTGATTGCCGAGTGTTTTTATAACACTCGGCAGCGATATAAATTCCGTTGGAATTTTCGATATGTGTTTCACACTCGATATGCGCAAAAGCGCTCGATATGTTGCCTGCGGCAACGAGAATTAAGGAATTTATATCATATCGAAATTTATTGTAATAAATTATATCGAATTTGCCGTAAGGCAAATATATCGAGTTTGCAAAGCAAACATATCGCAAAACCTCACAAATGCACTTGAATAAGGATTTGTGAGGTTTTATATTATTATGCAAGTCCTTTTTACAAAGTAAAGGAGGGATTTTTAGTGGCAGATATAAACGAGGCTATGGTTATGTTAAAAGGAATGCTTTCAGACGGTGACGGCAAAGAAAATTTAGAAAATATAATGGGCTCTTTTGCCGAAAGCGGTGCCCTTGAAAACATCGACTCTATGATGAAAATTAAAAGCGTTATGGACAGAATGCAAAACACAAACGACAAAAGAACAAATCTTCTTCTGGCATTAAAACCATTTTTAAACAGTACAAGAATAAACAGAATGGACGAAACAATAAACCTTTTAAAACTTGCCAGACTTCCAAATATTATAAAAGAAATAAAAAGGTAGGTGTAAAGTGTGGTATATAAAAGATACACAAGCCCTTTTCAGCAACCATCGGTGCCGACACCCTGTCCGAAGCCCCCAAGTCCTCCGCCCCCTTGTGAGCCTGAAAAAAAGAGCAGTCTTTTTTTAGGACTTGACTGTGACGATATTATTCTTATAGGGCTAATTCTCGTATTGCTTCTTGATGATAACGACCAGAAAGACCTGCCTTTAATAATTGCACTTGGATTTTTGCTTATAACGGGGTGGCAAAATTAACATTATTTGTTAAAATACATATTATGTATTGAAGTCTTTTAAGCCGAGGGAAGCCGAACCTCATAAGCCTTAAACTTTATAAATTTGCACCATTTCAACTTGTCGTCCTTGAAAGGCATCAGCCTATCTTCGTCCTCCGTATTGAAATTGCACTAAATTTCTTGCGTTTAAGGTCGAAGAGTTTTAAAACAACAATTTTGATGGAAGACAAGGAAAATTCTTTGGATAATACGAGTGTATATTCACAGAATTTTACGCAGTATTACGCAAAATTTCTGTTTTTAAACCTTGTGATGTTCGGTTTCTCTCGGCTTTAGGCAATTAAAATATAGGAGGATAGTTTTATGAGTGAATGCTATGAAGCAAACAGCCGTCCCAACTGCGACTTTAAAGACGGTGTATGTATTCACACAGACCAGGTATATGATTCCTGCAAAGAGAAAGACTGTTTAGAAGATCTGGAAGTTATTTTAACACAAAGCGGTCAGTCAATCATTGACCAGGCAATCAACGTTAAAATAAAAAAAGCAGAAGTTATCTGGGTGTTTACGGACATTGAGCCTGTACCCTTTAACAGAGGCTTTTTCACAGTAGATGTTAAGTACTTTTTCCGTGTAACCTTAGATGCATTCAGAGGAGTAGGTAACCCAACAGAGGTAGAGGGTCTTGCTACATTTGACAAAAAAGTAATTCTGTTCGGCTCTGAGGGTAATTCAAAAACCTTCTCATCTGATTACAATCCCGGCGGACAGATGCCCGTTATGTGGAGAAAGAATAACCTGCCAAAAGCAATAGTAGAAGTAGTTGACCCCATTGCCCTTACAGCAAAAGTGGTTGATAAAGCACATTGTAACTGCGGTTGCTGTTGTTGTGACGTTTCAACTGTGCCTGATTACATCTGTCGTTGCTTCAGCGACGAACTTTGCGTTTCCAATACCGACAAACGCGTATTTGTATCATTGGGATTGTTTACAATTATTAAAATTGAACGTAATGTTCAGTTACTGATCCCTGCAATTGACTTCTGTATCCCTGAAAAAGAATGTCTTGCGGCAACAGAGGAAAATCCCTGCGAATTGTTTAATTCTCTTCGTTTCCCTATAGACGAATTTTTCCCGCCCCAGAGAAGTGATTTTGATAACTGCAATAACTGCTGTTAGTAAACGAAATAACAAAAACCTCTCAAAATTTTTGAGAGGTTTTTTGTGTTATTTGCTTATTTCTTCTATAATTCTGTCTCTTAACTTGTAGATGTACTGTGTATCATAAGGATAATTTGCAAATCTTACATCTGTCTTTGCAACGTCGTCTATAATTTCAACAACCTTTTCACGTCCTAAAATACTTTCTGCAAGGCGTAATACTCTTATATCTTCCAGTCCCTCGTAAAATACAAGTGCTCGAAGTGAGGGATATGCACCATTTGTTGCAGGATATACAGAGAAGGGGTCTCCTGCAGGGAAGTCGTGGTCGGCAGAGGTTGTAAGATAAGGGTTAATGGGGTAATTTGAATATGATGTGTTGTAGAAATTAAATCCCCAGTGCAAAAAGCCCTTAATATCAAATTTATACATCTGCACACCCATAATTCTGTTTACTACGGGAGGGGGAACACCCCTTGGAAGTGTTGTACCAACTGTAAAAATTTCCACCAACAAAACCCTTGCAGATAAAAAATCAAACTGGATTGATTTTGACGGAAGTAGTTACGGACAGGATAAAGACTTGTGCCACAAACTGTTTGATTTTGTCATAGATACCGCAAACGGTAAAAAGACTAAAAATGAAAAAAACGGATATGAAGAAATAGCAATATTTAAGGATGGGGTAACGCTATAACTGTACGTAAGGACAATACCACTTGCGAAGCAAATATCACTGCAAAGCAATATCACTCGCCGTAAGGCGAATATAACTTTGATGGTGTTATTCCATCTTCGATGGAGTGATATTTTTGTAAACAAAAGTGGTATTGAAAACTACGTTTTCAGTGTTATTGCATTTATTTCTTCAGAAACAAATGCAACTGTATGTAAAAACAAAAAAAGGTCTCTTGCGAGACCTTTTTTGTTTTATTCAAATAATTTGCCGTATTTAGTCCAATGTTCGTATTTCTCTTTTGCCTGTTTTTCTGCTTCCTCAAATAGCATTTCTGCTTTATCGGGGAATTTACGAGCAAGTGAACTGTATCTTACTTCGTTCATAATGAAATCTCTGTAAGAAGCATCAGGTGCTTTTGAATCCATCTGGAACGGATTCTTACCTTCTGCAGATAATTTGGGGTCAAATCTGAATGTGTGCCAGTAACCAGCCAAAACTGCATTTTTGATAATCTTCTGAGTATCTGTCATACCGCCTTTGATACCGTGGTTGATACAAGGAGCATAACCGATAATGATTGAAGGACCATTATAAGCAACCGCTTCTTTAATAGCCTTAACAGTCTGAGCCATATCGTAGCCAAGAGCAACTTGTGCAACGTAAACATAACCGTAAGACATAGCGATTTCTGCAAGGTTCTTTTTCTTAATTGGTTTACCGCCTGCAGCGAACTGAGCAACAGCACCTGTAGGTGTTGATTTAGAAGCCTGACCGCCTGTGTTTGAGTAAACTTCAGTATCAAATACCATGATGTTTACATCTTCGCCAGATGCGATAACGTGGTCTAAACCGCCAAAGCCGATATCGTAAGCCCAACCGTCGCCACCGAAAATCCAAACTGCTTTTTTAGCAAGATATTCTTTGTAGTCAAGAATTTCTTTTGCTTTGTCACAGCCACATGCTTCCAATGCTGCAACCAATTCTTTTGTAGCGGCAGCGTTTGCTTCGCCGTCTTCATAAGTTTCTAACCATTTAGCACGAGCGTCTTTAACTTCGTCGCAAGTTAAAGCTTCAACTTGTTCTTTTAATCTTGTTCTTAACTGTTTAGCAGCAACTGCCATACCAAGACCGTGTTCAGCATTGTCTTCGAACAATGAGTTAGCCCAAGCAGGACCGTGTCCTTCGTGGTTAACTGTATATGGTGTTGAAGGAGCAGAACCACCCCAGATTGAAGAACAACCTGTAGCGTTTGAGATATATGCTCTGTCACCGCAGATTTGAGTGATAAGTTTTGCGTAAGGTGTTTCACCGCAACCTGCACAAGCGCCTGAGAACTCAAGTAACGGCTGACGGAACTGTGAATTCTTAACGTTTAATGGCTGAGCAAGTACGTCTGCTTTAGGAGCAAGTTTAACACCGTAGTTGAAGCATGCCTGCTGGTCAAGCTGTGAATCGATAGGTTTCATAACCAAAGCTTTTTCTTTTGCAGGACAAACTTTAGCACAGTTACCGCAACCTGAGCAGTCCATAACTGTTACAGCGATACCGAATTCGTATTCGCCCATATCTTTACCAATCATTTTCTTGTGTTTCATATTTGCAGGAGCGTTTTTAACTTCTTCTGCGTTCATAACAACAGGTCTGATTGCAGCGTGAGGACAAACAAGTGAACACTGGTTACACTGGATACAGTTTTCAGGAATCCATTCAGGAACGTCAACTGCAATACCTCTCTTTTCAAATGCAGCCATACCCTGTGGTAAGTGACCGTCAACCATGTTCATAAATGTTGATACAGGGATTGTGTCACCTTTTTGTGCATTACATGGACCAAGAATGTCTTTTACGTATGCAGGAACATCCACTGCTGTTGCTGCTTCGTCTTTTGCATCTGCCCAAGAGCTAGGTACATCAATTTTTGTGATGTTTGCTTCGCCTTTAGCGATTGCTTCGTGGTTCATATTAACGATTTTTTCGCCTTTAGCGCCGAAAGATTTAACAACTGCTTCTTTCATATATTCAACTGCTTTGTCAAAAGGAATAACGTCAGCAATTTTGAAGAATGCAGACTGAAGCACGATTGATGTTTTGTTGCCAAGACCGATTTCTTTTGCAATACCGATAGCATCAATAGTGTAAAGAGAAATGTTGTTCTGTGCAATATATCTCTTCATTTTTGCAGGTAATCTTTCTGAAAGTTCTTTTATATCCCAAGCGCAGTTTAATAAGAATTTACCGCCTGGTACCAAATCTTCAACCATATCATATTTGTCAACATAAGATGGGTTGTGACAAGCAACAAAGTTTGCTTTGTTGATAAGGTAAGTTGATTTGATTGGTTTTTTACCGAATCTTAAGTGAGAAACTGTGATACCGCCTGATTTTTTACTGTCATAAGCAAAGTATGCCTGAGCGTAAAGGTCAGTGTGGTCACCGATAATTTTGATTGAGTTTTTGTTAGCACCAACTGTACCGTCTGAGCCAAGACCCCAGAACTTACAAGCTGTGTTGCCTTCTGCAGAAGTGTCAGGATTTTCGCTTCTTGGAAGTGAAAGATTTGTAACGTCATCTTCAATTGCAAGAGTGAAGCCCTTAACAGGTTCTTTTGCATCAAGGTTTTTGTATGTTGCAATAACGTCTGCAGGGATTGTGTCTTTTGAACCAAGACCGTATCTACCGCCAACGATTACAGGAGCATCAGCTTTGCCTGCATAACAAGCACATACGTCAAGATATAAAGGTTCGCCGATTGAACCGGGTTCTTTTGTTCTGTCTAAAACTGCAATTTTCTTACAAGTAGCAGGAACTGCTTTTAAGAATGCTTCAACAGGGAAAGGTCTGTATAGACGAACTTTAATTAGACCTACTTTTTCGCCTTTTGCTGTTAAATAATCGATTGTTTCTTCAATAGTGTCACAAAGTGAACCCATTGCAACGATTACTTTTTCAGCATCAGGAGCACCGTAGTAGTTAACTAAACCGTAGTTTGTACCGATTTTAGCGTTAACTTTGTTCATATATTCTTCAACTACTGCAGGGATTTCGTTGTAATATTTGTTACAAGCCTCTCTGTTCTGGAAGAAGATATCAGGGTTCTGAGCACTACCGCGAAGAACAGGGTGTTCAGGATTTAATGCGTTGTTTCTGAACTCTTTAACAGCGTCCATATCAACCATTTCTTTTAAATCGTCGTAATCCCAAACTTCGATTTTGTCGATTTCGTGAGAAGTTCTGAAACCGTCAAAGAAGTGTAGGAAAGGAACTTTACCTTTGATTGTTGAAAGGTGAGCAATTGCGCCTAAGTCCATAACTTCCTGAGGGTTGTTTGAGCAAAGCATTGCATAACCTGTCTGACGGCAAGCCATAACGTCTGAATGGTCACCGAAAATGTTAAGAGCGTGTGAAGCAACACAACGTGCACTAACGTGGATAACTGACGGTAACAATTCACCAGCCATTTTATACATATTTGGAATCATTAACAATAAACCTTGTGATGCTGTGTAGGTTGTAGTTAATGCACCTGCAGCCAATGAGCCGTGAACTGCACCTGCAGCACCTGCTTCGGACTGCATTTCAACAACCTTTACAGGTTGTCCGAAAATGTTTTTTCTGTTTTCTACCGCCCATTCATCTGTAACTTCAGCCATTACTGATGAAGGAGTGATAGGATAGATTGCAGCAACATCTGTAAACGCATAGGAAGCCCATGCGGCAGCGTTGTTACCATCCATGGTTTTCATCTTTCTTGCCATTGATAATTTGCCTCCTTAGTATATATTTAATTATTGCATAATTAGCCATATATCATTATATCAACTATTATACACAATGTCAATAAAAAAAGCACAGAAACGATAAATTTCTGTGCTTATTATTTACGCGTTTTCAACGCTTTCTTTCGGTTTTAATTTCTGCTCAACCCATCTTGCTCCCATTGTAAGAAGTGAAACAATAATTACATAGTATATTGCAACAATAATCCACATCTGGAATGACAGGTAGTTGTAAGCAATAATCTCTTTACCTTTTTTAACAATTTCCGAAAGACCGATAACCGATAAAATGGAAGTATCTTTAAAACTTATAATAAACTGGTTTACAACTGACGGAATTACCACTCTTATTGCCTGGGGAAGTATAATGTATATCATTGACATTGAAACTCCCATACCAAGTGAACGTGCAGCCTCCATCTGTCCTTTGTCTATTGACTGAATACCGCTTCTGAAAATTTCTGACAGATATGCACCTGCGTTTACCATAATTACAATTACACTGGCAACTGATACGTCAATTTTTCCGCCCGTTAACTGGGGAAGACCAAGATACAGGAAGAACGCCTGAACTATCATTGGTGTTGAACGTATAACCCATACAAAAACGTCAGATATAAGTTGCAATATTTTAATTTTTGAAATTTTCATAAAACAGGAAATAAGTCCTAAAGGCATAGCGAACAACAGACCTAAAACCGTTATTTTTACTGTAACCCATACTGCAGGAACAAACCGGGGGAACGTTTCTGCAAGTAATTTAAGAAATTCCATTTACCAATACCACCTTGTATTATTTCTGAATGTATTTGTCAAGTATTTCCTGATATTTACCGCTTTCGCGTAAATTCTTAAGACCTTCGTTGAACATTGTAAGAAGTTCAGCGTTTTCGCCTTTTTTAACACCTAAACCGTAAGATGAACCTCTTTCCATTTCTGTAACCATTTTTAAGCCAACGCCCTGAGCGATTGAGTAACCAAGAACAGGGTAGTCGTCAAAACATGCAGCAGAGTTGCCTGCTTTTACGTCTTCGTACATTGTTGGAGAATCGTCAAACAATGCAACTGTAAAGCCGATTTCGTCTTTTAAACCGCCAACGCCGTTTTCACCGTTTATAAATGTAGCACTTTCTGTACCTGTTTTAGCACAAACTACTTTGCCTTTTAAGTCATCGTAACTTTTGATATTGCTGTCTTTTGCAATACCCATTGCAATACCTGAATCAAAGTATGGGTCTGAGAAATCCATAACTTCTTTTCTCTTCTCTGTGATTGAGCAACCTGCCATAATAGCGTCTGCCTGACCTGACTGAACAGCAGCCAAAGCACCGTCAAAACCGATAGCATCAAGTTGTAACTCAATGTTCTGGTCTTCTGCAATTGCATAAAGCAATTCAATATCAATACCTACTCTGTTGCCTTCTGCGTCTTCCATTTCAAATGGAGCAAAGGTTGTGTCCATAGCAATTGTGTACTTTGCTTTTGGAGCACCATCGTTGTTGTCAACTTTTTCACCGCAGGCTACCAGTGATAAAGCAACAACTGCAGTAAGCAAAAATGCAATAAATTTTTTCATGTTTTTCATTTTTTACACCTCTTTTTAAATAAATATGGTTTATTGTACCAAAAAAATGAAAAAAGTCAAGGGGTTATTTCATTGTTTGGTGATAATTAATAATAAATGGAAGAAAAAATACATATATTTGATAATTTTTTAACCGAATTGTCTTGATATTTCCAGTTTTGTATGGTAAAATATAGGGTACGAATTAGGAAGGAGATATAAAAATGGCTTCAACTTTAGTGAAAAAAGAGAACAATACAGTGGAATTCAAGTTTGAAATCAGCGTAGATGCTTTTGAAGTTGCTATGGACAAGGCATTCAAAAAGAACGCCAAATATTTCAACATTCCCGGTTTCAGAAAGGGCAAAGCCCCAAGAAAAATGGTAGAAAAAATGTACGGCGAAGGCGTTTTATATGAAGACGCTATTAACTTTGCATTCCCTGAAGCGTATGACAGTGCAATTGATGAATTACAGTTAGAGCCCGTGTCAAATCCTGAACTGGACATAGACACACTGGAAAAGGGACAACCCGTTGTACTTATCGCAAAGGTAACAGTTAAGCCGGAAGTAACATTAGGCGAATACAAAGGTATAGAAATCAAAAAACCTGAGTATAATGTAACCGCAAAGGATGTTAATGCAGAAATTTCCAGAATGGCAGAAAAGAATGCCAGAATGGTAACTGTAGAAGACAGAGCAGTAAAAAAAGGAGACATTGCAAACATTGACTTTGAAGGTTTTAAAGACGGCGTTGCATTTGACGGCGGCAAAGGTGAAAAATTTGACCTTACAATCGGCTCAGGTCAGTTTATCCCCGGTTTTGAAGACCAGTTAATCGGTGCTAAAATCGGCGAGGAAAAGGAAATCGAAGTAACTTTCCCCGAAGATTATCAGGCAGAAGAACTAAAAGGTGCAAAAGCAACATTTAAAGTAAAAATTAACGGAATTACCGTTAAGGAACTTCCTGCATTGGATGACGAGTTTGCAAAAGATAATGACTTTGATACTTTTGATGCGCTAAAAGCAGACGTTAAGGCAAAATTAAAGAAAGCCGCTGACGACAGAGCAAAAGCAGAAATTGAAAACGAAGTTATTACTGTTGCTGCAAAAAACATTACTGCAGACATTCCTGACTGTATGGTAGATACACAACTTGACGCAATCGTAAGAGATTACGATATGAGACTTGCACAGCAGGGCTTAAACGTTGAGAAATACCTTCAGATTATGGGAATGACTATGGACCAGTTTAAAGAGGGCTTCAAAGACAGAGCAAAAGAACAGGTAAGAGTATCTCTTATGTTAGAAGCAGTTGCAAAAGCAGAAAAAGTAGAAGTAACTGAAAAAGAAATTGACGAAGAAATCGCAAACATTGCAGAAATGTATAAAATGCCTGTTGATGATGTTAAAAAATACATCCCTGCAAGCGAACTTAAAGCAGAACTTACAAACAAAAAGGTAGTTGCTGTTCTTGTTGACAACTGCAAAGTAGTTAAACCCGAAAAGAAAACTGCAGACAAAGAACCTGCAAAGAAAACAACAACTGCCAAAAAAACAACAACAACTAAAAAGACAACAAAGAAGGATGCAGAATAACTCATAAAGGAGATGCAGAATAACTCATAAAGGAAAGGAATGATAAATATGAGTTTAGTTCCTGTAGTAGTAGAACAGACCAACAGAGGTGAACGTTCTTACGACATTTATTCACGTCTTTTAAAGGACAGAATTATCATTTTAAGCGATGAGGTAAACGACGTAACTGCAAGTCTGGTTGTAGCACAACTTCTGTTTTTGGAAGCAGAGGACCCCGATAAAGATATAAGTCTTTACATTAACAGTCCAGGCGGCTCAATAACAGCAGGTATGGCTATTTACGACACAATGCAGTACATTAAATGCGACGTATCTACAATATGTATAGGTATGGCAGCAAGTATGGGTGCGTTTTTACTTTCAAGCGGTGCCAAAGGAAAACGTTATGCTCTGCCCCACAGTGAAATTATGATTCACCAGCCTTTGGGCGGTATGCAGGGTCAGGCGTCAGATATCAAAATCCATGCTGACAGAATTATTAAAATCCGTCAGACATTAAATGAGATACTGGCACAAAACACAGGAAAGCCTTTGGAAACAATAGAAAAAGATACCGACAGAGATAATTTCTTAACAGCGCAGGAAGCACTGGAATACGGTATCATTGATAAAGTTATTGATAAAAGACTTTGAAAGGATATAATAAATGCCTAAAAACGACGATACAAAACAGTTAAGATGTTCCTTTTGCGGACGAAGTGAAAATCAGGTTGAAAGACTGATTGCGGGTCCCGACGTGTATATTTGCAACGAGTGCGTTGAACTTTGCGGCGAAATTATAAATGACAGCAAAAGAGGAGTATATAACGGCGGAAGAGGAATGGTAGTTCCAAAGCCCAAAGAAATCAAAGAGATTTTAGACGGTTACGTAATAGGACAGGACAATGCGAAAAAACAACTGGCTGTTGCTGTTTATAACCACTATAAACGAGTAACAATGCCAATAAAAGACAACGACATTGAAATACAAAAGAGCAATATATTGATGATAGGGCCTACAGGAAGCGGTAAAACACTTCTTGCCCAGACCTTAGCCAAAATACTGAACGTGCCTTTCGCAATAGCGGACGCTACATCACTTACCGAAGCGGGATATGTGGGTGAAGATGTTGAAAACATTCTTTTAAAACTTATTCAGGCTGCAGACGGTGACGTAGAGGCAGCACAACACGGTATTATATATGTTGACGAAATAGATAAAATTACCAAGAAAACAGAAAACCCGTCAATAACAAGAGACGTAAGCGGTGAAGGTGTTCAACAGGCACTTCTTAAAATACTGGAAGGAACTGTTGCATCTGTCCCGCCTCAGGGCGGAAGAAAACACCCTCAGCAGGAGTTTATTCAACTTGATACCACCAATATTTTATTTATATGCGGCGGTGCTTTTGACGGACTGGAAAAAATAATAGAAAACAGAGTTGGTAAAAAGACATTGGGCTTCGGTGCAGAGGTTAAGTCAAAATCCGAAAAACAAATCGGCGAGATTTTAACTGAACTGACACCCGGGGATTTGCTTAAATTCGGACTTATCCCTGAGTTTATAGGTCGTCTTCCCGTTGTGGCTTGTCTTGATAACTTAGACGAAAAGGCTCTTGTGGATATTTTGGTAAAACCAAAGAATTCTATTGTTAAGCAGTACAAAACCCTGTTTTCTTACGATAAGGTTGACCTTGATTTTAAACAGGACGCTTTGGTTGCGGTAGCAGAAAAAGCGGTAAAAAGAAAAACGGGGGCACGTGGACTTCGTGCTATACTTGAAGAAATAATGACTGAAATTATGTACGAGATACCGTCAGACCCCAACATTTCAAAGGTCGTTGTAACAAAGGAATGTATTTTGGACAATGCACAGCCCAAAATAATATATAAGGAAGAAATTGGTGCAAACAATAATATTACAAAAAGCGCAACAGCGTAAATTGTAATTTATAATAAATACTAATGAATTAGGGGGAAAAAGAAATGAGTAAAAAATATGTGTACCTTTTTACAGAAGGTAACGCAACAATGAGAGAACTTTTAGGCGGTAAAGGTGCTAACCTTGCAGAAATGACAAGTTTGGGACTACCTGTTCCTCAGGGTTTCACAATCTCAACAGAAGCTTGTACAAAGTACTATGACGACGGCAGAAAGATTAATGACGATATCCAGGCAGAAATTATGGAGTATATCGTAAAGATGGAAGAAATCTGCGGTAAAAAATTCGGTGACAAAGAAAATCCGCTATTGGTATCAGTTCGTTCAGGTGCAAGAGCATCAATGCCGGGTATGATGGATACAATTCTAAACCTTGGTCTTAACGAAGACGTTGTTGAAGTTATGGCTAAAAAAGCAAACAATCCAAGATGGGCTTGGGACTGCTACAGAAGATTTATCCAGATGTATTCTGACGTAGTTATGGAAGTTCCCATGTCTTACTTTGAGAAAATCATTGATGAGATGAAGGAAGCAAAAGGTGTTGTATATGATACCGAATTAACTACTGAGGATTTAAAAGAATTAGCGAGATC
>JAGCLT010000098.1 GCA_017646825.1 Clostridia bacterium | reverse complement strand
TTTTTTTAAGCGTACAATTTCTCCATCTTTCTGCAGTAATTCACGTTCTAATAATGCCACTTTGTATTCAAGTTGTTCTATTGGTGTGAGTACTTTCTTGTTGTGATACTTAGCAAGAGGATTTCCTGGCTTACGCTTATTGACAAGTGCTTCTTCGCCACCTTCTAAGTACTGTTTTGTCCATTTGTGAATTTGTGCATTGTATATACCTGTTTCGCGTTCTAAGCTCATTAGGCTTTCTCCGTTTAGATTACGCAAAACTAATGCTAATTTTTCTTCTTTAGTATGGTGTGTATTTGTTCCACCTCTTGGTCTTCCCATAAATCTCAACTCCTTTTCTTTAGTATAACATAAAAAATGATGGTAGACACTTTTTTGTGTCTACCATCATTATATCACTTCAGGTTTAAAACCCTCTCTTTTTTATTGTTGTTTATTATCTTATAATCTGATATACCAAAACAACTCTGTTGTTAACAACGTAAACAAAGATTTCAGATGCTTCAACACCTGTTGTGCTTGTAACATTTCCTTCTTCGTCTGTTACGATGAATTGTTTTGTATCTTCAAATGAAGGCATAGCCTTTAATATGTTGTCAGCGCCAAGAGTAACTTTGTTATCTCTGTGAGCACTTGCATCGTATACCGCAAAGATTGTGCTTGATGTTACTTTGAATGAATATTCATCATAAGAATCTTCATTAATTAAGTCATCCAAATCATTTGTCTTAGCAAGTAAGAATGTATCTTCGTCTGCACCTACCAACAAACCGTGTGCTACAACATAATCTGAATCCAAGTCACCTGCAACGCCTTCACGATAGAATGCTGATGGCATTGATGAACCGCTCACTGACAATAGTTTTTCAGAATAGTTGTTAAAGTCATCGCCTGTATATGCAACTCTGTAGATATCACCGGCAATAGCATCATCAAACTTAGTTGTATTCTTTGTAAATGCATCGTCTTCTGTTGTATCGTTAGATACGCTCTGACCAAACATATAACCAAATACATTATAAACTGTTTCGCCTTCGCTGTTTGTTGTTAAGTGTTTGTCTGTTGTGATGATAATCGGAGAATCTGCAGATAGTGCACTTCCGCCTGATGTACCGTAAACAACAATACATTTAACTTTTCCCACTGAACCTGATGTAAAGTCATAAGCTTCGATGTTTGAATATGACTGACCGTCTTTAAATGAACTTAAAGTTTTCTTAGAATAAGCATCGTAGTCTGTTCTTGTTGAAGGAACAGCAAATATTATTGTGCTTGAGTCAACCATAAATTTGTTTGAACCGTTAATAAACTGATTTGTTGATGACTTGTATTCGTAAGATGAATTTGATTTAACAAGTGTTAGATCATCGTTAGCACCAACAGCAATTGTGTCAACTGCAGTGATATTACCTTGGTTGTTCTTTGTGATTTTAACTAACTGAGAACCGTTGATGCCATTTTCATCAATATTATCTGTAATACCTTTCAAGTAAGTTTCAGCAGCATCAAAGTCCTGATATGGCTGGCCGTCAATCTTAATTTTGCTTGCAGCAGTAACAGATGTCTTAGCACCGTTTTGTTCAATTAATCTAAATGCTAATGTTTCGTTTTCTGCAGCAACACCACAAATAAATGCGTATGTTGTATTTAATGAAGCAACTTTTTCAAATGCAGCAATGTTGCCGTCTTTGTCAAGATAGAATTTAACAGAATCATTAATAGCCAAAGTGTCTATCTGTGTTGCAACATAAGTTTTAGCATATTTTGACAATTTATATTCTTTGCCGTCAACACCGATTAAGTCAAAGTCTAAGTCAAGGGCTGTAATATTACCTGTTACGCTTTCGTTAGAAACAATAACATCGATTACGCTTCTGCCATTAGCACCAATACTTTGTTTAACAGAAATTACATTGTATTTTGACAAAGATGAAAGTGATACAGTTGAGCCGTTTGAAGCTCTTGTCATAGTAAGTGTTGTATAATCGTCATCAGCGTCTAAAATAACTGTGTTACCCTGTACTGATGTTTTGTACATATCAATAACCATCTTCTGAGATGTACTTACAGAACCTACAACGTATGTAACATAAGATACAATGTTGATTTTGTTAAATACGCCGTTGTTAGCACTGCTCACTAATTCAATGCTTCCCGAGTCAATGTTAAATACTTCTGAAGGTGTTTTTGAACTGTTGTCAATTACTCTGCCGTTAATTGAAATAACGGGGTCTTCTGCGATATCAATAACTGTTGCTTTTCTGTCAGTTTCATTTTTCCAGTAACTGATTTCAACACCTGTACCCCATGTACCTGTTACGGTGTTTAAACTTTCGGGGTCAATTTTAACGATTGAAGAACTTTTTGTTGTATCAAACAAGTAAACTAATGTTTTTTCACCGTATTTGTCAACTTTGTAGTAATATTTAACGCTTCTTCCAACTAAACCTTCAGTTTTAACTGAACCCACCAAGAAAGTTTCATTAGAACCAAAATCGTTTTCGTAAATAGTTACTTCGCCTTCACGTGCTACAGCGCCTGATGCATCAACAGAACTTTTGTTGTCAGCAATTAATTCACCGTAACCGTAAGAAATTCTTAGTTTGTCATTTAACAAGTTTGTGCCTTTTAGAATTTCAGTTCTTTCCATACCGTTGTGTGTTTTTGTTTCCATTAAGTCAACTTCTAATGAATTGAAAACAAAAGTTGCAATGTCGCTTCTCTTAGCAGGTTTGTTGTAACCTGTTATAACGCCCATGTCAATACCTAGGTCTGAAGCAACATTTGTGTAACCTGATGGCCAGATTGCGTTAACGTCGCCACCAACTGACTGAAGAGCCATTGGATAATAACCAAGAGCACAAACAATCATTTTAAGCGCCTGTTCAACAGTAACCTGAGCATTTGGAGCAAACTCTGTTTCGCTCATACCGTTGATGATTTTTAAATCGTAAGCTGTTCTGATGTCGCTGATTGCCCAAGCAGCACCGTCTAAGTCGGCAAAAGGCAAACCTGCAGGGTCTTTACTGCCTAATCCGCTTTTACCAAGAGCTCTTACAAGCATTGTTGTAAATTCTGCTCTTGTAACTTCTCTTTCGGGACCGAAAGTACCATCTTCATATCCGTTGATTATTTTCAGAGCAGACAATAATGAAACTGCTTCTGCATAACCGGCATTGTCACTTACATCGGGGAATGTGTTTGCATATGTAAAAGAACTTACTGCAAAACATAAAACCAACACAAGTGAAAGAATTTTAAATGTCTTTTTCATAGGTTAAATTACCTCCTTCATAAATTGAACATCATATTGATACTCATGTTATCATATTATCATCAAAACGTGTTATTTGCAATACTTTTAACAATTTTGTAATGTTTAAGACATTTTTTTCTTTTTCCCTTGTAAAATGCTATTGTTTTTGTTAAAATATATACAGATGAAAATTAAGGAGATGTTGTAATTTGAAATACGTTGTAATTCTTGGAGACGGAATGGCAGACTGGCCAGTTGAAGAATTGGGAAACAAAACACCACTTCAAGTTGCCAATAAACCATACATAGATTATTTGTGCAAAAACGGCATAACAGGTCTTGTTAAAACTGTACCTGACGATATGCCCCCCGGAAGCGACGTTGCAAACCTTTCAGTTATGGGTTATGACCCGTATTTATATTACACAGGACGGTCACCCCTTGAAGCAGTAAGTATGGGTGTTGACGTTTTGCCTGATGACACAACATTCAGAACAAACCTTGTTACCTTGTCTGATGAGCCTGATTATAAAGACAAAAAGATGGTGGACTACAGTTCTGGCGAAATCACAACAAAAGAATCAAGAGAACTTATGAAATTCGTTCAGAAAAAATTAGGTGACGAAATAAGAAGTTTCTACGGTGGAATTTCTTACAGACATCTTCTTTTGTGGCATGGTCTTGATATGCAGTTCAAACTTACTCCTCCTCACGACATTTCAGGAAAAGTAATAGGCGATTATTTGCCTGATAGCGAAATACTTCTTGACCTTATGAAAAAAAGTTATGAACTTTTAAAAGACCATCCAATAAATATTGACAGAATAAAAAGAGGCCTTAATCCCGCAAACTCTATATGGATGTGGGGACAGGGCAAAAAACCGGCGCTTACATCTTTTAAAGAAAAATACGGAGTTAAAGGCGCGGTAATTTCAGCAGTTGACCTTGTAAAAGGCATCGGAATTTGTGCACAAATGGACAGCATAGATGTGGAAGGTGCAACAGGAAATATAGATACAAATTTCCCGGGTAAAGCACAGGCGGCAATCAATGCACTTAAAAATAACGACTTTGTATATGTACATATGGAAGCTCCCGACGAATGCGGACACCATTTTGAAAAAGAAAATAAAATCAAAGCAATTGAATTAATTGACGGCATTGTGGTTAAAACTGTATATGAGTACTTAAAAAACAGCGGAGAGGATTTTTCAATTATGGTTTTACCCGACCATCCCACTCCTCTTAAAATAGGAACTCATACTTCCGACCCTGTTCCATTTGTAATTTACAGAAGCAACGAGAAAAACAAATCAGGACTTCCTTACAACGAGGAAGATGCAAAAAATGGTGAGTTTGTAGAAATTGGTCATACACTAATGAATAAATTTTTATCGTAAAGGCTGATTGTATATGGATATTAAAAAACACATTAAATTTTTTATAATTGTTGCGTATGTTCTTCTGGCGTACTTCTTTATAACTTTGATACTGCCAAAAACAATAGGTCTGTTTTTACCATTTATCGCAGCATTTATTCTTGCAACAATAGCAAATCCCGTATCTTCTTTTCTTAAGAAAAAATGGAAATTCCCTAAAATCCTGGCAACTGCAGTTTCGCTTTTGCTGATTGTGATTATTCTTTCGGGACTGGTTACACTTGTAGTAAACAGGATTATTGCAGAACTTACAAGTTTTGTTCAGAATATACCCAAAATCACTTCTACAGTTACTGACACTTATTATTATTTGGCCGACAAGTGGGAACTTTTCCAAAAATCCGTTTCTCCGGAATTTTCGCAGTATATAATGGATTTTGCAGGAGACCTTGCAGATTCCGCAAAAAATCTTGTAGCATCACTTACTAAAATCACAATCAACAGTGCCACAAGTGTTGCAACATCAATCCCTGCGGTGTTGATTTTCATAGTAGCTTTGGTACTGTCATCAATTTTCATTACTAATGATTACAGTAATATTAAACAATTTATTCTGATGCAGTTCCCGGAAAATGCAAAAAACAAATTGCTGTCTATTAAAAAATATACAGCAATTGCATTTAAAAAATATTTAAAAGGTATGCTTATTATAATGGCAATAACCTTTGTTGAACTGTTAACAGGTCTTTTGATTCTTCGCGTCGAGTATGCTTTTACAGCAGCATTACTGATTGCCTTTATTGACGTACTTCCTATTTTCGGCGCAGGTGCAGTGCTTATCCCATGGGGAATAATCTCTCTGGTTACCGGAAACTTCAGTTTCGGTATTGGAGTTCTTGTCCTGTACGGAATAATAACGGTAATAAGACAATTTGCAGAACCAAAAATTATAAGCAACTCCCTTGGAACACACCCTCTCTTAACTCTTGTCGGTATCTATGTAGGATACAGACTGTTTGGAGTTTTGGGTATGATTTTAACACCCATGATTGTGCTTATTTTAACATCGCTTCATAAAGCAGGTATAATTAAAATCTGGAAGAACGAGCAATAACAACACGCTCTATCCCTGCTAAATCTTTTATGGCGGTTATGTTTTCATAACCGTCATTTTTTAATATCTCCATGACTTTTTCGCTTTGGTCGTAACCTACTTCCAGAGCCATAAGATATTTGTCGGTCAATATTTTTCTACCCACTTCTGATATTTTTCTGTAAAAATCAAGACCGTCCACACCACCGTATAACGCATGATATGGCTCGTATTTTTTCACATCATCCTCAAGTGTCTCAATTACATCCGGTTCAATGTACGGGGGATTTGACAAAATAACATTGTACTTTCCATCCGGCACTTCGTTTAATATGTCGCATTTTAAAGTTTTATATCTTTTAGATACTTTATTGCTTTCTGCATTTTTACCTGCAATTTCCAAAGCATCTTCGGAAATATCAATTCCCGTAACTTTGCAGTGCTTACAGTTTGCAAGAACACTAATGCCGATGCAACCGCTTCCCGTACCGATATCCACTACGCTTACCCTTTTGTTTTTTATGACACCCATCGCGTATTCTACTAATGTTTCGGTGTCAGGGCGGGGAATTAATACGTTTTTGTCAACATAAAAATCAAGTGACATAAACTCTTTTTTTCCAAGAATGTACGCCATAGGTTCGTGTTTTGCACGTCTTGATAACAAATCAAAATAGCCTTCCCATTCTGCAAGGTCTGTTTTTCTGTTATTGATAACAAACAATTTGTCTACTTTAAGGTAGTGTGCAAGTAACAACTGTGCATCCAAAACACAAGTTCCTATTCCGTTTTGTTTTAATAATTCTGTTCCCTGAATAAGTAAATCATTAATTCTCATAGGACTCTCCTTTAACCAAGCATTGATGCTATTACTACTTCAAGAGCAGTGAATCCGTCAATCATGCCCGTCTTAATCTTTTCGTCATACAAAAAACACATCTTCATAACGTCTCTAAGTTTCTTGCCATCCTGTTTTGTTGCCAGTGCTCTGTACTTTTTACCAAGCCATTTTCTGTTTGGTGCAAGGTATAATTCAGGATTTTTCCCTAGCCCAATTAAATTCTTAAACATTAATATTTCTGAAATTGATGAATATATAATTGCAAGAATTTCAGTAGGCTGTTCCTTGTTTACTTTAAACTCGTGCAACAAAGAATATGCCTCGTTGCTGTTTTTGTTAAGCAAACAGTCCGCCATAGTGAAAACCTTGTATTCAACAGGTACAGTAACAAGGGAGTCTATGTGACTTCTCGAAATAACTTCTTCCTCTGTTCCGGCTATAAGTTTTGAACACTCAACTTCAAGTTTGTCAAGAGAACAGGCACATAGGGACACAAGATAATTCATATCATCTATTGTCATTTTCTTGTTGGCAAGAGCAAATTTTCTGTTTACCCACGCTCTTAAGTTTTCAAGCGACTGCTTTTCAAATTCTGTTACAACACCTTTTTCTTCTATTAAAGAAACCAGTTCTTTTTTTGCTTTTCCCAAGGTTTCTTCAGCAAATATAACTACTGCATAAGACGGCAACTCTGACAATAATTTTACCATCGAGTCCTTGTATGCAGCATTTTGCAAAAAACCGCAATTTTTTAGTACAACCATTTTTTTGTCACTCATTTGCGGATATGATAATACAAAACTAGAAAACTGTTCGTACTCTGCAGTTTCGTCTGTAAATTCAAAAAAATTAAATTCAGGAAAATCAATTACGGATTTGTCTTTTATGTTTGAAATATATGCATTTAAAAGATACTTCTCTTCACCGTAAAACAAGTACAGGTTTGAAATATCATTATTCTGAATTTGTCTTTTAAGTTGTGGTATAGTAAGTTTCACAAAATCACCTTAACGTTCTTGCAGATATGTTTTCGTTATTAAATGTAAAAGTAACAGACCCGCAAATATCTGTATTGTAATTCAAGTATAACATATTATCATTTTGTTGTAAACAGTCTCCTGTTACAAATTGTGCACCGCAGTTTTGTAAAAACAGACTGTCAGGCTGTGTTTTGTTGTCGCACACAACAACATCTGCTTTTACTTCGTTTAATTTTTCAATATTAAGTTCGTTGTCCTTGTATGGTGCAACCAAGAATGTGTTTTCTTCTATATCGACAGTTATAACAGCCTTTTTGTGATCAACCTTTGTTTTGTAAGGCATATAACTTACAGGCGTAATACTAACGCCGTCAACAACCGTGCTTTCCTTAGAGTAATACTTAAAAGAAAAATCTCCCTCGCACATTTCTCCTGCAACCTTTGGCATACATACTTTTGATATTACAAGACCGTCGTTGTCAGTAGTTACAGCTTTTTGGAATCTGGTAAAATATAAAACATCAATAGACTTTATGTTGTTCTTCTTTATGTAGTTTTGTGCACTTTCAAAACCGTCTGTGCATATTATAATGTTTCTGCCACCATCAGTACTTACGTGCATAACCGCACCGTCGTCTTCAAACACAGTAACTATATTTCCATTGTTCACAGATAAGGCAAAATCCGCTGTAAAAAATATAATTGCTAGTATAGCAACAAACGCCGTAATCTTTTTGCACCGTAATACTGCAAAATACGAAGCCCCCACGATTAAGCATAACGCAATAATTAAATATACCGACGGCACCGGAATATCTACCCTGAAAATATCAAAATGCGCAAAAGCATCAGAAATCAGGATAGTTAATTTAAGCAAGGGTTTTGTAATAAAACTAACAACCGGTAAAACCTGCGACAGAAAGCCAAGGGGCAGTATTAATGTAACTATAGGCGTAATTACCACACTTGTAAAAAACATGGCAAAAGAGACGTAATTAAAATAGTAAAAACATAACGGCATAAGTGTTATAAACAAAAGTGCCAGACTGTAAAATGTAAATTTTTCTTTTATTCCTGCTACAAGAGCAAAGGTTGCAAAAAATGACAGTAGAAATCCCGCATCAACTGCAAAATAAGGGTTAATTACAACAAGTACCGCGCCTGAAAACATTAACGCCGTCAGCATATCGTACCGCCTAAGTAAAGTCAAAACCAACAAGGAATATACTGCCATAATCAATGCTCGTAAAACAGATGGCTGACCTCCAATCAGGCAAAGTAACAAGCCCATAAAAACTAAAATTAAAGGTACATAAATTTTGCTATATTTTTTAAGGGACGAAAACCAGAAACCTATAAGAGATAATATAATACTTATGTGAGCGCCCGATACTACCGCAATGTGTGACAATCCGCTGTAAGCAAGACTTTCTTTAAGTTCCGGTGAGATATCAGATTTATCACCTATAAGTAACGCCTTTAACAAGCCTCCCTCCTCCTTATTGTAATTCGCATCTATGTAGTTTGAAATTGTTTTACGCATTTTATAGCCTATTTTATAAAGGTCAGTTGAATGGCCTATTTTTGTTATTTCAGGGTTATATATGTAACCATAAATATATCTTGCCTTTGTGTAATTACTGTAATTTAAATCACCATAAAATCCAGGATCCTTGTACCGCCTTAATTCGCCTTTTACAGCAACACGGTCTCCTACAGTAAACTCTTCCTCACCATAGTACGAATAATAAAACCGAATTTTTATTAAAACCTTTTCGCCATTTATGAGTTCTGCCTGCACAACGTTGTTTTCAACAATTTTACCTTCCACTACCACGTTGTCGGCACTTGTGATTTTATTACAGTAAGTTGTATGAATACCGCAGTATATACCGCCTGTTACTAAAAATACTATACATAGAATACAGGAGACAATATACTCTTTGTTGCCCTTTATAATACCGTATATCATAATGACTGACAATATAAAACTTAATGAAGCCAAAATTAAAAGAGATACATTAAATTTAAACAGAATAACGAAAAATGCAGCAACCATAAAAGAAACGCTTGCAACGCATAATGGGTTTTTCAATCAATACACCTCCATATTCCATAAAATTTATTTCATCTTAACATATTTTTATACAAATGTAAACGAATACCTGAGTTTGCTGTAAAAAATTTCAAAAAAATACTTGACATCACAGTTTAGTTATGCTAGACTAACCAATGGAGTTAGTCGCATCTAACTCAAAAATATTACGTAATAAGAAAACAGGTGCATATTATGAATTTACTAAAAGCGTCCGAAGGACAGGAATACATAATTAAAGATATATTAACCGACGATGAAGAATTAAACTCATTCTTATTCTCTCTTGGTTGTTATTCAGGAGAAGCAATTACTGTTGTTTCGTTCAGAAAAGGCGGTTGCACCGTTTCAATTAAAGACGGAAGATATAGTATTGATAATCAGTTGGCAGAGGCAATAATTATTTAATATTGCTTCTTTGTGCCATATTTTTTTGTGTAGCAGTTAGTCATACCTAACTTCAATATATAATTATACTACAAGGAGGAATATATTATGAGAATTGCCTTAACAGGTAATCCGAATTCAGGTAAAACCACAATGTATAACGCTCTGACCGGCCGTAACGAAAAGGTTGGCAACTGGGCAGGTGTTACCGTCGAGAAAAAAGAACACCCAATTAAAAAGGCATACTACAAAGGAGCCGAAGAACTTATTGCCGTGGATTTGCCCGGTGCTTATTCCATGTCACCTTTTACATCGGAAGAAAGTATTACAAGTTCCTACGTTAAAAAAGAAAACCCCGATGTTATTATTAATATTGTGGATGCTGCAAACTTGAGCCGCAGTTTGTTTTTTACAACACAACTTTTAGAACTTGGCATACCTGTTGTTGTTGCACTTAACAAAAGCGACATCAACGAAAAGAAAGGCACAAAAATTGACGTAGCAAAACTTTCCAAAAATCTTGCCTGTCCTGTCGTTGAGACGGTTTCAGTTTCTAAAAAGGGCTTAAAAACAGTTATCGAAACTGCAGTAAAACAAGTGGGTACATCACAAAAGGCAGTTTATTCTCAGGGAGACATTGACCTTACAAGTAAGGAAGCAGTGGAAACGGCCGACCGCAAACGTTTCGACTTTGTAAATAGTATTGTTAAAGATGTTGAAACACGTAAAGTTCTTACAAAAGATAAGAATTTCGGCGACAAGATTGATGCTGTACTTACAAACAAATGGCTTGGTATTCCGATTTTTGCAGTTGTAATGTATCTTGTTTTCCAGATTTCTCAGGTCTGGGTTGGTACACCCATAGCGGACTGGCTTGTTGCATGTCTTGAAATGTTTCAGGGCTGGGTTGGCGAACTTCTTGGTGATGCAAATCCGCTTTTGTCAGCAATCCTTGTTGATGGTGTAATCGGCGGTGTTGTTGCCGTTGTTGGTTTCTTACCCCTCGTTATGGTTATGTATTTCCTTATTGCACTTTTGGAAGACTGTGGATATATGTCAAGAGTTGCAGTTGTTTTAGACCCCATATTCAAAAAGGTTGGTCTTTCAGGCAAATCAGTTATTCCTTTTGTTATCACAATAGGTTGTGCAGTTCCCGGTATTATGGCAAGCCGTACTATCAAAAACGAACGTGAAAGAAGAGCAACAGCAATGCTTTCACCATTTATGCCTTGCGGTGCTAAAATCCCTGTAATTGCTCTTTTTGCAGGTGCATTCTTTAAAGACGCAGGTTGGGTAAGTACTGTTATGTACCTAGCAGGTATTGTACTGATTTTCTTAGGCGCATTGCTTATAAATGCGATTACGGGACACAGAGCAAAAAAATCATTCTTTATAATTGAATTGCCCGAATACAAAAACCCTTCTCTTTGGGGTGCTTTCAAATCAATGTGCAGCCGTGGCTGGGCTTACATAGTAAAAGCCGCTACAATTATTCTTCTTTGCAATATGGCTGTTCAACTTATGCAGACTTTTACATGGAGTTTCACTGTTGCAGAAACTGCTGATTCTTCAATTCTTGCATCAATCGCAGGACCTTTTGCTTACATTCTTGTTCCCATTGTTGGCGTACTTAGTTGGCAACTTGCAGCAGCAGCAATTACTGGTTTTATCGCAAAAGAAAACGTTGTTGGTACACTTGCAGTTTGCTTTGTAGGACTTGAAAACCTTATTGATACGGAAGAACTTGCTCTTATGGAAGGTGTAGGTGCAGAAGTTGCAACCGCTTTTGCAATTACAAAGGTTGCAGCACTTGCATATCTGATGTTTAACTTGTATTCTCCTCCCTGCTTTGCGGCAATCGGTGCAATGAATGCAGAAATGAACAGTGCCAAATGGCTTTGGGGCGGTATAGGGCTTCAACTTGGCGTTGGTTATACAGTTGCATATCTGGTTTACACAATAGGTACACTTATAATTTCTCCTGCTGACCTTAACGTTACTGCAGCAGTGGCAGGACTTGTAATCGTTGCAGTTATAGTAGCGATAGTTGTTGGCCTTATCAATAATACAAACAATAAACTTAAAGAGGAAAAATCAAAAAAGATTAAAGTGAGTGTTTGATTATGACAAATGCAATTATAATAATAGTTCTTGTTCTTATTGCAGGCGGTGCAGGAATGTATCTCTATAAAGCAAAAAAACGTGGAGAGCATTGTGTTGGTTGTCCGTATGCAAAACAATGCAGTAAAAAGTCCTGCAATTGCAGTGAAACAAAATAGCAAAAAAGACACCCGACGGTGTCTTTTTTAATGGAAAATGATAGTTGTTGACATTTTTTTACATATATGATATTGTTTATACAAGAAAATTTTAAGGAGTGTATATATGAACAGAGTCGAATTAAAATCTAGAGCAAAACAGCAAATTAAGGGAAAGATTGGTATTTTGTTTGGCGTTTCTCTTATTATTGCATTTCTTTCAGTTGCAGCATTTTTTGTTTTATCGCTCGTCCCATACGGTAATTTAATTTTTGCAACCATTGTAAGCCCGGCATTTACATTGAGCATTACACGAGTATATCTTAATGTTGCATCAGGCGTAAAACCAGATGTCAGCGATGCTATATGCGGATTTGACAATTTCTGGTCAGCATTCAAAGTGAATTTTTTAGGAAGTCTTTTCATATATTTGTGGTCTCTTCTATTTGTTATTCCAGGTATTGTTAAATCTATTTCATATTCGATGGCTATATATATTCTTGCCGAGAACAAAGGAAAACCGGCACTTGAGTGTATTAATGAATCAAAAGCAATTACAAATGGGCACAAATCAGAACTATTTATATTAGGGTTATCTTTTATCGGTTGGATTCTTTTGGGTTATATTACTTTAGGAATCGCATATATATGGGTTCTTCCGTATATACAAACTACATTTGCTAATGCATATTATAGTTTAAAAACTGTTAAATTGGAAGTTGCTTCAGAAGAGAGTTCAAAGGAATCTGCATTAGAGGAAACAACCGAAGAATAAATAATCTCTGCAAATCAAGAAACGACTTGTTAAACACAAGTCGTTTTTTATGTTAAATCCAAATTGCTTGATGACATTTTTTTAGATAAATTTTGCAACAAATTGCAAAGCGAAATTATTGCTTCGAAATAGCTAAATTTCTTATTTGGAGTAGCTAAATTAAATTCGCCATTAGCTGACGATAAGTCAATTTGGCTACGAAGTAATTTAGCGTGCGTTAGCACATTTAGCTCGCAGAATGAGAATTTAGCTGAAAAAAAAAGACAGACTATTCTATCAAAATAGTCTGTCTTTTATGGAAGAGCCGAATGATTTAGATGCCACATAAATTTGGATAAATATGTATCCTCAGATGCCCCAACCTCTTACTTTGTTAATTCAAATTCTCTATGACGCTATGAAAACTTTTGCGTTTGTCACCATCTAAAACAAAATAATAATAAACTGTGATGCAAACACTACGGCAACAAGTGCGATAGGATATGTTGCCGCATAAGCTGCGGCTACATCTTCTGTGCCTGCAACATGGATAAGTGTACCCAATGCGGGTGTACTCGTCATACCGCCGGTAATTGAGCCTAATGTATTAAGCACATCTATCTTAAGAACATATCTTGCAAAAACAAAGCCTACAATCATAGGAAGAATTGTCATTATCATACCATAGACAAAATAGTCTATTTTAAACTCCTGAATAAATCTTGCACCTCCCGATATTCCTGCCCCTGTAAGAAACAAAACAAGTCCAAGTTCTCTAAATACTTTAAGAGTAGTTACAGTAGGCATAACATTCAATTTTCCAAATTTTCCAAAGTGACCAAAAACAAGCGATGCCAAAAGGCATCCGCCCGTTGTGGTTAAAGAAAATGTTGTACCGTCAAGGCCTGCCGATGAAAGCGGGATTTTTATCATACCGATGAAAATTCCTATAAGTGCTGCAATGGCAAAAGGTGCAATACCGTAATCATCAAGTTCAATTAATTTGCCTTCTGATTTTTTAGGAGCAGAAACATTATCTGCTACAATAAGTTTTGCACGTTCTTCATCCATATTCATCTTCAATATTTTAGGAATAAGCTGAACAAACAATACAACACCTATAACACCAAAAATGTATGCAATACCATAACCCACAGAAACAAGTTGTTCCATTTCCGGAGTTGCAACTGAAGCTTTGGCCGCCGAAAATGCAGGTGTGGATGTAAGTGCACCGGCAAACAATCCCGATATAATTGCAGAAAGCCTTTCCATATCGGTTTCACCCATAAGTTTTCCCAAAAACACACAACCAACTGCAACGAGGGCACCTACTATTATAATAACTAATCCAAGTAACACATATGAAGTAAAGTTTTTTTTCATATTGCTGAAAAACTTGGGACCTGCAATAAAACCAACCGATGAAACAAAAAGAATCAATCCAATATTTTCAACAATTTTTAAAGCATTTGTGGTATATCCTGAAAGCTGGGCATCAAGATTGTCATAAAACAAGCATCCAAATACCAATGCAATTATAAATACTCCAGCAGATCCCAAGGATATACCCTTTATAGTTATTCTACCAAGTGCATATCCAACTGTTAAAATTGCAAATATGCAAAACACAAAAAAAGTTATCCCCGTAATCGTAAGAACGCCACCAAACAAATTCATAACATCATCTCCAAAATTTATCTTATTCCTGTATCACCATGAAAGAATTCAGGAGAAATTGTTTCTCCTTTCAGTACTCCAAAACATTACAAATATTATATTATAAATAATGCAAAAAAGCAACAATTATCCAAATTTTTGTATATTATGTCCAAAATACAACAATAGACAGCCTTTCATGCTTAAAGACTACACTGTTTTCTTCAAACACTTCAATACAAATTTCTCTGAGTTTGCAATTTGAAACACCGTGCTCGACTAATTTGCAATACCCCTGCAGTAAGAACTTAACAAAGTCAAAATCACTTTTCGTCTTTAATAACGGGAATAGCTGAAACCCGCATAAACACTGAATAAAAAGAGAGCAATATAGATTGCATCTATATTGCTCTCTTTTTTTGGAAGAGCCGAATGATTTAGATGACACAATTTTATTAGCGATATTCCATCTTCGATAGAGTGATATTTTTACTTTGTAAAAGTGCTATTACAAACTCCGTTTGCAGTTATATTATATTTGCCCTTAAACTGTGCGAAGCACAATATCACTCGGCTTAGCCGAATATAACTGCGTAACAATATAACTTGCCGTAGGCAAATATAACTGAAAAAACGACTTGTCAAATGAAGTCGTTTTT
>JAGCLT010000097.1 GCA_017646825.1 Clostridia bacterium | reverse complement strand
CCAAACTAAAGCATCGCTCAAACACTTTTAACGGGGCGGTTATCATTATGTTTTTGATTCCGGTTGTAGTATCCTTTCTTGCAGATTTTCACATTGACATAAAACTTGATTGGTTTTGATATGTTTTGGGTGCCCTTATCTTAGGGTATATCACATTTGCTTTGCCTTTGTGGTTTGAAAAGCCCAACCCTGTAATATTTACACCCTGTGCGTTTGCTGGTGTAACGGTATATCTTTGCTACATAAATTTCATAACGGGCGGAGACTGGTTTTTAACTTTTGCATTTCCGGTTACAGGCGGATTTTGTGTTATATCAACTGCTGTTGTAACCCTGACACGGTATTTGAAAAAAGGAAAACTCTACATCTGGGGCGGTGCCTTTACTTTGACAGGTGCCTTTGTTGTGCTGATAGAATACTTTATTTCTATCACCTTTAAAATTGGTTTTACGGGTTGGTCTCTTTATCCTTTCGCTGTTCTTATTTTGCTTGGTGGACTGTTGTTCTATCTTGCAATCAATAAGTCGGCACGGGAAATTATGGAGAGAAAATTGTTCTTTTAATGTTTCGTCAGATAAGCAGAAAGGTTTTTATAATGAAAAAGTTGCCGATAATTTTATCAATAATTATAATTATATTTTTTACTTTTGACAACAGACTTAAAATCGTAGATTACAATCTTAACGACGACAAAATTTCCGGTGACGTTAAATTAGCCCTTGTTACTGATTTGCATAGTTGTTTGTACGGAGAAAATCAGGCGAAACTGATTAATGCTATAGAAAATTACAAGCCGGATGCCGTGCTTTTGGGCGGAGATATTTTTGATGATTATTATATAAATAATAACAGTCATATCTTTGTTGAAAGTATTTCAAAAAAATATAAAACATATTATGTCAGCGGAAACCACGAATGGTGGAGCGGTGAAATGTATCACTATTTCGATTATCTGAAAAGTGTTGGTGTTACTGTTTTAAGAGGGGATTGCGACTATATAACCGCTCTCGGTAATAATATTGTTATAAGCGGTGTTGATGACCCCGAAGCAGGAAATTCGGTTTATGAAAATCAGTTGGAAGCAGTTGCCCGAAATATTGATAGCAAGAATTACAATATTTTACTTGCTCACAGACCTGAAAAGGCTGAAGAATATTTTGCTCACGACTTTGATTTGGTTTTATCGGGACACGCTCACGGCGGACAGTTTCGGATACCGGTTTTATTAAACGGCTTTTTTGCACCAAATCAGGGCTTCTTTCCAAAATTAGCAGGTGGTATGTATGATTTTGGCGACAGTAAACTGATTGTAAGCCGGGGATTATCTAAGGAAAACACAAAATTACCACGAATATTTAACAGACCTGAACTAATATTTGTTACTTTGACAAGGTAAATATTTGTTACGGCGGAATCTTGATAAATACCATATCTTCAATTATTGAAAGCAGAAAAGGCATATAAAATCTGAGTTGACAATAAATGTTTGTTAATATATAATTTATGTATAATAAAAATGGAGGAATGTTCTTGTGAAAAAATTGCTTACAGTACTTATTATGGTTATAATTGTTGCTGGATATTGCATGTTTTCAGTTTCTGCCCAGCAACTTGTTGATGTTAAATTAAATGGCGTAGAGGTTGACTTTGACGTACCTGCTCAGGTTATTAATGACAGAACTCTTGTTCCTGTAAGAGGCATTTTTGAATCTATGGGCGCAACAGTTAACTGGGACGGCGACACCGAAACTGTTACCGCAAAAAGAGGAGATACATTGATTTCTATGCAAATTGGCTCTACATCGCTATTTGTTAACGGTGTGGAAAAGATTATTGACGTACCTGCACAACTTGTAAACGACAGAACTCTTGTTCCTGCAAGAGCCGTTGCTGAAAGTTTTGGCGCAAAGGTAGATTGGGACGAAGTTAACCAGACAGTTATCATTGCCGATTCGGAGTCTCCTGACTTTAAGTCTCTTATTACAAAGGGTTTTGCCGAAAATGAAACAACAATAAATAGTGTTGAATTTGGTTTTGACGTTGACTTCGGAGTAACATCTGAGGGCGAAAGTGTCAACCTCGATATACAGGCTGATTTGTTAATAACCGATGAACCTGACGCTATGAAAATGGATATAGCTATGGATATAATCGGAGAGAAGCGTAGTCTTACAGTATATGGAGTAAAAGAAAACGGAAAAGAAGTTTTATATGCTGTTGATGAAACTGAATATGAAAAGGAAATATTTAAAGATGAATCAGCAAACGTTCTTGTTTTTGATTTGAATGAAAAAGCTGATTCTTCATTTCCGGTGGATTTGTTAAAGGTTTCTTCACAGGAAAAAGGCTCTACTAAATTCGTTGTAAGTATAAAAGGTGCGGAAATAAACGATTTTATTGTTTCTTCAGGGCTTGATGCTGCACTTGGCGAAGCGGGGTTAGGTTCTCTCTTTGCAGAAGACAGCGAATTTGATATGTATATATGGATAAACAACAATGATGGACTGATATTCAGATACAATTTTGATTTTGTTGACCTTATAGAAGGCATCTTAGAGTCATACGATGTAGCAGACGAAGTTACAATTGATGCTGCAGATATTAATCTGGAAATCAAATCATTCAATGAAGTTGATGAAATCACTGTTCCCGAAGACATAAAAAAGAATGCAATCGATTTGACATCACTTTAAATAATAAATAATAAAACCGCCTTGTAAAAGCAAGGCGGTTTTTGTCCCGGAAAACTACAGGAGAAAAAACAATGAAAACAGTTAATTTTTACACTTTAGGTTGCAAAGTTAATATGTATGAAACAGAAGCAATGAAGAAACTTTTTTTGGGTGCGGGTTACACCGTTACCGATAAAGACGATGCTGATGTTTTTGTGATAAACACCTGTACGGTAACTGCTATGAGTGACAGAAAATCCCGTCAGATGATAAGACGTGCAAAACACAAAAACCCAAATGCTATCGTTGTTGTTGTGGGTTGTTTTTCGCAAGTATCCCAAAAACAGGCAGAGGAAATGCCTGAGGTGGATATTATAGTAGGCACTTACGGCAGAAAAGATATAGTAAAATATGTTGAAAACTACAAAGGCGAAAAAATGAACTGCGTATATGAAGATATTCCTGCAGTTTTTGAGGAAATGCCCTCTGAAAGTCAGTCAAGAACAAGGGCAGTTATTAAAATTCAGGACGGGTGCAGGAACTTCTGCTCATACTGTATTATTCCTTACGCCAGAGGCCCCCTTCGTTCAAGAGCGGTTGACGAAATTTTAAAAGAAGTAACATTGTTAACACAAAAAGGATACAAGGAATTTGTCTTTGTGGGAATTAATCTTGCCTGTTACAATTACGAAGGTCTTAAGTTAGGGGACGTTATAGAAAAAGTATGTGAAATTGACGGAGTAAAAAGAGTACGGTTAGGCTCTTTAGAACCAAACATATTTACTGAAAAGTTTTTAAACACAGTTAAAAACCAGCCTAAACTTTGCAAACATTTTCATATATCTTTGCAAAGCGGTTGCAACGAAACATTAAAGAGAATGAACAGGCACTACACAAAGGAACATTATCTTTCATATCTTGAAAAAATAAGAGAGGTATGTCCTGAAGTAAACTTTACCACAGACGTTATGGTGGGCTTTGCCGGTGAGACAGAGGAAGAATTTAAGGAAAGTGTAGAAACTGTAAAAAAAGCAGGTTTTGGAAGTATTCACGTTTTTCCGTATTCAGTACGAAAAGGCACTGCTGCGGAGAAAATGGACAATCATGTGGACAACGATACCAAGATTAAACGTGCTGAAATTATGGCAAAAATCGGCGAGGAATTGACTTCTGACAAACTCAGAAGTTACATAGGAAAAAGGGTAGAGGTACTGTTTGAAACGGAGAAGGACGGAAAATTTGAGGGATTTACTGATTCATATATAAAAGTTAAGGCAAAAGGGCAGAATTTATTTGGAGAAATTGTTCCTGTTAGAATTACAGATGTCGGAAAAGACTTTTTAAAAGGAGAAATTTGACTTTTATATACAATATATGGTACAATAATATGATGTCATTTTTTTAAGAAGGTGTAGCGTTGGTTGATGTTATTTTAATAATAGTATCTTTGGCAGGATTATTCTTTTCTGCATTCTATACATTTAAAAACAAAATATCATTTTTCAAAGGGATATGTCTTGGTACGTTGTCACTTTTGGGGGCATTTGTTTTATCCGTTATTTACCAGAAAGCGGTGTTGGGAATAAGCCCTATTGACATAATTATCAAGGCTACTTTTGACAGTATGAAACAGTTGATTGACGAAACTCCCGCCGATATGCTTAACTCCTTCGCATTGGCTATGGGAGAAACAAACAGTGAGGTTGTACGGGCAACTTTTAAATTGTTCGTGGAAAGTATGAGGCAGATATATACCATACTGCTTCCGTCCTTTTTAATTACAATTTTTGCAGGGTTTACTTTTATACTGTTTATGATAGTTAAAAATGTTTTAAGGCTTATGAAAAAAGACGTTTCATTTATTACGAATTTTAACAGCATAAGACTTAACAGAAGTTTTGTATTAGTATATTTTCTTATTTTTTTAGCAGGTACTGTTGTGCCTGATGGCACTATCGGCAATGTTGTTTCCAACGTTTTCTTTGTAATGTCGGTATATGTTTATTTTTGCACATTGTCTTTGGTTGATTACTTTTTGCAAAAGAGGATACGTATTTTTGCAATAAGATTTATAATACTTGTATTGTTTGTTATGACTATGAGTATGGCATTTGGAATTGCCGCATTATTTGCAGTAATTGATGCCTTTCGTAATTTCAGAGCAAGAGGTGAGAGGTTATGAGAACCGATAAAAAACCATCCTTTAAAAACATATTTGATATAAGAATATACATTATGGTAACCTTTGTGTTCGCTGTAATTACTTTGTTTACAAGCAAGTTATGGCTTGCGGCTACAGAGTTTGCCTTTGTATTTGTTTTTGGCATTTTAGGAATTTTCAACAAAAGGATAAGGGAACAGCAGTTGGCTAATTACTTTGCGGACATTACCAAATATGTTGATAATTCTGCAAAAGGTTATATGTATAGTTTTCCCCTTCCCATTACCGTTCTTGATTTGTCCGGAAATATTGTATGGTACAACGACAAGTTTTCAAATATTTTTGGTGAGGATTTGTTTGAAAAGACCATAGACCAGGCAGTAAGCGAAATTCACATACTTGGGATACTTGAAAATAAAAACAATATCGATTTTGAAGTGGAAAAAGACGGAAAAACCTACAAAGTAGTTGGTAACGTAGTAGAAACTGCCGAGCAAAAAGAAAAATCATATTCAGTAGTTTTATACTTCATCGACAAAACCGCAGAAGTTGAAAACTATAACTACGCTGTTAATTCAAAAGTGATTTCTTGCAGTGTTTTGGTGGACAACTACGATGATTTAATAAAAAATACTCCGGATACGCACAGAACTTTTCTTATATCTGAAATTGACGGCGTTATAGAAAACTGGGTTGACGAATTAAACGGCGTATGCAGAAAGATTGAAAAAGACAGATACACCGTTTATTTTGAAAACGAAAAATTACAGTCTGTTATAGACTCGAAATTCAACGTATTAGACCATGTGAAAGATATAAGCGTTGGCAACTCCATTCCCGCCACATTAAGTATAGGTGTAGGTAAAGGTGAAGGCATTAAAGAAAGTGAAGACTTTGTAAATATTGCGATGGATATGGCGTTAGGCCGAGGTGGAGACCAGGCGGTAATGAAAGATGCAAACGAAATGAGATATTTTGGAGGTCATTCCGAAAATTACGGAAAGAACACCAGAGTAAGAGCAAGAGTTGTATCAAACGCTTTAAAAGAACTTATTGACGAGGCAGACAACATCTTTGTTTTCGGTCACAAAAATGCAGATGCAGACTGTTTCGGTGCATCAGTTGCAGTTGCCAATATTGCAAGAGCAAGAAACAAACAGGCGTATATTATTGTTGGTAACTTGCAGTCAGGAATTGAAATGGCAAAGGACAATCTTCAGAATGACGAGTTTTACCAGAATGTGTTTGTAAATGAGGCACAGGCATTAAACTTTGTTACTGCAAATTCTCTTTGTGTGGTAGTTGACACACACAGTTCTAAACTTATCGAAGCACCGAGAGTCTTTGAAGAAATTAAAGACAGAGTTTTAGTTGACCATCACAGACGCGGGGCAGATTATCTTGAGGGGTGCGTGTTAACGTATCACGAGCCCTATGCGTCATCTACATGCGAACTTATGACTGAAATTGTCCAGTATATTAGTGACGACTTTAAAATGTCAGTTGCCGAGGCACAGGCAATATATGCAGGTATTGTACTTGACACAAAGAATTTTAACGTAAAGACTGGGGTAAGAACCTTTGAGGCGGCAACGTTCTTAAGACGTAAAGGCGTTGATACCGTTGAGGTTAAAAAACTGTTCCAGACAGATTTTGATATGCACATCGCCAAGTCGAAAGTACTTGCCAATGCGGAAATATATAATAACGAGTTCGCTATTTCTTCATGGAGTACAGAGGGGGAGTTCCCATCGGTTGTCTCCGCACAGGCAGCTGACGAACTGCTTAATATCGCAGGGGTAAAGGCATCATTTGTACTTTGCGAAAGTAACGGTGAAATATTAGTAAGTGCCCGTTCTGTAGGTGCATATAACGTTCAGCTTGTTATGGAAGCATTAGGCGGCGGCGGACACATGACAGTTGCAGGAGCACAGATTAAAGGTAAAATGTTAAGCGAAGTTTTAGAAACGCTTAAAGAGGCTATAAATACAGTTCAGTAAGAAAGGTTGATAATAATGAAAGTAATTTTACTACAAGATGTAAAAGGCACAGGTAAAAAGGGTGATATTATAAATGTTGCAGACGGTTACGCAAGAAACGCGTTGTTCCCAAAAAAATTAGCCGTTGAAGCAAATGCAACAAATCTTAACATTGCAAAAGGCAAAAATGAAGCCATTGCTCACAAAAAAGAAGTGGAATTATCTACTGCCAAAGATTTGGCAAAAAGACTTGAAAACGTTACTGTATCACTAACTGCCAAAGCAGGAGAAAACGGCAAACTGTTCGGGTCAATTACTTCTAAAGATATATCAGAACAACTTGAGAAGCAAAACAAAATCAAACTTGATAAAAGATGGATTAATTTAGACGAGGGAATTAAAAGCATAGGTGAAAGAGAAGTTGAAATATGGCTTCACCCCGAAGTTAAAACAAAGATAAAAGTTGTGATTACAGCACAATGAGGTGAGTAGTATGGAAGGTGTAACAAACGTAACGCCCTATAACGAAACGGCGGAACAGTCTATTATTGGCTCAATGCTTTTGGACAGAGAGTGTATCGGCACCGTAACCCAGATAGTACGAAGCAGTGATTTTTATGACCCAAGAAACAAAGAATATTTTGAGTGCATTGCAGATTTATACAATCTTGATTTGCCTGTTGACATTATAACAGTTTCTGAAAGGCTTAAAAAAAGAGGTACTTTTGAAAAAACAGGTGCAGAGGAATATCTTGTTGACGTAGCAAACTGCGTTTCAACAAGTGCCAATGTAAAGCACTACTGCAAAATTGTTGCAGAATACTCTGTAAGAAGAAAACTCATTTCCGTTTCAGGGGAAATAACCGAAATGGCATACGGCGGAAACGAAGAAATTGACAAAATTCTTGACTTGTCGTCACAGAAAGTTTTTGATATTGCGTTAAAAAGAAATAATACCGAGTTTATGCCTATTCGTGACGTGTTATCCGCAAACTTCGAAAAACTTGCAGAACTGTCTAAAAATCCCGGTAAATTAGTAGGTGTTCCAACGGGCTTTAACAAACTCGACAGTATTTTGTCAGGTCTTAACAAAGCAAATTTTGTTCTTGTTGCAGCGCGTCCTGCTATGGGTAAAACAAGTTTTGCCCTTAACATTGCTACAAATGCGGCTCTTACTGCAAACAAAAAAGTTGCTATTTTCAGTCTTGAAATGAGCAAGGAAGAAATTGTAAACAGAATATGGTTTTCATCTGCAATGGTGGAAAGTAACAAAATTAAAACAGGTGAGGTTCAACCTGCCGACTGGACAAGACTTATTAACTCTATGAAGTTGTTGTCACCTGCAAACATTTATGTAGATGATACTTCGTCAATTTCTGTTATGGACATTCGTTCAAAATGCAGGCGTCTTATGATGGAACAGGGGCTTGATTTAATTATCATTGACCACATTCAGTTGATGCAGGGTGTAAGAAGAGCCGAAAGCAGACAACAGGAAATTTCCGAGATTTCACGTTCTTTAAAAATGCTTGCAAAGGATTTTGATATTCCTGTTCTTGCGTTGTCACAGTTAAGCCGTGCAAGTAAAGACCGTGCTGACAAGCGTCCTTTACTTACTGACCTTCGTGAATCAGGTGCAATCGAGCAGGATGCCGATGTTGTACTTATGTTGTACCGTGATGAATATTACAACGAAAACACCGAAACTCCAGGACAGGCGGAAGTTATTATTGCAAAACACAGAAGCGGTGAAACGGGCAAGGTGTTCTTAAACTGGCAAAGCGAGTACACAAAGTTTGCTGATTTTGATTATACACATACGGAAAGTTAATTATGGATAAACTAATTATTAAGGTTTTGTCTTTTATAGACAAATATCAGTTGATTGAAAACAAGAAAACAGTCCTTGCGGCAGTTTCGGGCGGATACGACAGTCTTTGTATGCTGCATCTTTTAAATGAAATTAAAAACATTCGCGGATTTGATTTGAAAGTAATG
>JAGCLT010000096.1 GCA_017646825.1 Clostridia bacterium | reverse complement strand
GAGGATGTTCACAAAAACACAGTCATTGGGCGACGCCACAACGGTTGAAGCAGATTTCAACACCACAGTAACATTATATTCCTGTGCGGTATTTTTGGCTATACCGATTATGTCACCGATGACGGTTGTCCCTAAAAACCTTGCCATTTCGCCTGTGTGTTGGGTAATTATAACTTCGCAGGTTTTTTCTTTAAGTATATTCGGGGTTACGGCGTTTATTCCGTCTGCATCAAGAACTAATACCCCTTTGTAATTTTTAATTATTTCTGTTACCAACTTCCTTGTGTTGTCTGTAACGGAAAGTCCGGGACCTAAAACCACCGCTTTTGCTTTCTCGATTTGTGACAGTATTTCAGGTATTGCTTTACAGGAAAATACACCATTTTCGTTTTTGCATTTTACCGAAATAAGTTCGGGGCATATTGCCGTGTAGTTTTCAGTCGTGGGGTGGAATAATGTTACTATTCCGCACCCTGACCTTAAAGCAGAAAGTGCCGACAAATAGGGCGCTCCCATATATTTCTCGCACCCTGCCACTACCGCCACGCTGCCCTTCTGGAACTTGTGAGCATCAGGCTGTGACTTGGGTAACCTGATTTGGTCTGTTGTATATATTTCTGTTTTCAGGTCTTTTGCCATAAAGCCAATTTCTTTTACGACTATTTCTCCTGCATATTTCCTCGCAGGGTATAGCATAAGACCGACTTTTGCAAAGCCGAAAGTAACAGTTTTGTCCGCTTTAATAACTGAAGATGCAACTTCGCCCGTGTTGGCATTAATACCTGTGGGAATATCAACTGACACTACGAAATCTTTTTGGTTTATTAAATCTATGACCTGGTTAAAAGGCTCTTTTGGTTCGCCCTGTGCGCCGATACCAAGTATTGCATCAATGATTACATCTGCTTCATCTATCGTTTTTTCCCAGTGGCAAGTTATGGGTACGCCAAAACTTTTTGCGATTTTTAAAGGCTCACTTTCAAAAGGTACGGGAGTAACTATAGTAACGGTTGCACCCATTGAATAAAGGTGACGTGCACAAACACATCCGTCTCCTCCGTTGTTGCCTTTTCCGCATACAACGGCGTAGGTTTTGTCTGTGCCCAAAAAGGTTTCCTCTGCAACGGCTTTCCCTGCTACCTCCATAAGGAGGCTTTGGGGTACGCCGTAATTGTTTATAGTATCATAATCTATTCTTTTTGCTTGTTCAACTGTAATTAATTTCATTATAATCAGTCCTTTAAAAGACAAATTGCTGTGGCTGTTGCGTAATTCTCCGAGTGAGAAATTGACAGTAAAAACTCATAATTGCAGTTTTCTACTGTAACTACAGGCTGTCCCTCTTTTGTATGGGAAATGTGAATGTTTTTTATGCCTGTTTTAGAAAGACCAAGACCTGTTGCTTTTGCTACCGCTTCTTTTGCACAAAAAAGCCCTGCACAGCGTAAGGGATTGTCCTTTATATATTCTATTTCTTCAGGGTTAAATACTTTTTCCAAAAACCCCTCTTTTGCCATTGCTTTTTCTATTCGTTTAATCTCAACTATGTCTGTGCCTAATCCCCTAATCATCAATATACACACCTTTTCCCACGTTTGCTTTTAAGTTTTCAAGCATTTTCCCGTCGGGAGTAAAAAATATGCAGTTTTTCTGCATTGATTTCTGGTAAATTGCAAAATGTGTTCCGCCTTTGGGGGCGTTAATCTTTCTTACGCAGGAATTTATCTGGTGCTGATACTTTTCGCTGTACTTTGCAATAAGTAAAAATTCTCCTGACTTTACGTTTGCAAGACGTTTTCTTGTGCGTTTTGCAATTATTTTGTCTGCATCAAGTTCTCCGTTTGTAACAAGATATTCGTATTCGCAGTTAAATCTGCTTATAAAATAATACATTCCGTAAATGTCGGCAGCAACAAGTAACACAAAAAACTGTGCACCGAACATAAAGGATAAAAGGGCAATAACCAGGCCTATTGCCACTATTCCCCCGATTTTTAAATAATCTTTTGCAGTTAATTTATATTTTACTGCCGTTTCGCTGTAATAATCCATATTAATCACCATAATAAGTATAGCACAAACACAAAAAATAATCAATATATGGACAAAAAAATAATAAGGTGTTACAATAAAACCGAGGTGAAACTTATGAAAATGCTTGTAGTGTCAGATACTCACGGAAGCACACGGATGACCAGAAATATACTTGATACGGAAAAGGGCATAACCCATCTTATGCACCTGGGCGACGGTGCAAAAGACGCACAACTGATTAAGGCGGATTATCCCCATTTATATACTTGTTTTATAAAAGGAAACAACGACCATTTTTGTGATTTTCCAGAAAAAATAGTAATGGATTTTTCGGGATATACTATTTTTGCCACTCACGGACATCTTTACGGCGTAAGGCAAAACATTTACGGACTTTTAAAGGAAGCCACAAAGTACAAGGCAAATCTTGTACTTTTCGGTCACACCCATCTTAAATTTGACGGGGAACTAAACGGAATAAGATTTTTAAACCCCTCTGCTTACGGGGCAATTTTAATAGACAACGGAAGTTTGCATTTTTTGTAATTTTGTGGTATAATTTAGCGGTGACGATACATATGATAATAAATAAGGCAACCAAAGGTTGCGAAAACATCATATTTTGGTTGGTAGACCGATATGATACAATATAGTTAAAGGATAGGTGAAAAATATGACTATAGGTGAAAAAATTGCCAAATTGCGTACAGCTATGGGTATTTCCCAGGAGCAACTTGCGGAGAAAGCCGACGTATCACGTCAGTCGGTGTCAAAATGGGAAAGCAATCAGGCGTTGCCACAAATAGATAAAGTATTATTATTATGCGAACTTTTTAATATTTCAACAGACGAACTTTTGCAGGATAAAATTCCCATAAGTTACGGAGAAACAGGTAAAAACAAGTACTTCGGTACAGACGGCTTCAGAGGAGAAGCCAATGTTAATCTTACATCATTACAGGCGTATAAAGTAGGAAGATTTTTAGGCTGGTACTATTCTCAGGAAATGTCAGGGTGCACGAAAGCAGGTTACCGCCCCAAAATTGTAGTGGGAAAAGACACACGCCGTTCAAGTTATATGCTTGAATATTCAATCGTTGCAGGTATTACCGCATCAGGTGCAGACGCGTATCTTCTGCACGTTACAACTACACCAAGCGTATCTTACGTAACAAGGCAGGACGAATTTGACTGCGGTATTATGATTACTGCATCACATAACATTTATTACGACAACGGAATAAAAGTAATAAACAAGTACGGTGAAAAGTTAGATGACAAAACAACGGCACTTATAGAAGCCTATATTGACGGGGATTTAGCATCATTAGGAGTAACGGGTACAGACCTGCCCCTTGCACATAAAGACAGAATCGGCGAAATCGTAGATTATGTGTCAGGAAGAAACAGATATCTTGGTTACCTTATTTCTGTTGCATCTCATTCTTATAAAAACTTAAAAATCGGTCTTGACTGTGCAAACGGTGCATCGTGGTCCCTGGCAAGAGCCCTTTTCGGTGCTCTTGGTGCTCAGACAACAGTAGTAGGGGCACAGCCAAACGGACTTAACGTTAACGAAAACTGCGGGTCAACACATATAGAAAATCTTCAGAAACTGGTAAAAGAACAGCACCTTGATATGGGCTTTGCCTTTGACGGTGACTGTGACAGATGTATTGCAGTTGACGAAAACGGAAAAGTGGTTGACGGCGATGCAATGCTTTACATTTTAGGTCAGCGCTTAAAAGCACGTGGTACTTTAAATGACGATACCATTGTGGCTACAGTAATGTCCAACAGCGGACTTATAAAGTCCTTAGAGGATATAGGAATAAAATGTGCCCAGACAACTGTAGGGGACAGATTTGTTTACGAATGTATGCAGGAAAATGACTATACATTGGGCGGTGAACAGTCAGGGCACATTATTCTTAAAAAATATGCCACAACAGGAGACGGTCTTTTAACTGCCGTTATGATAACAGAGGAAGTCTGTGACAGAAAGACCACCCTTTCAAAACTTGCAGAGCCTGTTGTCCTTTATCCTCAATATACCAAAAATATCAGAGTAAGGGATAAGGCAGAAGCAATGGACGACGAGGGCGTTTTAAAAGAACTTGCTGAAATTGAAAAATTAATTGATAAAAAGGGAAGAGTGCTGTTAAGAGCAAGCGGTACAGAGCCTGTAGTACGCGTAATGGTAGAGTGCGAGGACGAGAAAAATTGCATTGCCTACGCTGACAGAATTGCAGACAAAATAGTTGAAGGGGGCTATGCCGTTGAATAAAAAAGTAAAAACTTCGGAACTTTACCTTTGCGAAAACGTTTTTTTAAAACCGCTGTTTGAAAATTCAGTTTACCCCTGGGATATGCTCCCAAAAATAAAAGAATATATTGAAAAGGCAGACAAAAGCAGATTTACCGAAATAGGTGACGGTGTTTTTGTGGGCGAAAATGTAACAATATCAAAAACTGCAGAACTTCACGGCCCTGCAGTAATAGATGACGGAACAGAACTTCGCCCCGGTGCATATATAAGAGGAGGAGTAATAATAGGTAAAAACTGCGTTATCGGTAATTCCTCCGAACTTAAAAACTGTATTTTGCTTGATGGTGCACAGGTGCCCCACTATAATTATGTGGGGGATTCAGTTCTGGGTGCACATTCCCACATGGGAGCAGGTTCGGTGTGCTCAAACTTAAAAGGTGACGGAAAACCTGTCGTAATTCACGGTGACACCGAAATTGAAACGGGACTACGGAAAGTAGGTGCCTTTTTAGGGGACGGAGCAGACGTGGGTTGCGGATGCGTGTTAAATCCGGGCACAGTTATCGGGAAAAATACAAGAGTGTATCCGCTAAACGCTTTAAGAGGTGTGTTCCCTGAAAACTGCATAGTAAAAAGCAATGATAATGTAGTTAACAAAATTTGAAAAATATCTTGACAAATGCAGAAAATGTATGCTATAATACAGCATAATTTCAAACGCAACGAAGCGGACTAGTACGTAAATACTTTCGCCTTGAGAGAGATGCCGGGTGGTGCGAGGCATTGGGAGAGATTTGCAGAACTCACCGCGGAGCGGCTGTCGTGAAAAATGCAGTAATGGCAGACGGGAACTCCCGTAACAGAGTAAGGGTGTGTTGGCACCTAAAGTGCATCCTTTTACAGGGTGAAGAAGAGTGGTACCGCGGAAACGTAGGATAATTATAACGTTTTCGTCTCTTTAGGCAAACAAAGAGACGGGAGCGTTTTTTTGTTGTAATTTGAAAAAAGGAGTTTTTAAAATGAAAAAAGTAATCATTACAGACATTACCCTAAAAAAACTTTCAGAGGAACGTGAAATTTCATTACTGTTCCGTGAAAAGTCAGCAATTGCAAACTGTGCAGATTTGCTCGGTGCAGATGCTGTTGAATTGCCTGTAGTTAAAAATCTCCGTGAAGATACAAGTATATATAAAACAATAGCCCAGAATATAAGAAATGCAACTCTT
>JAGCLT010000095.1 GCA_017646825.1 Clostridia bacterium | reverse complement strand
GGGTCGCCATACACTGTAGCAGAAGAACTGAAAACAAGTTTCTTGCATCCGTGTTTTGACATAATATCACACAAATTTAGTGTACCTGTAATATTGTTATGATAGTATCGAAGAGGAATAGCGCAGGATTCACCAACTGCCTTTAATCCGGCAAAATGAATAACCGCATCAAATTTCTCTTTGTTAAATACTTCGTTTACATCATCGTAATCCAGTAAATCAACCTTGTAGAAGTTAAAATCTTTACCTGTAATTTCTTTAACTCTTTTTAAAGACTCTTCACAACTGTTGTCAAGATTGTCCAAAACTGCAATCTCATACCCTGCTTCCAAAAGCAAAACGCATGTGTGACTGCCAATATAACCGGCTCCTCCGGTTACCAAAATTCTCATTTGTGACTCCTCCAATTATTCTTCAGTCTTTTCAGGTTGATTGTGAATTCCAACAACACAAACGTCAACTGCAGTTACTTTAAGACTTGTCATATTTTCAACTGCTTCTTTAACGTTTTGCTGTACTCTCCAGGCAACGTCCTGAATTTTGCAACCATATTTTACAATAATTGATACAATGATTTTAACCTCATCGCCAATAACTTCTGACTTAACACCTTTAGAATAGGTTTTTTTGCCCATTAGTTCGGCAATACCGCTTGAAAATGAAGATGCCATACCGCAAACGCCTTCTATTTCCATTGAAGCAACACTTGACACAACAGCAATAACTTCGTCTGAAATCTGCACGTTGCCGTTTGTCTTAACTTCGTTTGTTTTTTCAGCCATACTAACGCCTCCTAATATTTTTCTTTATTGTTAGTTTATCACAAATAAAATAAAAATAAAAGGGTTTTTAGTAATTTTTTTCAACTATTTTAATATTATCAGCACCAAAACCAGTGTTTTCTATTACTATATCTTTAATTTGTGCAATCTGGGTGGGTACTAACCCCTCAGTTTTTACAACAACATTTGCATTATCTGTTGAAATATAAACAATTACTTCTTCAAAGTTTTTTGCTGAAAGTAAACTTTCAATTACCTTTTCCTTCTCCATATTCTGCACAGTAGTTGCCATCTGTTGCTGAGCACTATCCCGTTCTTCTTTTGACGTTTTTTCGTTGTCAACAATTTCTCGTAATACGTCTAAACTTTGTGATTTGGCGTTGTCCCTTTCGGTCTTTAACTGTGCAAATTCGTCCACAGGTTCTATAGCGGTAGGTATTGATATTTCCTCAATATTATCCTGTCCCGCGGGAACATCCGTGTAATTGAAATTTATGTATCCTGCAATACCTATCAAAATTATAAGTCCACCTAATATTAATTGCCTGCTACCTAGTCCCAACTTCTTAAACTGTTCTTTGATTTTCATTTACTTTACCTCCTGTTTATATGATAGTACCTGAATTTTATATGAAGACACTCCGAAAGCGGTTGAAGCCGCATCAGTAATTTGTTTTTTGATGATATTGTTACCAGCACCCTCTGCCACAATTACCGCACCCTCCACTTTACCGTTTTCTCCATAATTGATCATTATTTCTACATTGCCTACTCCCTGGACATTTTTAATTACCTGAATAAACTGTTCTTCCATACTGTCATTAAAGTTTAAAGACGGTATAAAAAAAAGAATAATGCCTGCAATAAGAAGTGAAATGTATAATTTGTTAGTTTTGATAAAATCGTTCATAAACCTAAGTACTCCTCAATTTCTTGTTGTTTTTCTGACTGTATATTAGTAATTTTTAAATTGTCATCAACCTCCACTTCCACTTTCGAATTAAATTTCCCTGACAACTCCTTTTCTAACTCCTGCTCATAAATTTTTTTAATATTTTTGTCGCTTATAGCTTTGTAATCAGGAACGGTTATGTTGTTTTCAAATTCAAAAATATTTTTAAATTCTATTTTTGAAACTGGAGTAATAAGGAGAATTATTACCATCAGCCCAACTACAAAGTTAATATATTTTTTTATGTTTTCGTCAGGCAGAATTATATTAATCAACGGTTTTATTAAAATTATTACAATTACAGTTTTTATAAACCCCATTTTATCCCGCCTTTATCCCTACAAGTACGCCAGTACACAAAACAAACATACATGCACAGGCACATAGTATACCAAACATAGTAAATATACCCTTACCAAAATTTCCAATTAATTGCACTATCTTTTTGTTACAAACAGGCTCAACCAGAGCACTGCAAAGATTTAGTGCCAGACTAGCAGATGCCAGACTTATACATGGCGTAAAGCATATAAATAAAATATTTATAAGCCCTGCAATACCAACGCTTCCCTTAATAACGGATGAACTGTTCATAATAATATCAAATGAATCGGAAATTACATTTCCCACCATAGGAATAAAACTTCCTATTGCAAACTTTGTAGCCCTTATGCTTACACTGTCAATAGTGGGTGCAGAAATCCCCGTCACAGCAACAATCCCCACAAACAGAGTCATCATTATTCCTACAACCCACTTAATAAAACCATCTATCAGTACTCCCAGCCTTTCTGCCTGAATGTCCTGAGAGAATAAGTTTGCAATTTTAAGTGCCATACTAATTGACAATGCTGGGAAAATAACAGTTTTTATGATAAGCATTACCGCTTCTCCGCAGTACATCAGAACTGGATGCAACGTAGTTGCCACTGCTACCATTCCCCCTGATGCAACCGTCGTCAACATCACGGGATACAAAGCGTTTACAAACAAAATAAGATTTTCTAAAGCGTTTGAGGCAAGGTCCATACATTGTTTAAATATTGACGTGCCATAAATAATTATAACTGTGAAAAAAACAAAAAATGTAATACAGTTTTTCGAGTCGAAACTTCTTTCTATGTTTTCGGCAACTGATGAAAACAGAGCAACCACAAGGAGCGTGATTGCATAATTGTAGTTTTCCTTTATTCCTTTAAGCAGTTTTTCACTAATAGAATTAAATATTTCTGATATATCGAAATTGTATTTGCCGTTCTTTAAATCCTGAACTGTCTCGTTGAAATTGAATCCATCTGAATACTGCTCAATTTCAGTTGCTTTAACTTCGGTAAATATAAGTAACATAAGTAAAATAGCAATTAATTTCTTCATAAGTATCCCCTACAACAAATCGGTAATTATTGTAATCAATGTATTAAATAAAGGCATTGCAAGCACCATTATAAGTACTTTCCCGCCAAACTGAATTTTTTGTGCAATGGAATTTTCCCCTGCATCCTTAGCAACAGAGGCACAAAATTCACTTAAAAAACCAATTCCCAATACTTTAATCAACAGTTTTATGTAATTATTCGGAATGTTGTTATCCGCAGAAAAGTTTTGAAGATTTTCTGTTATTTCTCTTATATACGGCAATAAAAGGATTACAATTATAATTCCTGCAAGTATAGAAACCAGACTTGCTGCCTCTTTGCTGATTTTTTTTGTTGTTAGTGACAAAAAGACTGCAATAAGTCCTATGCCCATTATTTTGTAAATCATAAGTCAAATAAAGTTTTTACTGAATTAAAAAGATAACTTACTTTTTCCACAACCATTAAAACTACTATGATTATTCCAACTAATGATGCCATTAAACCTAGTTCTTCTTTACCCGCCTTGTTAAGCATCTGATTGACTATTGCAGTCACAATACCAATTGCTGCAATCTTAAATATCAGGTCTATTCCAATGTCCATCTTCTTTCTCCTTAAATAAATAATGTAACTATTAGAATTCCCGAGGTTACCCCCAAGGTTTTACACATTTTGCAGTATTTTTTGTAATTTTCCATAGCGTTTTGCTGTCTCGTTTTCAGACGTGCGACTGTGTTTTCAATGTTTTCCAACTGTAGTTTTAAATCACTTGCACCTAAAGCATTTGCAAATTCTTTTATAATAACAACGTCTTCGTTATTGAGTGAATGTTCACCTTCGTCTATTGCATTACACCACGCCGCGACAACATCAGTTCCGTCATTTATTTTGTTGCTTACGCTTAAAAGAATATCACCTATGTTTTTCTGAACAAGGGACGAGCAAATTAAAAAAGCATCTTTTAATACTGGCATTGAAAATTCCATTTCACTTTTTAAAAGCCAAAGTGCACTTTCTAAACTCTTTAAATCTTTTAGCCTCTTTTCATATTTGTCCGCTTTTTTGTAACCTATTTTTGACGTCGCCGCCACTACACATACTCCGCCTATTAGTTTAGATATCATTTACGTCACCTGCTTTTACTTGTTTTATTACTTTAGCATTTTGTCCTAATAATATGTAATTAGAAAACGTATTTTTGTCAATATTAAGCCTTTCAATTACTTCTATAATACTGCTTCCGTGTGCTGATGCAATAAACTTTACTCCACTTAATATTCCTTTTTTAATCGAAGTAATGTCGTCTTTTCCTATTTCGTCTGTAATTATGTAATCAGGGCTCATTGCCCTTAACACTAATTCTATTCCATATTTTTTGGGGCACAAATCCAGTACGTCTGTCATCTCACCCACATCAAACTGTGGAATTCCATGATAACACCCTGCAATTTCTCCACGCTCGTCAACTACCGATACATTGTTCTTTTCACCTAAAATTCTTGAAATGTCCCTGAGCATTGTTGTTTTACCGCAACCGGGCGTGGAAATAACAAGAGTGCTGTCTTTAACTGTTTCACCCAAATCATTTGCACAACCTTTTACTTCTCTTGCAATTCTTATATTTACTCCGTTAAAATCAACAATATTTTCAAG
>JAGCLT010000094.1 GCA_017646825.1 Clostridia bacterium | reverse complement strand
TATTGCCTCAATTATTTTATTATATTCTGTTTTGTTCATAATTACATCCTTTCTATTTATTAAACCATTCTCACAGTTTAGCACAGTTTAGGGACGGCACGGTTTTTGTAACAAAAACTGCCCCGTCCCCAAATTGTCAAAATTCAGAAAAAATTATTACAAAGAGATATTATAACAGTAAAACCCGTCATTTGACGGGTTTTTATTTATTCTATTTATTTCGTCTCCGTCAGCATTTTTTCTGCAAACACACCGTACCCGCGTGTGGGGTCGTTTACAAATACGTGAGTGACTGCGCCTATAAATTTACCGTTTTGTATTATGGGAGAGCCGCTCATTCCCTGGACTATTCCTCCCGTTAAGTTTATAAGCCTTTGGTCTGTAACCTTAATCATCATATTTTTGTTGTTATTTGAGTTTAAAAACACCTGAAGAACTTGTGCGGAGTATAATACAGGTTCGCCCCCTGCTACGTCGGAAAGAATTTTTGCTTCACCTATAACGATTTCCTCTTTTGTAGATATTTGCATGCTGTTTTTGCATAAGGTATTTTTGGTTGTACCAAAAATACCAAAGTCTGTGTTTTTATATACATCTCCCAAATCATTGCCCTTTAACGTGCCCTGTATTTCCCCCGGAAGTCCCGGCTGACTTTTAACTATTCCAAGAACTTTTGCATCTTTTAAATGACCGTCTCCAACTTTAACTGTCACTCCCGTATCGCCGTCTGTTATTGGGTGGCCAAGAGCACCGTAGTTTCCATCTTTGGTTACGAAGGTAAGAGTACCTATTCCCGAACTGCCTCCCCGTAGCCAAACTCCTAATTTTTTGGTTTCGCCGGTTTGCACGGGTGTTGCAGTAAGGGTGATAAGGTTACCTTCCCTTTCAACTGCCATTACCGCCTGCTCTGTATTTGTTAGAATACTTTCAAACGCCTCGATGGAATTTACTTTTTGTCCGTTTACCTGTTTTATTATGTCGCCTTCTTTTAGCCCTGCATCTTTTGCGGGGCAGCAAAATTTACCGTTTTGATTTTTAACCTGTGCTGTTCCTAAAACAAGAAGTCCGTCTAAGTCAAGTGAAATCCCTACAGTTTCCCCCGAAAGAAAAACCTCGTCATCTTCTATAACGTTGACCTGTACTGTTTTATACGGCAATACCCCGAACAGTTTAAGCTCTCCATTATGCTCAGTTACACCATAGGGAGTAGAATAACAGGTGCCGTCTATTACGGAAATTTCGTCAGGTACGGCATAATAAACTTCAAAGGAAAAAGCTAAAAGAGTAAGCAAGGAAAAAAAGGATAGTTTTCTTTGTCGGAAACTCATTTTAATTCCCCTCGTAATTAATATCTCTTTTTGGGGGAACAATATCCTGTTAATTATTTTATAAATTGTCAAGACTTAAGAAAGTGTAGCCCTGTGCTTTTGCTTCGTTTATTATTGCCTCAAGGGCTTCTGCGTTGTCTTTTGAAACGGCGTGGAGCAGTATAATATTTCCGTTGTGAAGTTGGGAAACAGTCTTTTCTATGGCGTTTTCCACACCTTTTTGATTGTTAACGTCCCAATCCACATAAGCGCTTGACCAGAATATGTTTTTGTAGCCAAGTTTTTGAGTCAAAGCCAAAGTACGCTCTGAGAACTCACCTCTTGGCGGACGGAGATACTTCATATCCTGACCTGTCAATTGTTTATACATATCATTAAGTCCCGTTATTTCTGCCTTTAGTTTTTCGTCATCGATGTCAGGCAGTGACGGGTGGTTTACGGAATGGTTTCCTACAATGTGCCCCTCTTCATACATTCTTTTTACAAGTTCGGGCTGTTCTTTTATATACTGTCCCGTTACAAAAAACGCCGCAGGAGTTTTTGTCTTTTTTAACACGTCTAAAATTTTTTCTGTGTAGCCGTTTTCGTAGCCCTCGTCAAAGGTAAGGTACAGTTGCTTTTTTGTAGTGTCACCTACATAGTAACTGTCGTACATACTAAGCATTTCTTTGACGTTTTCAGGTACTTCGGGGGGACAGTTTTTTATTTTACGAAATCCCCAGCCTATTTTTGTGTTGTCATATTGTGTTGTGGTTGGCAAAGTCCGCTCTGTTGACGGATTGCCCTGACCGCTACAACCGCACAAAAATACGCACAATAAACATATTAAAATTGTTTTTTTCAAAAATTTCACCTCCTTTTTTATTATTGCTTTATATAATCAAAAAAATATTGTAATTTAAGGCATTGTGATATATAATTTTAAAGAGGTGTATTAAATGGAAAACATAGCATTAAAATGGTACAATTATTTTGGTTTTGAGGGAGATTTTTCCGACCTTGAAACCTACGACGAGGGCAAAAGACTTATTAAATATTTATGTAAATGCGAAGAATTTCAAAATAAATTTGAAAAAAAGGGAATTTCCAAGGAGGTTTTTGATGCAACTGCAAAAGGACTAATTCCCCACGTTGACAGTTGTGTTAAAACAACAGGAAAACTTGGGGTTAAAGACAGCAGCGAAGAATGGCTTGACCTTGTATTTTCTTTTACATTGTTTCACCTTGGCAGGTTGCAGTTTTGTATGTTTCCCATTAATTACGACGTACCCGAGGAAGGTCTTAAAAAAGGTGACAACGTAATTGATGTGCATATCCCAAGAGGCGAGTCTTTAACAAAGAAGATAGTTGACACTTCTTTTGATATGGCAAAAGACTTTTTCAAAAAATATTTTCCTGAATTTAAATTTGATTATTATACCTGCCATTCATGGATGCTTGACGATACCTTGTATAAATTTTTAGATAAAGACTCAAATATAATAAGGTTTAAAGAAATGTGGCAGCCAAGAGTAAAATTAAAAATGGATTCGATTTTGTATTTTGTTTTTCCAAATTACGGAACAAGAGAAAATCTTAAAAACTTTAATCCAACTTCGTCTTTTGCAAAAAAAGTAAAAGAGTATGCAATTTCGGGCGGAGATTTTTACAACGTGCTGGGAGTCAGAAAAGCGGAGGATTAATAATGAAAGCATTAATAACAGGAGCAAGTTCGGGTCTTGGTGAGCAGTTTGCACTTAAACTGTCCGATATGGGATATGATATTATTATAACCGCAAGGCGTGAGGACAAACTGGAACAACTTGCAAAAAAGATAAAAACAAATGTAATGGTTATAAAAGCGGATTTGTCAAAGGAGGAAGAAGTAATCTCCCTTTACAATCAGGTAAAAGACCAGAATATTGACATACTTATTAACAATGCGGGTTTTGGTATGTGCGGATATTTTGACAGTTATCCTGATACTACCGATAAAGAAATGATTAACGTAAATATAACCGCCCTTTGCCTTTTGACAAAACTTTTTTACAGAGATTTTTTAAAAAAGGATAAGGGATATATATTAAATGTAGCATCTGTTGCAGGATTTATGCCCGGTCCTTTAATGGCACAGTATTATGCTACAAAGGCCTATGTGCTGAATTTTACAAGAGCACTATACAAAGAAGCAAAAATGAAAAAATCAAATGTGTATTTTTCCGTTTTGTGCCCCGGACCTGTTGATACGGAATTCAACAAACGTGCAAAAGTAAAATTTGCTTTACCGGGGGCAAAATCGGACAGAGTTGTAAAATATGCACTTACAAAAATGTTCAAAAGAAAACTTACAATACTTCCCCAGACAAGAATTAAACTTGCGGTACTTGGAATGTCCTTTATGCCGTCAAAGGTTATAATGGCAGTTACGTCAAGGGTGCAGAAATCAAAAATCGTAAAAGACTCTTGACAAACAGGATAATTTGGTATATAATGTAACAATCCTTGCGTGTGTAAACACGCCGGAGTCCAGAAGGAGGTGTAAAAAATGGTTGAACAGAAAAATTCTTATGAAACAATTTTCGTTGTTAACGCTACATTAACTGACGAAGCCATCGAAACAACAGTAAACAAGTTCAAATCATTAATTGAGAAAAACGCTGAATTTGAAAGCGCAGAAGACTGGGGCAAGAGAAAACTTGCTTATGAAATTAATGATGTGACTGAAGGTTACTATGTTTTGGTAAACTTTTCCGCAAGTCCGGAATTTCCTAAGGAATTAGAAAGAAATTACGGAATTGACGAAAACATTTTAAGGTCAATCATCGTAAGAAAAGAAGTAAAGGAGTAATTCGGGTATGCTTAATAAAGTAATTTTAATGGGCAGAATTACAAGAGACATTGAACTTAAGTACACTCAGTCAAATACTGCAGTTTGTTCTTTCTCTGTTGCAGTTGAAAGAAATTTTGCAAGACAGGGCGAAGAAAGACAGACAGATTTCATAAATGTTGTCGCTTGGCGTCAACAGGCTGAATTTGTTTCAAAGTATTTTGGCAAAGGTCGTATGATTAATGTTGTCGGTTCTTTACAGACAAGAACTTGGGATGACCAGAACGGTCAGAAACACTATGCAACTGAAGTAATCGCTGAAGAAATCAATTTCTGCGGCGAACCAAAACAGGACGGAAGCGGTGCAAGACCTGCACAAAACTTCCAGCCACAACCAAACTTCGGTGTATCGCAAAGCGAACCGTCAGGTTTCCAGCCAATCGATATTGATGATGATTTACCATTTTAATTAAGGAGGAAAAAGCAATGGCAGATAAATTTGATAAAGGCGAGCGTCCACAGCGCAGAAAGCCTCGTAAAAAAGCATGTCAGTTTTGTGTAGATAAAGTTGAATCAATCGACTACAAGGATGTAGCAAAATTACGTCGTTATTTAACAGAACGTGCAAAAATCGTGCCTCGCAGAATGAGCGGTAACTGTGCTAAACATCAGCGCCAGCTTACAACTGCAATTAAAAGAGCAAGAATTATTGCATTACTACCATTCACAACAGACTGATAAAACAAAGGAAAATATCTTTTATAAAGATATTTTCCTTATTTTTTTTTGCTTTTTGCTACAAAAAAACCTCACCGCTCGACGTACCTCTGTACGCCTTCGGGTTACCACCGCAAGACTACGTCTTGCTTGTTCGGTTTTTCCATTCCAGACGATTTTTCCTATCCCTTTGTATTGGAGGTTGTTTTTCGGGCATACTATCTGTTACAGAAAGGAATGATATACAGATGGTAGAACAAGACACAGTAAAACTTTTAAGAGAATGTGACGCGGGAGTAAAAATGGGCATTGATTCTATTGAAAAAGTAATGCCTTATGTTAAAAACAGTCAGTTTAAAAATGCTCTTAACGACTGCAAGGACCAGCATAACCAACTGGACCGCGAAATTCAGGAACTTTTGGACAAATATCACGACGAAGGAAAAGACCCTGCGGTAATTGCGAAAGGAATGTCCTTAATAAAAACAAACGTAATGCTTGCTATGGATACTTCTGATAATACCGTTGCAGACCTGATGACTGACGGTTGCAATATGGGAGTAAAATCTCTTAACAAGTATTTAAATCAGTACGAAGCAGCCGATGAAGTTTCAAAAGATATTGCAAAACGCCTTATCAATATGGAAGAAAAGTTGGCAATTGATATAAGAAGTTATTTATAAAAAATGCTCATATTCCAAAGGTCGAGGTTGACAAGGAAGTAATGGTTTTGAAGCCTGATTTTCTGTTTATGCTTCGTAAAAAAATCCCAAAATACGACAGTATTACGGGATTTTTGTTACTTGCCTAATTCAAAAAATCAGATATTCAAAACTGCAAAGCATCCTAAAATCAAAATTTTTTGATGAAGTTCAAGGCGAATAGAGCCCATAATCCTGTCGGATATGGGCTCTATTTAACGCAGAAATTCGC
>JAGCLT010000093.1 GCA_017646825.1 Clostridia bacterium | reverse complement strand
ATTTTAAAAGACTTATATAAATCTGACAACGAATGGGATATTGCAATTTTAAGATACTTTAACCCTGTTGGTGCACATAAGTCCGGTAAAATTGGTGAAGACCCCAATGGTATTCCAAATAATTTAATTCCTTACGTATCACAAGTTGCAGTTGGAAAACTTGAATGCTTAAGCGTGTTTGGAAATGACTACGACACTAAAGACGGAACAGGCGTTCGTGATTACATTCACGTTGTTGACCTTGCAAATGGTCACTTAAAAGCGTTAGAAAAAATTGCCAAGAAGACAGGTGTTGTGGTTTATAATTTAGGTACAGGTACAGGTTATTCAGTGCTTGATATGGTTAAGGCATTTGAAAAGGCGTCAGGCAAAACTGTTAAATACAAGATTGCACCAAGACGTCCCGGTGACATAGCAGAATGTTATGCAGACCCCACAAAGGCAAGAGAAGAACTTGGTTTTATTGCAACACACACATTGGATGATATGTGCAAAGATACTTGGAGATGGCAGGAGGATAACCCAAATGGATACAAATAAGACAACACTTGCTGTACTTGCAGCAGGAATGGGAAGCAGATTTGGCGGTTTAAAACAGATTGAACCCTTAGGTCCTAACGGACAAGTTATTATTGATTATTCAGTGTACGATGCAGTTGAGGCAGGATTTAACAAAGCAGTACTAATTATTAAAAAAGAAATTGAACACGATTTCAGAGAAGTAATTGGCAAACGTATTGAAAAAATGATTGACGTTGACTATGCTTTTCAGGAACTTGACAAAGTTCCTTCCTGGTTTACTGTACCTGAAGAAAGAACTAAACCCTGGGGTACAGGTCACGCAATACTATGTGCAAAAGACGTTATTGACACACCTTTTGCGGTAATCAATTCTGATGACTACTACGGAAAAGAAGCTTATGGTTTACTTCACGACTTCCTTGTAAAAGGATCTGACGAATTCTGTATGGCAGGTTTCCAACTTAAAAATACTCTTACAGATAACGGTACTGTTTCAAGAGGTGTTTGTGAAGTTGGAGCAGACGGAAAGTTATCAAGTATAGTTGAAAGAACAAAAATTAAAGACTGCAAATATACAGAAGACGGTGAAACATGGTTTGACCTTCCTGACGATACTTTGGTTTCAATGAATATGTGGGGATACACAACTAAGGTGTTTGATTTCTTAGAAGAAGGTTTCGACAGATTCTTAAAAGAAAACGGAACTGTTCCTAAGAGCGAGTATTTTTTACCCTTAATGGTTGACGACGTTATAAAAACAGGAAAAACTTCAGTTTCAGTATTGCCTACGAACAGCAGATGGTATGGTGTTACATACAAAGAAGATAAAGAGTCTGTTGTAAAGGCGTTTAAAGAACTGACCGACAAAGGATTATATAAAGGCTTGTAAATTTTACAAGCCTTTTTTCTTTTTTCGACAGTATTTTTAATCTGTGTAGTTTAAAATGTAATAAGGAAGTGATTAGTGTGACAGTTTACCTCGACTTATACTTTGTTATCAATTTTGCATTTAACTACATAATACTTTATATTACAAAAAAGATTACAGGCGGTGACAAAAATATAATTTGCGGAACGGTGGTTGCAACATTGTTTTCATTTATTTATATTTTTGCCGATTATTTTTTGCTGAAATTAATTTTCCCTCTAATTATTATTTTGGTATCATTTGGGCACAACAAAATACTTTACTTAAGGGCATTGGTTACATTTTTTATTGTAAGTTTTGCAATCGGAGGATGTATTTACACTGTGTTTGGATTACTTAATTACAATTATGATAAGGTCAAATTTTTAAGTATTCTTTTAATATGCAGCTCCTTTTGTTTTTTATTACTAAATGTTTTCTGCGGTTTTTACAAAAAAACTTTAGTGAAAATAAAAGGGAAAAGGGAACTGGTTATAGAATATAATAATTCTGTCGCAAAAATATATGGTGTTGTTGACACATGTAACAGTCTTTATGACCCATATTTTAATTTGCCGGTAATAGTTGCAGACAAATTAAAAATCAGTAAACTTATATCTGATAACAATAGTTTTTTCCTTGTTCCCTTTAGTTCTGTTGGTACAAATAACGGACTTATGAAATGTTTTAAACCAAAAAGAGTTACTCTTGGGGGAAAAGAAATAAATTGTGTTATAGGAATAAGTGAAACTAAGTTGTCATGCGACGGATTAATTAATCCGTCATTAATTCTGCAGGAGGTATAAAAATGATTAAAGATTTATTGTTAGCACTTAAAAAACTATTCGGCAATAATTTTTTCGACGTTCATTACATAGGCGGTTCTGATACATTGCCGCCGCCATTATCACAAAAGGAGGAACAAGAAGCTATACAAAATTTACATTCAGATGAAAATGCCCGTTCAAAACTAATTGAGCATAATTTGCGTCTTGTAGTTTATATTGCAAGAAGATTTGAAAACACAGGAATTTACATTGAAGATTTAATTTCGATAGGAACTATAGGTCTTATTAAAGCGGTTAATACATTTAACGTTGACAAAAACATAAAACTTGCTACATACGCCTCCCGTTGTATAGAAAACGAAATACTTATGTATTTAAGAAAAAATAATTTATCTAAAACAGAAATCTCTATTGATGAGCCGTTAAATACAGATTGGGACGGAAACGAACTTTTGCTGTCAGATATATTAGGCACCGATAACGATGTTGTCAATAAAAATCTTGACGAAGAGGTAGACAGGGATTTATTAAAAATTGCAATGTCTAAATTAAGCGACAGAGAACTTGAAATTATGAAAATGCGTTTTGGATTAGGAAGTACTGCAGAGAAAACCCAAAAGGAGGTAGCTGATATTCTTGGTATTTCGCAGTCTTACATTTCAAGGCTTGAAAAAAGAATAATTTCACGATTAAAAAGAGACATATCCAAAATGATAGAATAGGGTGACAGAAGCTATCCGAGCCACGATTTTCAAAGGTAAATTTTGGCCTCTGCCACGTTAAAATACTCGGTAATCCGTCAGGATTACCTGCGTTTTTGCCTTGCATAGTCTTAAAATTTCCTCTTTGAAAATTCTTCGACCTTAAACCGATAGAATTTCGAGAGGATTTTGGTGCGGAAGATGCAGCAAGGCTGACGCCTTGCAAAGATGACAAGCCGAAATACACCGAAATTACGCGGTATAAGGCGTGGTTCGGATAACTACTGTCACCCTAACTTGACAAAAGTTAAAACTCCCCGTATAATTAATTTGATTATAAGGGGAGTTTTTTTATGGCTTTTATTAAGAAAAATTTTGTTATGTGTATTGCTTTTGTTCTGGCGCTTGTAACTTGTTTCATAATTCCGCCTGACAAAAGTTACATAGGTTATTTTGATTTTAAAACACTGGCTTGTCTTTTTTGCACTCTTGCCTGTGTCTGTGCTCTTAAAAATATAAAGTTTTTCAGGATTATCTCTGAAAAAATTGTTGTTTATTTTAAGACTGCAAGAAGTGCAGTAATTGCTCTAATATACATTACTTTTATTGGCTCTATGTTACTTGCAAACGATATGGCACTTATTACGTTTTTGCCTTTAGGGTATTATGTATTAAAATCAACTGACAACAGCGAGTATATGGATTTTACTTTTATAATGCAAAACATTGCTGCAAATTTAGGTGGAATGCTAACACCTTTTGGCAATCCGCAAAACCTTTATTTGTACTCTTATTATCATATTTCAAACGGCGAATTTTTAAGAATAATGTTTTTGCCATTTTTAATATCTATAATTCTGATTACGGCGTGTTGTTTTATAATTCCAAATAAACCTTTGTTTCTTGTTAAAGAAACAGATGTTAAATTAAACGGTAAAAGGGCAGTAATATATGGCATTTTGTTTGTATTATCGATACTGCTTGTGTTCAGAATTGTACCTTACTACTTCGGTCTTGTTGTTATTGCACTTTCAATATTTATTCTGGATAAATCAGCACTTAAAAAGGTGGATTATCCGCTTTTACTGACTTTTGTTGCATTTTTTGTTTTTGCAGGCAATATGGCAAGGATTCCTGCAGTCAATAGTTTTTTAGGTGAACTTATAAACAATAATACTTTACTTTACGGGGTACTGTCCTGTCAGGTTATAAGTAACGTTCCCAGTGCAGTTTTGCTTTCTAAATTTACTGCCAATTACCCTGCACTTTTAGTTGCGGTAAATATTGGTGGTGCAGGAACATTAATTGCATCGCTGGCAAGCCTTATAACTTTTCGTGAATACATAAAAAGACAGCCCGACAAAGCACTGTCCTACTTAAAGAAATTTACTTTTTATAACGTAATGTTTTTAGCAATTTTATATATTGTAATGAGTATTGTTTTACAGGGGAGATTGTGATGACTAAGATAGTTATTGAAAAATGGTACAAAAAGCTTGCTTTTAAATGTGATTATGATGAGCAGTTTTATAACTGTCTTAACAATATTGAAATCTCTCCTTATACTCCTATTGATAATTATGATTTAAAATGTGAAGATTTAAAGAAAAACTT
>JAGCLT010000092.1 GCA_017646825.1 Clostridia bacterium | reverse complement strand
GTATTTCTGGTATATTTTCATGGCAAATTTGGAGGAAATTCCGTAACGCTGGAAAAACATTACAACGTCACGGACGCCCAGTTGCTCCACATAACTTTTGCCGATTTCCAGTGCCTTTTTCTCTGAAATACCTGAAATTTCCGCAAGCCTTGCAGGATAATCTGCAATTATTTCAAGAGAGTCTTCTCCAAATCTGTCTGCTATTTTCTTGGCAGTGGCAGGGCCTACTCCTTTAATAATTCCCGAGGACAAAAATTTAATAATTTCGGACAGTTTCTGCGGAAGAAGTCTTACATAAGACAAAGCAGAAAACTGTTCACCGTATTTTGGGTGAACAGTATAATTACCTGTAATCTCCACCTGTTCTCCCTCGGAAATTCCGGGAAGATAGCCAACAACGGAAAGTTCAGTGCCATCCTGCAAAAGCACATTTAATACTGTGTATCCGTTTTGACTGTTACTGTATATTAAATTTTCAACCGTACCTTTAATTACTTCATCAGCCATCGTAGTATTCCTTTATAAAGTTTGTAAATTGTTTTACGTTATATGTAGTAATCCCCTCATACTGATTTTTAAGCCTGTTTGCAATTTCCACAGTTTTATCATCGGAATTATAATCTACTAAAAATATATTATCACAAACTCCTCCGTAAATGCAACATCTTATTATTTTTTCTGCCTCTTGTTCGTCATTTTTAAGAGGTATAACCGTAAGGATTTTTTTCTTGCACTTGTTGTCGTAACAGTAAATCCACTTAAAGAACTCCGCCGCACCCAAACCGCTGAAAAAACAAATAATAATCAAAAGAATTATTTCCAACAAAAAAAATCACCTCGTTACAATTTATGCAACGAGGTGAATATTTGTTATAGCACTTTACTTAAGAAAGACTGTGTTCTTGGGTTCTGCGGATTTGCAAAAATCTGTTCAGGTGTACCGCTTTCAGCAATTACACCTTCGTCCATAAACAGAACTCTGTCTGCAACTTCTCTTGCAAAGCCCATTTCGTGTGTTACTACTACCATTGTCATACCCTCTTTGGCAAGAGATTTCATAACGTCTAAAACCTCTCCTACCATTTCAGGGTCTAACGCTGATGTAGGCTCGTCAAACAACATAATTTCGGGATTCATAGCAAGTGCTCTTGCAATTGCAATTCTCTGTTTTTGTCCACCTGACAACTGTGCAGGATAAGCATCAGCCTTGTCTCTTAATCCTACTTTTTCAAGAAGAGAGTAAGCAAGTTCCACTGCTTCTTCCTTTTTCATTTTCTTAACCTTAATTGGTGACAAAGTAATATTGTCAAGTACGGATAAATGAGGGAACAGATTAAACTGCTGGAATACCATACCCATTTTTTCTCTTATACGGTTAATATTGATTTTTCCGTTTGTGATTTCCTCACCGTCAATTGTGATAGTACCACCGGTGGGCTCTTCAAGCAAGTTAAGGCAACGAAGGAAAGTACTTTTACCGGAACCTGACGGACCGATAACTGCAATTACTTCACCAACTGAAATGTGCTCGTTAATGCCTTTTAAAACTTCCAAATCGCCAAATTTTTTCTCAAGATTTTCAACGAATATCACTGCGCCTTAACCTCCTCTCCATAATAGACAACAGTTTTGTCATTAAAATTACTAAAATAAGATAAACCAAAGCAACCAAAAGGATTGGGTTCACCTGGTCGTATGTAGTGTTTTTAATCTGATTACCTGCTTTTGTAAGGTCAACAACTGCAACATAACCTGCTACAGATGTCTCTTTTAAAAGTGCAATCATTTCATTACCAATGGCGGGTAAAATGTTTTTAAAAGCCTGAGGCATAATGATTTCTTTCATTGTCTGGAACTGTGAAAGACCAAGAGAACGTCCTGCCTCTGTCTGCCCTTTGTCAATAGACATAATACCCGAACGGATAATTTCCGCAACATAAGCACCTGAGTTAACACCAAAAGTAATTGTTGCAACCCATGTTCCGTCTTTTGCAGAAATAAAAATAATAAAGAACGAAATCAAAAGCTGAACAACAACTGGAGTTCCTCTGATTACCGTAAGGTAAATATTACAAAGAGTATTCAAAATACCCCAATATTTTTTCCCTTCTGTAAGCACCTTGATTATTGCAACTATTGTACCGATGATAACACCTAATATAAGTGCACCAACAGTAATTATAAGTGTTTTTTCAAGACCGCTTATAAGGGTAACATATCTGTCATCAACAATAAATGTTTCATACAATTTATTGCCCCAATTTATTAACCAATCCATAGACTTTACCTTTCCGACAAAAGCGGCACAGAAGCGTTCTGTGCCGCAATTAGATCTTAATAATTATTCATCCATTGCCAAATCGTATTTAGCAAAGATTTCTTTTAATGTACCGTCTGCTTTGATTGCAGCGATTGCTTCGTTAACTTCTGCTGTAAATTCGTCGTTACCAAGTTTAATTGCGATTGCATATTCTTCTTTTGTCATAGCTTCATCCAAAACTTTTGTTTTGCCGTTTTGTTCTGCTGAAAGTGCCTTTGCAACTGCATCGTCAATTACAACTGCATCAACTTTACCTGCAACCAATGCTGTGATTGCTTCTGAACCTGTTTTGAATGACTGAATCATATAGTCGTTATCAAGTAAGTACTGTTCGCCTGTTGTACCTTCCTGGCAAGAAACGATTTTACCGTTTGCTAGGTCTGCAGCAGCTACGATGTCGCTGTCTGCATTAACGATAATTGCCTGTGATGCTTTGTAGTATGCATCTGAGAAGTTCATGTTCTTTCTTCTTTCATCTGTAGCAGTAATACCTGAAATAGCCATATCATATTTACCTGTTGCAGCACCTGTTAATGCAGCATCAAAGTCAATGTTTGAAATTTCGATTTCAACGCCCATTTTTTCTGCAAGAGCATAAGCCATATCAATTTCTGCACCAACCATTTTTTCGCCTTCTAAATATTCGAAGGGAGGGAATTCTGCATTTGTTGCAATTGTTACAACTTTTTTGTCAGAACCACATGCTGCCAAAGATAATACTGTTGCGATAGCAAGAACTAACGCTAAAAATTTCACTGTTTTTTTCATTTTTAATTCCTCCAAAATTTAATTTATGATTTATTATACACCACAATTTATAAATATGCAATACTTTTTTATAAAAAAAGTGCAAAAAATTTTTGCACTTTGTAATTATTTTATTAGTAAAATCACCAAAATCCCAATAAGTACGGCGTTTCCGCCCACTATAAGCATATTCAATAATTTTACAGAAATATTCATTTTTTTATAAATTATACATTTATTTTTATCCATTTTTACTTTCTCACCAGATATTTTCTCATATCTATCGCACATGCAATCAGTATAATAAGACCTTTAATAACATACTGCAAGTTGGCGTCAATTCCCACAAACTGCAAACCTACAAATATAATACGAAGTAAAACAACACCTATTATTACGCCTCGTATCTTTCCTATACCGCCCACAAAGGACACTCCACCAATAACGCAGGCGGCAATAGCGTCAAGCTCGTAATTAAGTCCCGTCGCAGCACTGTTGGAGCCTATACGGGCAGCCTCAATAAACCCTGTTATACCGTACATAATTCCTGCAAGTGTAAATACGGCTATTATTGTTCTTTTTACATTTACACCTGATACGTTTGCCGCATCGGGGTTTGAACCTACCGCAAACATATTTTTACCAAACTTTGTTTTGTTCCATACAAACCAGATTATCGCCGTCAGTACAATAGAATACCAAACATAATTGGGGATTGGCGTGTTTCCGATACTTATTTTGCTTCCCGTAATAAGATTTGTATATGAACTGTCAAGACCTGAAATTGATTGACCGTTGTTTGTGCCAATCATAAGGTACATAAGAAGAAAACCGTAAACTATAAGTTGTGTAGATAAGGTTACAATGAAGGGATGGAGGTTAAACTTGGCAGTACAAAATCCGTTAACCAGACCAACAAGAGCACCTATTGCCAGGGCTACAAAAAGCACCAGAAGTATTGGTTGTGCACCTATAGACGGGAACATTTTGTTCGCATATCCACTTGATTGTAAAAGTGAAGCAGACACACAGGCAACGGCACCTACGATTCGTCCTGCAGACAAGTCAGTACCGGTCAGTATAATACACCCCGCAATACCAAGGGCAATAGGCAGATTGGCGGCTGAAAGAGAAATAATGTTTACAATTGATGGCACCGACAGGAATCTGGGGCTTATTACTTCTATAACAATAATGGCAAGTACCATAAATATATAAAGAGAGTTATCTATTAATGTCTCGCCCACTATTTTTCTTTTTTCTTTACCCGGGAGGGCGGTAAACTCTGCATAACGCTGTCTTAGATTTAGTTTGTTTTTCATTACTCTGCTCCTTTATACATATTTAGATGCAAGTGTCATTATTTCTTCCTGAGAGGTACTTTTCGCATCTACTTCTCCTGCCACACGTCCGCCCGACATAACGAGTATTCTGTCACAAACACCCATAAGTTCAGGCATTTCAGATGATACAATAATAACAGACTTGCCTTTTTTTGCCAAATCAATAATCAGTTGGTATATTTCATATTTGGCGCCCACATCAATGCCTCTTGTAGGCTCGTCCAGAAGAAGTATCTCAGGGCGCGTAAGAAGCCACCTGCCAAGTATGACTTTCTGCTGATTTCCGCCGGACAAAGTTCTTATCTGTGTTTTGTGGGATGGTGTTTTAATTCTCATAGCTTCAATTGCCCACTTTGTATCCTTAAGCATTTTCAAATTGCTTAAAAACAGTCTTTTTACTTTGTAACTTGACAAATTGGAAATGGTGGTATTTGAAGTGATGTCTAAAATTCCAAACATTCCGTCTGCCCTTCGTTCTTCCGTCAAAAGAGCAAATCCGTTCTTTATCGCATCTTTAGGGTTTTTGTTTTCCAGTTTTTTACCGTGTAATATTATTTTGCCGCTTTTTCGAGCCGCTATACCAAAAATGTTTTCTAACACTTCAGTTCTTCCTGCCCCTGCAAGTCCGGCAATTCCTAAAATT
>JAGCLT010000091.1 GCA_017646825.1 Clostridia bacterium | reverse complement strand
TATGTAATTATATTTGTTGTAATTGCAATTTTATTGGTAGGTACATTTTTATTTACAAGGGTTAACAAAACACAGGCAAGTCTTGGTACTCCTGTTACTTTGGAATTTACTGTTGAAGTAAAAGATTTAACAGAAGTGTCTGCAGAGGCATTTGAAAATGCGGTTGGAAAACAAGTTGTTTACGGAGTTAAAAACTCTGACTACGGTGAAATTACGGATGTTGTAATTGAGCCGTACAAACGTCTTGCAAAAGATATAATTAAAGGCGAATATTACTGGGACACATATCCCGATAAATATCAGGCGTTAGTTACAATTAAAACTGAGGCCTATGAAAACAGCAAGTTCTTTGTGGGTAACACTGAGGAACTGAGGGTTGGTATTAAAATGCCTTTTAGCGGAGGCGGAGTTGCTTCTCCAGATGGTTTTATAGTTAATCTTGAAAAAGCAGGAGGCGAACAGTAATGATTATTGACAAAAACGGCAGATTATTCGGTAAAATTAGTATTGTTGATATTATTGTAATTGTTGCGGCAGTTCTGGTTTTTGCAGGTGTTTATGTAAGATTTTCCGGCGATCAGGGAAAAGCAATAGTACAAAATGATACCTTTTACTACACTATGGAAATTGAAAATGTAAGAAAAACTACTTTAGATGCAATTAACAACAGCGTTGGAACAAACTTTTATAACACGTTAAAGACCGGTGATGATATGGGAACTTTAATTGAGTACAAAGAGAGACCCGCTACAAAGTTAATTGAAAAAGCAGACGGCACTGCTGTTAACGCAGTAGTTCCTGATAATTACAACATAACTTTAACATTTGAAATACAAGGTAAAATAAACGACAACAGTTACTATACTTCATCAAACAATAAAATCAATGTTAACTCAACTTACGGAATTAAAGGCAAATATTCCACAGTTGAGGGTGTAGTAACAAGTATTTACAAATAAGGAGTGTTTAAAAATGAAAATGAAAACTAAAGATTTGGTTGTTGCGGCACTTTTAACTTCATTATCAATTTTGATTCCTAACATATTTCCAACAATTCCATTAGGACCTTTTACCGCGACTTTTGCATCACATTTACCTACAATTATTTCTATGTTTATTTCACCGGTTGTTGCTCTTGCAACATCTGTCGGCTCTTTGCTTGGCTTTGCAATTAAGTGTGCGTCAATGCCCTGGGTAATAACAAGATCAGCAATGCATATTCCTTTTGCAATGCTTGGTGTATTTATGTTAAGAAAAAACTGCAACATATATTTAACAGGTGTTGTTACAATGATTGTTCATGCCTTTTTGGAAATCGTGGCCGTATTGCCGTTTTTAAGCGTAATGCCAATGACACCTAAAACTCTTGCTGTCTTTGGTATGCATATTTCTCTTGACTGGGCAACAGTTATTTATGTTGGTACACTGATACACCATACGATAGATTTTACTATAGCTCTGGCAATACTACCTGCACTTAGAAAAGCCGGTTACATACAGAAAAAAGGAGAATGATTTCTTTGAGACTTGCACTTTCAGTAATAGTTGCAAAAATATTAATATTAATAGGAAAAATCATGGGGACTAAAAGTTCTTCTGCTCCCGGCAGATTTGCAATGAAAATCTGTCCCGATATGATTGCCCGATTATCAAAACAAGTAAAGAAAGAAATAATTGTTGTTTGCGGTACCAACGGAAAAACTACCACAAACAATATAATCTATTCATTATTTGATAATGTGGTTTGCAACAATGTTGGTGCAAATATGATAGACGGCGTTGCCACTGCTTTTGCAGTAAAGTCAAACATTTTCGGAAAACTTAATGCCGATTACGCTTGTATTGAAGTTGACGAGTTATCAACATTAAAGGTATTTAAGCAGTTAAAACCTGATTTTTTGGTGGTGACAAACCTTTTCCGTGACCAGTTAGACAGATACGGTGCTATTGAGATTACCATCGATGCATTAAAAAAAGCAGTTGATTTACTTGATGACGTTACTCTTGTTTTAAACGGTGACGACCCTTTAGTTACATCTTTTGGTATGGAAACTGGAAAAAAGTGCGTGTTCTTTGGGGTTAATGAAAAAGCAGGGGAGCCGCTTAACGAGGTTAAAGACGGAAAATTCTGCAGAAATTGCGGAAAAGAATTAAGTTACGATTTTTATCATTACGGTCATCTTGGTAACTATCATTGTGACAACTGCAGTTTTACAAGGCCTGATATAAATTACAGTGCAAAAGATGTTGATATGTCCAAAGGACTTGCTTTTACAGTTAAAGACACGAGGGTATCTGTAAATTACAGAGGTTTTTACAATATCTATAACATTTTAGCGGGGTTTGCTATTTTTGACACATTAAATCTTGATACAAAACTGTTCCAGAAAATGCTTTCCAATTACAAGCCCCAGATTGGCAGAATGGAAACATTCGATATAGGGATTGAGACTGTTTTAAACCTTGCTAAAAATCCTGCAGGTTTTAATCAGGCAATATCTACTGTTTTATGTGACAAACGAAAGAAAAACGTTATAGTTGCAGTAAATGACAAACCGTCTGACGGGTGTGACATTTCATGGCTTTACGACGTTGATTTTGAGAAATTAAAAGATGCAAACGTTGTAAGACTGGCTTCATCAGGAATCAGGCACAACGACCTTGCTGTCCGCTTCAAATATGCTGACTTAGGGGAGTCATACGATTACGAAGATATAAAAGAAGCAATAATGTCCTGTATCGACAACGGTGCAGAAGTTTTATATGTTTTAGTTAACTATACAGTGTTATTCTCTACACAAAACTTTTTAAGGGGGCTTAGCAAATGACAGTAAATATAGCACATTTATACCCCGAATTATTGAATTTATACGGCGACAAGGGAAATATTTTGTCTCTAAAGCACCGTCTTTTATGGCGTGGAATTGAGGCTACTGTAAGGGAATATTCAATAGATGAAGACGTTGATTTTGAAAACACCGACATAATTTATATAGGTGGCGGTACTGATAAAGAGCAAACAGTCGCTTTAAACCGCCTTTTGGAAATGAATGAACAACTTGTATCATTTGTTGAAAAGGGCGGAACAGTTATCGGTGTATGCGGAGGGTACCACATTTTAGGAAAACAGTTTGTTACGGAAAACGAAACTCTTGATGGTCTTGGGATTTTAGATATTACTACAAAAAAGGCAAACAAGCGATATGTAGGTAATGTTATTTTAGATACAGACTTTCTTGATATGCCGGTTGTGGGTTTTGAAAATCATTCTACAGTTACTGATACAGGTGATTTAAAGCCATTAGGCAAAGTTACTTTTGGTAACGGAGTAACCGAGGGCGTTATTTATAAAAACGTAATAGGGACAAATCTTCACGGTCCGTTATTTCCTAAAAACCCACAACTTTGCGACTATATACTAAAGAAAACTTTAGAAAATAAATACAGCGAGGTTACATTAACCCCGCTTGATGATAGTATTGAAAATGATGCAAACAACTATATAATAAACAGATTCAGTAAATAAACTTGTCAATTACAGTTCTGGTGGCTGTTTTGGTATCTTGTGACAGTTCACCTTTAAATCTGTAATCAAAGGAGTTTACAAAGTCTGTTATATCGTTATAGGATTTTTCATAAGATGCTTTTGCATTTTTAAGAAGTATGTCAAAAAAAGTGTTGAAATGGTTTTCACCCAAATCTTTAACTGCTATATCCAAAAGCAGTTTTAAGTGATTTACACAAAAACTTTTTTCGGAGAATTTGCTTTTGAATTGTTCGTCTTTTTTCCACATATAAACAATATTTTCGGCGTATCTTTGCATCTGGGCTTCAAGGGTGTTGCAGATATAGCAACTGCTTTTTACGCCGTCAATATACTGTGAAATTTTTTGTGCAGTTTCCTTTTTGCCTTTGGAAAACATTCTTGGTTTTGACTGCATATTAAAAATGGTGTCAATCTGCTGACGGATATGTGTTTGCAAAACTAAAGACAGAGGAAGCACTTGCTTTTTTAATGACATTTGTTCTATATGCTTTTTACAAAAGCCCTTTTCATTTGTTTCTATTCTTCTGTCAGGCTCCATCATTGCAGCGCCCACAGACGCTTCTACAAGGTCGTCTTCCAGTTTTTCGTATATGGAACACAGAGGACAATGGCATTCAGAAGAAAAGGCTTCATTTATTGGAATTGTATATATTGATTCTTTCATATTATTTTTTCCTTTCGTAGTTTATATATATTTTAGCATATATTTTGCCAAAAATAAAGAGGTATTTATGTTAATTACAGATTTATCAGACTTTAATTTAATACATATTTTTGAATGCGGTCAGTGTTTTCGTTGGAGCAAAGACGAAAAGGGAGTATATAAAGCCGTTGTGGGTGATTATATAATGACGGCAAAAGATACAAAAAACGGTGTTGAAATAATTTGTGATGATGATAGTTTTATCACTGAATATTTTGATTTAGAAAGAGATTACGGAAAAGTAAAAAGTTTGTTTTCAAATGACGAAATATTAAATGTTGCTACCAAACACGGCTATGGAATCAGGCTGTTAAAACAACAACCCTTTGAAACTGTAATTTCTTTTATAATTTCTGCCAACAACAATATTCCAAGAATTAAAAAAATAATTGAATCATTGTGTGAAAACTTTGGTGAAAAGATTATTGACGGTTCTTACAAGTTTCCCACACCAGAAGTTTTAAGCAAGCTGACTGTTGAAGACTTGTCAGTAATAAGAAGCGGTTTTCGTGCTAAATACATTATTGATGCGTCAAAAAAGATTGCGTCAGGGGAAATAGATTTAGAAAAGATTTACAGTATGGATTCTACTGACGGGCGTGAGTATTTAAAGCAAATAAAAGGAATAGGGGATAAGGTCGCTGACTGCATTTTACTCTTTGCATATCAGAAATTTGACGTTTTCCCAAAAGATGTCTGGATTAAAAAGATTCTTCACAATTTATATAATGTGGACGCCAAGGACTTTGATTTGTTTATTAAGGACAAGTTTGGAAAATTTGGCGGTTTTGCACAACAATACCTCTTTTATTATGGCAGAGAATTTATATAATTTTTGTAAATTAGTGTAGATTTTTGTATTAATTTATGTTATTATATATTTAAGATAAATTATAGGAGGAGTAGTTCAAATGATAACACACGGTAAAAACATTAAAGTATTTTCTGCAAGCGCAAATCCTGAACTTGCAAAAAGCATTGCAAACATCGTAGGTGTTCCTGTTGGTAATTCCTGTGCAAGATTGTTCAGTGATGGAGAAATTGGTGTTGATATCAACGAAACAGTAAGAGGTTCTGACGTTTTCTTAGTACAATCTACATCATATCCTGTAAATCAACACTTGATGGAACTATTAATTATGATTGATGCTTTTAAAAGAGCATCTGCTGGCAGAATCACTGCAGTTATTCCTTATTTCGGTTATGCAAGACAGGATAGAAAAGCAAAAGCGAGAGACCCGATTTCTGCTAAACTTGTTGCAGACTTACTTACTACAGCCGGCGCAGACCGTGTACTTACTATGGACTTACATGCTCCTCAAATTCAGGGATTTTTCAATATTCCTGTTGACCACCTTTTAGGTGCACCTATTATTGCACCTTATTTCCAGGAAAAATTTAAAGGTATGGAAGATGAAGTTGTTGTTGTATCTCCCGACCTTGGAAGCGTTACAAGAGCAAGAAAGTTTGCTGAGAAATTAGATGCTACAATTGCTATTATTGATAAAAGACGTCCAAAACCAAATGTTTCAGAAGTTATGAACATCATCGGCGACATTAAAGACAAGAGAATTATTTTGGTTGACGATATGATTGATACTGCAGGTACAATATGTAACGGTGCTCAGGCACTTATGGACAGAGGTGCAAAAGAAGTTTATGCTTGTGCAACTCACGCCGTATTGTCAGGTCCTGCTATTGAAAGACTTGAAAAAGCACCTATTAAAGAACTTGTACTTTTAGATACTATTGAATTGCCAAAAGAAAAACAGTTAGACAAGATTACCACTTTATCTGTTGCAAACGTTTTTGCAGATGCTATTGAAAGAATTTATGACGATGTTGCCATTAGCCCGCTTTTCAGCTAATACACAAAGAACAATGATTGTCGGTCTCGGTAATCCCGGCAAAAAATACGTTAATACAAGACACAATGTTGGCTTTGAAATGATTGAAGCCGTTGCATCTTATTATGATATTAAAATTAAAAAAAGTAAGTGTAATGCACTAATCGGTGAGGGAAAAATTAAGGGCAAAAATGTTGTCCTTGTTAAACCTCAGACATATATGAATTTATCCGGCGAAAGCGTTGGGGCACTTGCTAAGTTTTATAAAATTGACCCCGAAAATGTTATAGTTATTTACGACGATATTGCCCTTGATGTTGCGAAGTTAAGAATAAGAGCAAACGGAAGTGCAGGGGGCCATAACGGTATGAAAAATATCATAAGCCATTTAAAAACTGAAAGTTTTCCAAGGGTAAGAGTAGGGGTAGGAAAACCTGATTGCGATTTGGTTGACTACGTTTTGCAGGATTTTTCAAAAGAAGAAACGAAGCAATTAATAGAAGTTGCTAAAATTATGCCCCAAATAATTGAAGACTTGTTAACAGAGGGTATAACGTATTCAATGAATAAATATAATTAGTAAATAAAAACCGCCTTGGCGGTTTTTGTTTTAGGAGGAAAGAATATGGATATTTCATCAATACTCCAAAGTGAGTTCGGCATTAAAAAAGAATTTGTTAATAATATTATTTCTTTAATTGACGACGGTAATACAATTCCTTTTATAGCACGTTACAGAAAGGAAATGCACGGCAGTTGCGATGACCAGGTTTTAAGAGATTTTGCCGACCGCCTTAATTATCTTCGAAATTTTGAAAAGAGAAAAGAAGAAATAATTAATTCCATTACGGAACAGGAAAAAATGACAGACGAAATAATGTCTGCAATAGAACAGGCACAAACGCTTGCGGCGTTGGAGGACATTTACCGTCCCTATAAGCAAAAGAGACGTACAAGAGCCACAGTTGCAAAAGAAAAGGGTTTAGAGCCTCTTGCAGACCAACTTATGGAGCAGAAATTAAACGAGGAAGATTTTGTGAAACTTGCAGAAACCTTTATAGATTTGGAAAAAGGTGTAGAAAGTTCGGAAGATGCAATTAACGGTGCATGTGACATTATTGCCGAAATTATATCTGACGATGCTGCCGTAAGAGGAAAACTCCGTGATTTGTTTACAAGAACAGGCGATATTGTATCAGTTGCCGCAAAAGAGGAAGATTCTGTTTACAGTATGTATTACGAATATAGAGAGCCTGTAAGAAAAATACCAAGTCACAGAATTCTTGCTATAAACAGAGGGGAAGCAGAAGAGTTTTTGAAAGTTTCTGTTGAAGTTGACGAGGGATCTGCTATTAAGATTTTAACAGACGCCTTTGTAACTTCTGACACCTACACATCAGAACTGGTCCTGTTTTGCGCAAACGACAGTTACAAACGTCTTATTTTCCCGTCAGTTGAAAGAGAAATAAGAAGTGAACTTACAGCCAATGCAAGTGAACAGGCAATAAAAATTTTTGGTCTTAACTTAAAGCCGTTACTTATGCAACCTCCTATTAAAGGCAAAGTTACATTAGGTTTAGACCCGGCATACAGAACAGGCTGCAAAATCGCAGTTGTTGATGCACAGGGCAAGGTTTTGGATACTACAGTAATTTACCCAACCCCTCCCCAGAACAAAACGGAGGAAGCAAAAGAAAAGTTAAAAATGCTTATTAGCAAACATAACGTTGATGTAATATCAATAGGCAACGGTACGGCATCAAAAGAGTCCGAAATGTTTGTTGCTGATTTAATAAAGGAACTTGACAGACCTGTTTCATATATGATGGTAAACGAGGCTGGAGCGTCAGTTTATTCTGCATCAAAATTAGGTGCACAGGAATTTCCCGATTTTGACGTATCTTTGCGAAGCGCAGTTTCTATTGCAAGAAGATTGCAGGATCCATTAGCAGAACTTGTAAAGATTGACCCTAAATCAATAGGGGTTGGTCAGTATCAGCACGATTTGCCTGAAAAACGCCTTGACGAAACTTTATGCGGTGTTGTTGAAACTTGCGTTAACTCGGTTGGTGTTGACTTAAATACCGCATCGCCGTCTCTTTTGTCTTATGTTTCAGGCATCACATCAGCGGTTTCTAAAAACATAGTTGCATATAGGGAAGAAAACGGTGAATTTACTTCAAGGGCTGAGCTTAAAAAAGTGCCTAAACTTGGTCCAAAGGCTTATGAGCAATGCGCAGGTTTTTTAAGAATTCCAAATGGGAAAAATATTTTAGACAATACTTCTGTTCACCCTGAGTCCTATGATGCAGCAAAGAAGATGCTTGATTTATTCGGGTTTTCAGAAAAAGATGTTACAAAAAATGCTCTTAACAATTTAAAGGAAAAGGTACAGGAAAAGGGACTGACTAATGTTGCGGAAATTCTTGGAATAGGCGTACCTACATTAAAAGATATTATTGAAGAGTTATTAAAACCTGGGCGTGATTTACGTGACGAATTACCCCCGCCCATGCTTCGGTCCGACATACTTAGTATGGAGGATTTAAAACCAGGTATGGAATTAAAAGGAACTGTAAGGAATGTTGTTGATTTTGGTGCATTTGTTGACATTGCAGTTCATCAGGACGGGCTTGTTCACATTTCGCAGATTACAAACAGATACATTAAACACCCGTCCGAAGTTTTAAAGGTGGGAGATGTTGTTACTGTATGGGTACTGTCTGTTGATGTGCCTAAAAAACGAATTTCACTTACTATGCTTGATAAAAATAAAGACAGAGGATAGCCTTGAAGTAGTCAATACTTTGTAGACACAAAAAAAGAATATTTTAAGCTGCCTGTTCAAGTCTGTATTGAACAGGCGGTTTTCTTTTTAGCTTTCGTACCGGTTTTATATAATTAAAGTAATATACAGCTTCATCAATTACC
>JAGCLT010000090.1 GCA_017646825.1 Clostridia bacterium | reverse complement strand
TATTTTGTCCTCTGTATTTCAGGTTGCCATCTTCCATAATAAAAGGTATGTCACTTATGTCAAGGCAGATGTAACGCATTTTATTTTCTGTATCATCAACATAGTAGTATAAAATGTCCTCTCCGCCTGTTTCAATTCCGTACTCCGGCAGGTGTGAAAATAATAATTCATATAATTCCTTATGTGTAAAGTGGTGGTCAGAGGTCGGTGAGTCTATACACTTTTGCCATATTGTGTTGTCATCGTGATTTCCCGTAATAGGGAAATGTCTTACTCCGTCAAAATGCTTGTGAAATCTTACAAAAGCCTCAGTTGCAAACTGCTTGTTTCCGTTTGCACCTAAATCACCGCCTAAAAGAAGTGTATCGCACCCCACTTGTTTTGCAATTACTTTATATGCGTTAACTGTACGTGAAAGACATATATCGTGGTCGTTGGTTGGTGCATAATGCAAATCTGTCATAAACCCGAAAGTAACTGTATTTTCATTCTGATACGATTTAATCTTTTGCACCGTATCTTCCACTTCTTCTTTTATGTAATGGGGGTATATATCCTCGCTTTCCATTTCGGGAGGAAAATATCCGAAATACACATATCCTTTTTCTTTAAACTCTTCTGGTGTTGGCATTAAATCATCTCCGATGTATTATAATTCTTTGATTAAATCCAGAATGCCGTCAACAATAATGTTGTCTCCGCCTGGGGCTAATTTTGAACTTCTTGCTTCGTAACCGCCCTCTTCATATGCCACAGAAGTCGGAATATAACCGCCTGTGCAGTTTGTAAGACAGCATACAACCGTGTTTTCATAAGGTGAATTGTCTCTTATTCTGTTTCCTATATCTGTAAAGGCTTCACCGCCAATTCCTGCAAACACCATATCGCCGATTTTTATTGCAGACAATGTGTACGCGAATGACAATGGTCCATTTTCAAGCTTGATAATTCTTGATGCTTCCCCAAGAACTGTTTCTATTTCCATACCTTCGTAGGGAAGTGCATCTCTGCCCTCTCTTCTGTATAAATCATACAACGCTTTTGCTTCTTCAAGTTTTTCATTTTGCTGATATGATGGCAAATCAACAATACGTACTTTAAAGGACAATTTGTCTGCTTTTACTTCTTCTGTTAAGGAAGACACAGAAATCACTGCACCTGCAAGAACTCTGCCCATATACTCTGAAATAGAATAGGGATAGTTTGCTCTTTTTTTATTAACTTCTGCTCTTGCCTTTGAGAGGTGAACATCGTGATGATTAACATCACCCTCGCAACCTTGTAAAAACATACAATGTGTATCAGGAATTGCATCTTTAATTCTTTCAAACATATTTTCAGGTAAGTCGATTAAATCAAGAGTAATTATTGTTGCGTAGGATTCTCCGTCATCAAAAACAACAACTCTGGCATACAAATCGTCTAAAACCCCTTTTACTCTCCTTGGTCTGAAATATCCGCCTATTGCAATTCCATAAGGCGGAGTAATGCATCTTTTACTAAAACCCGTTTTCATAATAATTGACCTCAAATATTATTTAAAATCATAAAAATCAAAGGAATTGTTATGCAGGAAAATAAGTGGGAGATTATCGCCATTCCTGCGGCAACTCTGGTATCCTTTCCGTATGCACTTGGTATAACAACCGTGTTAAGTCCAAGAGGCATCGCAAGAGAACACAAAGCACAAATCAAAAGCGTCTGTTCCATTGGTACAAACTTTACAACAGCAAGAAATACCAGCGGATAAACCAAAAGCCTTAACACAGTAACCGCATAAACGCTCTTTATACTTATTATTTCTTTTAAATTATATCTTGCCACCGTCATACCTGTTAAAATCATTGCCACAGGTGACATACAAGCACCTAATGAATTAACCGTATTGATAACAAACTTTGGCACCGGTATTTTTGCAATACCTATAACTATACCCAGTATCATTCCAATAAACATAGGGTTTAAAAAAGCCTTTAATCTATGAGCAAAAGAAGTTTTTTCACCGTTATTTCCAATTAGTAATACGGGTGCTCCCCAAAGATATATTCCCGCCCACAAAACAAGTGTAAAAATAACATACTCTGTATAAATTTCAGGAAACAGTGCAGACACTATTACATTTCCCATAAAACCAAAATTTGGAAAACAAAGTCCATACAGGTATATGTTTCTCACATAACTGTCACGGCTGCACAATTTTACAACAAAAACCGAAATGAAAATTACTACTGCCTCAATTATGATGCTTCCAACAAGCAAATCTTTGGCAACTGACAATTTCTCCACAGTAAAGTTGGTAATAAAAGTGCCTAAAATAAGTGCCGGTAAAAACAAGTAATTTTCAAGTTTTGAAAGAACCCTTTCCGAATTGTCCGGAACAAGTTTTAACTTTGCAAGTATATAGCCGATAATTATCAGCAAAAACAAGAACAGCATCTGACTTAACGTTGCATTAAATATCATTTTTCAATCTCCTTAAATGCTTCAATCCACGCCTCTGCAATCAACTGGTGTCCTATAGGATTAGGATGAACACCATCTGCCACCCATTCAACATCGGGGTATTTTTTTATTGCCTCGTCAAACTTTTCCTGCAGTGGGATATAAGCACAATTGTATTTTCTTGCAATTCTCTCAACTGCTTCTATTCGCTTTTGTGTTTCAGAATACAAATAATCCCAGTTTTCTTCTCTTGATTCGTGACGAGTAATAAACGGAGACATTAGAATTATTTTTATATTTGGAAATCTTTCAATTGTGTCTTCAATTAACATTTCATATACTTTTTCAAATCTTATTGCATCAACACCGTTTCGCTCTGCCTCTTCGTGCAAAACACCGTTAATACCTGCAAGTAAACTTAAAACATCGGGATTAAAATTCCAGCAGTCTTTTTTGATTCTTGCGTAAATGTCAACAATTCTGTTGCCACTTATTCCTCTGTTGTAAAACTCATACTTGCCCGGGTTTTTGTAGGACAATTTTGCGCTTGTAATAAGAGCATACCCCTGTCCAATGTCCTTTCTCATCCCTGCACCGTAATTTCTTCCGCAGTCAGTTATTGAGTCCCCCTGAAATACTACTGTTTTCATTCTAATCTCTCCTTTGTTTCCATTTTCCTGATAAATAAAAACTCATACCTATAATGATAGGCACAAAACCCGCAATTGAATCTCCGTACCAGAAACCAAGACATTCCATTCCGAAAGTAAAGCCCAAAAGTGCAGAAATACCGATTCTGCTTATAATTCCGTCAATTATGGCAACGGCAAAATTAAGTTTTGTGTTACCTGAGCCGTTAATAATTGAAAAACTTATGCTTCTTGTGGCAGAGCCAATAAAATTAAGCACTATTGGTGCAGTAAGTATTCCTGCCACAGCAAGAACCGACGGGTCACTTGTAAAAGCACTGTAGACCTGATTGGGGAATACAAGCATTACCACGCAAAACGCACCAATAACTCCGAAACTGAAAATTGCCACAGTTTTTAATATTTCAGGCACACGCTCGTATTTCTTTGCCCCGAGATTTTGTCCTACCATAGCACTTCCTGCAGTGGTAAATGAGTTTGAAATAATGGCACTCATAACATTGATTTTATTGTAAACACCCGCTAATGCGGAATATACAACACCAAACATATTTATCCACGCCATAAGTACGATTTTTGAGAAACTTACCGCCGCCGCCTGTATAGCCATAGGCACTCCCAATTCAACAAGACGGGACAAAGCCTGTTTGTCCATTTTAAAACTTTTTAATTTAAAATCAAAGCAAAAACTTTCTCTGCTTCTGTAAAGATAAATAATTGAAACTATAAAACTAACCGCCTGACCAATTACTGTAGCAAGAGCAGCACCCATTACTTCCATACCGCAATATGCAACAAAATAAATGTCCAGAACTATGTTTAACAATGCCGCAATAACGATAAAAACAAAAGGTCTTTTGCTGTCGCCCATTCCGCGAAGAATGGCACTGACTATGTTGTAACCGTAAATAAACACAAGGCCCACTATACAAATTACTGTATATTCCATTGTGTAACTGTAAGATTCCTGGGGTGTGTTAAGCCATCTTAAAATGGGATTTCTTATTATGTAGCAAATAACAGAAATGCCAAGAGATGCAATTAGCAAAAATGTAAACATTGTACCTATTGTTTTTTTAACCTTATCAAAATTTCCTGCACCTACGTCCTGAGCGATAATAACCTGTCCTGCAGAGGAAAAACCCATTGCCACGAAGGTTAAAAGATGAAGTATGTCACCGCCTATCGATACAGCTGACATGCCTGCTCCGCCGATATACTGTCCTACAACAATCATATCAACTATATTATAAATTGCCTGTAAGGCATTTGACAAAAATAACGGCATAGCAAACTTAATAAGAAGTTTTGTAACGTTGCCTTTTGTCAAGTCATTCACTATTGTTTTCATATTATTTCTCCTGTCTTTTACATTCCTGTCTATTTTAACACATAAAGTTGCTTAGTCCAATAAATGACTGTATAAATTCATCACTTGCTGCGCAGTATCAGATAAATTGTCCATTGCATTTCGGGTATTCATAGCGTCTTGTTCTGTACACACAGTACGCAAAATTGGGAAAATTCCGTCAATACCGTGGTTGTTTAAAGCACTTGCATCTTTTGTTGCACATCCGCAAAATGCAATTACGGTTTTTCCGTATTTTTTCGCAAGTCTGGCAATTCCTACAGGGACTTTGCCCATAACAGTCTGTCCGTCAATTTTTCCCTCGCCTGTAATTACCAGATCTGCGTCTTTAATATATTTTTCAATCTCTGTTTTTTCAAGTATTAAATCTATTCCCGACTTGAGTTTTCCATTTAAAAATGTCATAAATGCAAAGCCCATCCCCCCTGCAGCACCTGCACCGGGGAAATTAACATCTGCATTTTTGTATTTTCCTTTTGCAACAAGAGCGTAGTTTTTCATACCCTGTTCCATTATTTCTATATCTTCTTCACTTGCTCCTTTTTGCGGTCCGTATATAGCGGTGCACCCATTTTCTCCTAAAAGGGGGTTTGTAACGTCACAGGCGATATTAAAAGCACATTCAAAAACCTCGGGATTTACATTTTCGTCATTAATCCCAACTATTTTGCCCAACCCCCGCGCACCAAAAGGAACGTGTTTTCCCTCTTTATCGTAAAATTCAAAACCTAAAGCCTGAAGCATTCCCACCCCGCCGTCATTGGTAGCACTTCCGCCTATGCCCACAATAAAATCTCTGTATCCTTTATTTATGGCATCGGCGATTATCTGCCCTACACCGTATGTAGTAGTAACAAGAGGATTAAGTTCACTTTTGTCTATAAGCGTTATTCCTGCGGCAGCAGACATCTCAATTACTGCAGTTTTGCCGAAAATTCCGTAAGTTGCATCAACATCCTCCCCTAGCGGGTTTTTTACAGTTACAGTGTGTAATTCTCCGTTTAACCCAGAAACAAGTGCCTGTACTGTGCCCTCGCCGCCGTCGGCAACAGGCATTATTTTAACTTCCGCATCAAGCATACACATTTTAATTCCCTTTTGTACGGCATTCCCCGCTTCCATTGAGGACATACTGCCTTTAAAGGAATCAACAGCAATCAGTACTTTCATTTAAGTACCTCCTCTTGTCATACAATAAACTCGTACAGTTCAAAGTTTAAATCTCCTAAATGGGGTATAGTCATTATCATTTCTTTTCTCATAACAAAACCGCATTTGTTGTAAAGGACAATACCAGGAGTGTTATATTTTAATACGTCAAGACGTATTGACTTAATACCGGTTTCTTTTGCATAATTTTTAAGTCCGTCAATAAGTGTTGTTGCTATGCCTTTACCAAAACAGTCTGGCCTTGTGGCAAGAACGTGAATAACACCTATATCTTTTGTATCCGTACCCCAGGGAACAGTGTCATAAGCCTCGTTATAACTTTTGTTCATAATACAGGCAGCAAGTATTTCTCCCTCTTCTTCACAAATAAACAGCTCGTTGTTGTCAACAGAGGTATTTAAAAGTTCATGGGAGGGGTGAACATTCTTCTGCCACTTTATATTATACTGTGATGCCCCGTTTACCTCAATTACATAGTCATAAAACTCTATAATCTTTTGCTTTTCGTTTTCTTTTGCCGGTCTGAAATTTATACTCAAAGTTTTTACCTCTTTCTAAT
>JAGCLT010000089.1 GCA_017646825.1 Clostridia bacterium | reverse complement strand
GTCTTTTATAGACAAATATCAGTTGATTGAAAACAAAAAAACAGTTCTTGCGGCGGTATCGGGAGGATACGACAGTCTTTGTATGCTGTATGTTTTAAATGAAATTAAAAAAATTCGTGGTTTTGATTTGAAAGTAATGCATTTAAATCACGATTTTCGTAAAGAGGCAGACAGCGATATGGAATTTGTAAAATCTGTATCGGAAAAGTTGGGACTGGAGTTTTTTGGCGAAAAGGTTAATGTGGAGCAGTATGCAAAGAAACACGGGATTTCCTTTGAGACTGCAGGACGGCAGGTTCGGTATGAGTTTTTTGACAGGGTGGCATCGCAGTTTCCCGACAGCGTTATTGCAACTGCACACAATGCAAATGACAACATAGAAAGTTTCTTTATGCATTTAATGAGAGGAAGCGGTCTTAATGGTCTTTGTGGCATAAGTGCAAAAAGGGACAATGTAATAAGGCCGTTACTTTTTGTAACCCGTGAGGAAATAGAGAGTTACAGCAAAGAGAATAAAATCGTGCCTGTTATTGATATAACCAACGAAAGCGACGATTACACAAGAAACGACATACGGCACAACGTTATTCCCGAAGTTTTAAAAAGATGCAGTATTGACAGCCTTGTAAGAACAATGGATATTATAAATGAAGAAAACAATTTTTTTGAACAATATGTTAAATCTATTGCCAAAAGTTGCATAATAGAGTATAATGAGATTTCAAAAATTGATGTAAAACAGTTTAATGTTTTGGATAAAGCAATAAAAAGAAGAATTTTGTATGAATTTTTAAAAGACTGTCCTGATGTAGGACTTGTACACATAGACGGAATTATAGAGATAGCAGATAAAAACAGAGGCGGAAGTGTATCAGAACTTCCCAGGGGTAAAAAGATAAAACTTAATAAAGGGATGTTGGAGATTTATGAATGAAAATGTAGAGAGAATACTGTTTACGGAAGAACAGTTAAAAGCCCGTGTCAGAGAAATGGCAAAGGAAATTAACAAACATTTTAATGGTGAGCCCGTAGTAGTTGTATCAGTTTTAAAGGGCAGTGTGGTATTTGCTGTTGACTTGATTAAGCAACTGGATATGCCTGTTTCCCTTGATTTTATTTGTGCGTCAAGTTACGGTTCGGGAACTATTTCTTCAGGTAAACTTGTTATAAAAAAAGATGTTGAATTAGAAGTGGAAGGGCAAAATATACTGTTGTTAGAGGATATTATTGACACAGGCGAAACTTTGCACGAAATAATGAAAATGTTAAAAGGAAGAGGGGCAAAAAGCATCGTAACTGCAATGATGTTCGATAAACCTGCACGACGTAAAAAAGCAGTTCAGGCAGATTTTATAGGATTCCATATTCCTGATGAATTTGTTGTGGGCTATGGTCTTGACTACGATGAGCAGTATCGTAATCTTCCTTATCTTGGAGTACTAAAAAGAAGCGTATATGAGAAATAAGAGAGGACGAGGATAGGTAAAAATGAACAAACATATTAAAAACATAGGGTTTTATGTATTGTTGTTTGCAGTAATTCTGGTTATATTCAGTCTGTATGCAAGTACACCGCCTGCAGAACCAAAAACTTACACAGATTTATATACTGCAGTTAACAACGAAAGTGTAAAAAAATTAACCGTTATTGAGCAGACGGCAGTTGCGCTGATGGAAGACGGTACAAAAATGGAAGTTACCATACCGCCTCTTGAACAGTTTTACGCTGACTTGGGAACAACAATAAGGGCACAAATGGATTCGGGAAAACTTGTGTTCAATCCCGAGCCACCTGAAGTCACCCCCTGGTGGATTTCAATGCTTCCCACATTGGTAATGATAATTATATTTATTCTTTTCTGGATTTTCTTTATCAACCAGGCACAGGGCGGCGGAGGCAAAGCAATGCAGTTTGGCAAGTCAAAAGCCAAAATGCTTAACGAAGAAAGTAAAAAATATAAGTTTGAAGACGTTGCAGGTGCTGACGAAGAAAAAGCAGAACTCGAAGAAGTTGTTGAATTTTTAAAAGCACCCGGCAAGTTTATGAGCTTAGGTGCAAGAATACCCAGAGGCGTACTTTTGGTAGGCCCTCCGGGAACAGGTAAAACATTACTTGCAAAAGCAGTAGCTGGTGAAGCAGGAGTTCCTTTCTTCAGCATAAGCGGTTCTGATTTTGTTGAAATGTTTGTAGGTGTGGGTGCTTCCCGTGTAAGAGACTTATTTGAACAGGCGAAGAAAAACTCACCTGCCATTGTGTTTATTGATGAAATCGATGCGGTAGGCCGTCACAGAGGCGCAGGTTTAGGCGGCGGTCACGACGAAAGAGAACAGACACTAAATCAATTGCTTGTAGAAATGGATGGTTTTGGTGATAACCAGGGCGTAATTGTAATTGCCGCAACTAACAGACCTGACATTTTAGACCCTGCATTATTAAGACCGGGCAGATTTGACAGACAGGTTGTTGTAGGTACTCCCGACTTAAAGGGCAGAGAAGCAATTTTAGGTGTTCACACAAGAAAGAAACCGTTAGATGATGACGTTAATTTAGAAACACTTGCCAAAACTACTGCAGGTTTTTCAGGTGCTGACCTTGAAAACTTAACTAACGAAGCGGCACTTTTAGCAGCAAGAAGAGATAAAACAAAAATCGGTATGCCTGAATTTGAAGATGCAATAATTAAGATTATTGCAGGACCTGAGAAAAAGGCAAGAGTAATAACTAAAAAGGAAAAAGAATTAACTGCATTCCACGAAGCAGGTCACGCAATTGTTACAAGACTTATTCCTACTCAGGACCCTGTTCATCAGGTGTCAATTATTCCGAGAGGAAGAGCAGGGGGCTACACTCTGTCACTACCTTCTCAGGATAAATTCTATGCTTCAAAAACTGAAATGCAAGACGAAATTGTTGTATTGCTTGGCGGTAGAGTTGCAGAGAAGCTTGTTCTTGACGATATATCAACAGGAGCGTCAAACGATTTGGAAAGAGCCACCGCTATTGCGAGAAATATGGTTGTTAAATATGGTATGAGTGATACTTTAGGTTCAATGACATTCGGTTCTGACAATTCGGAAGTATTTATCGGCAGAGACTACGGAAGAACAAGAGATTACAGCGAAACTGTTGCATCTCAAATTGATACGGAAATCAAAGGTATTATTGATAACGCTTATCAAAGATGTGAAAAGTTGATCAAAGACAATATGGACGCTTTAAACAGAGTTGCAGAAGCGCTGTTAGAAAAAGAAACTATTAATGCAGAGGAATTTGAAGAAATATTTACAAGAGAAGAAATTGAAGAATAAAAAATACGGCTCTTATGCCGAGTGTTCTTAAGGACAGTAAAATGACAGATTTATCAGTGTGATAAATCTGTCATTTTTATTACTTTTTTCTTTTTGGTATTGCTTTTGTTCGAGATTTAGAATATAATATTACTTATAATAAATAAGGAGTATAGAAATATGGAAGTTATGTCTGCAAGAGAAGCTGCTGACAAATGGGGTATATCTCAAAGACGAGTGGCAGTTCTTTGTTCTGAAAATAGAATAGCAAATGTTCAGATGTTGGGAAATATGTGGCTTATACC
>JAGCLT010000088.1 GCA_017646825.1 Clostridia bacterium | reverse complement strand
GTGTACAAATTCAGGCTTGGAGTCAGGAGTTCTCTTGAATTTAATGTTGGCACGTCTTGCCTGGAAGTCTTCAAAGTTAGAGCAAGAACTGATTTCAACATATCTGCCGTAACTTGGCATCCATACTTCAATATCATAAGTCATTGCTGAACTAAAGCCCAAATCACCTGAGCAAAGTCGTACAACTCTGTAAGGAAGACCTAAGCCCTGAAGTACTTTTTCAGCATCGTTTGTAAGTGATTCAAGTTCGTCATAAGATGTGTCGGGATTTGCAAATTTAACAAGCTCAACTTTGTTGAACTGGTGCTGTCTTATAAGACCTCTTGTGTCACGTCCTGCAGAACCTGCTTCTGCTCTGAAACATGCAGAATATGCGCAGTATTTAATAGGAAGTTGGTCTGCAGTTAATATTTCATCTTTGTGAAGATTTGTAACAGGTACTTCTGCAGTAGGAATTAAGAAATATTCTGTATTTGCAACTTTAAAAGCGTCTTCTTCAAATTTAGGTAACTGACCTGTACCAACCATTGAATTTCTGTGTACCATGTACGGTGGGAATATTTCGGTATATCCGCTCTTTGTTGTATGTGTCTGTAAGAAGTAGTTGATTATTGCTCTCTCAAGCGCTGCGCCTAAGCCTTTGTACACTGTAAATCTTGAGCCTGTAATTTTTGCAGCTCTGCCAAAGTCTAATATATCAAGGTTTTCACCGATATCCCAGTGTGCTTTTGCTTCAAAATCAAACTTTGTGGGCTCTCCCCATTTTCTTATTTCAAGATTGTCGCTGTCGTCGTTTCCGTCAGGAACTTCTGCGTTTGGAATATTGGGAATTGTAAGAACTATTTGTCTTAATGCCTCGTCAAGTTCTCTTACTTTGTCGTCTAAAACTTTTACTTTATCAGACAATTCTTTCATTTCTGCAAAAATCGGAGCAACATCTTTGCCCTCTTTTTTAAGTGCAGGAATTTGTTTTGATACTGTGTTCTGCTGGTTTTTAAGTTGTTCTGCCTCAACCAATGCTGCTCTTCTTTCGGCATCAAGTTTTGTAAACTCTGTTAAATCAAGGTCAAAATTTCTTCTTTTTAATTGCTCTACTACCATTTCGGGTTGTGCTCTTAATAATTTGATGTCAAGCATTTTCTTCTATCTCCTTTGTAATTAAATTATAAATATTTATTGCATTGTCGCTTAAATCCTCTTCCTTAATTTCTGAAAGTAATTCTTTTGCCTTATCAAGTTCTCCGTTATTTATTAAGGAAATAATATCTCCGAACTGTTTGTATAAATCTATTTCTGCATTTGCGATTTTTAACTCCTCTGTCAGCAAATCAATCTCTTCTTTTTTGTCTGCAAGTTCGTCTGACAAAACGCCGATTTTGTCAGAAAGTGCAATTACGCTTCCCGGTACAAACATTTCGTCTGTAATTTTAGGGTTGTCAAATTCTGTTTTAACTGCACCGTCTAAAGTTCCTGCAAAAAGTATCATTATAATAGTAACGGAAAAAATTATTGCAAAGGCAACTAAAGTTTTCACATTGAATTTCTTCAAAAATTCCACCTCCGTAAAATACGCCCAAAAACGCTCTGTGTTCAATTTTTGTTGTTTTTCGTAAAATCACATTACTTCTATTTCGTTTGTTTGACACAACTAAATTTAAAAGGCGACTTTTTCTCTACTTTTGTAAAATTTCCATTATTCTGTCAAACTCATCGTTTGAATAATATTCAATTTCAATTTTACCTTTGCCCCCTGAGTGACGGATTTTTACTCTTGTACCCATTGACTTTGAAATGTTGTCTTCAAGTTCTGCAATATAGTGAACAAGGTCGGGGTTTGGTTTAACAATTCTTCTTGCGGGTTTAAGTTTAAGACGTACCAAAGACTCTGTTTCCCTTACGCTTAAGCCTTTTTTGTAAACAGTCATAGCAACCAAAGACCTGTCCTCGTTAGTTTCAAGTGCAAGTATTACTTTTGCGTGACCTTCTGAAATTTTTCCTTCCTTTAATAAATCAAGTACGTCATCAGGAAGATTTAAAAGACGTAGCGAGTTTGCAACGGCACTTCTGCTTTTGCCTATTCTTTCGCTTATCTGCTCTTGCGTCAAATCAAAGGTTGTCATAAGTGTTTTGTAACCTAACGCTTCATCTACGGGGTTTAAATCTTCTCTCTGTAAGTTTTCAATCAACGCCACTTCCATAACTTTGTCGTAGGTGTAGTCCTGAATAATTGCAGGAATTTCTTTAAGACCTGCTTTTTTAGCGGCACGCCATCTGCGTTCCCCTGCAACTATCATATATGTACCGTCCTTAGGTACAACAATGATTGGCTGAATGATGCCGTTTGCCTTTATGGAGTCGGAAAGTGCCTCCATTTTTTCTTCGTCAAAATAACGTCTTGGCTGCTCGGCATTAGGTTGTACGTCTATTACTTTTAAATTTACAACGCTGTTTTTAGACTGCAGGTTTTCTGTGATGTCAGAGAATAAAGCGGCAGTACCTTTGCCTAATCCGCCTTTTTTAGCCATACAATCATCTCCGTTTCTTATTGTTTTTAATTATTTCTTTTGCAAGTTCTCTGTAGCATTTTGCACCTGTTGAAGAACTGTCGTGATATATTACAGGTACGCCGAAACTTGGTGCTTCCGATAACCTTACATTTCTTGGTATAACTGTTTTAAATACCTTTTTAGGCATTACAAGTTTAACCTGTTCAACAACATCTACAGATAAATTTGTTCTTATATCAAACATTGTAAGTAATGCACCTTCAATGTCCAAATCAGGATTAAGTCCCATTCTTACAGATTTAATTGTTTTTGTTAATTCTGCAAGACCCTCTAATGCATAGTATTCGCACTGTATAGGAATTAATACTGTGTTAGCTGCAGTAAAAGCATTTACTGTAAGCAATGTAAGTGACGGAGGACAGTCGATTATAATAAAATCATAAATCTCTCCCAGTTCCTTAATTGCTTCCTTTAATATATATTCGCGTTTGTCTTTGTCAACAAGTTCAACCTCTGCACCTGACAAGTCAATGTTCGATGGACAAAGGTCAAGGTTTTTCCAGCTTGTTTTAACAATGACATCGGTAAACTTTTTGCCGTTAATAAGTACGTCATATACTGAGTTTTCAACACTGTTCTTATCTATGCCAAGACCGCTTGTTGTGTTACCCTGAGGGTCGCTGTCAATAACAAGAACCTTTTTCCCTGCTTCCGCAAGACAAGCGGACAAGTTTACTGATGTGGTGGTTTTGCCAACACCGCCTTTTTGGTTTGCGATTGCTATTGTTTTCATAATTTCACCTGCCTTTATTATATTATACAACGAACATTTATGAATTTCAATAGGTTTTGAACAAATAAAAAAAATAATGTTCCACGTGGAACATTATTTTAGATATTTCGACATTGTTCCACGTGGAACAATTAATAGTATCCATAAAAACCTCTTACAGAAACTTCTCCTGAATTGATGACAATATCGCCGTTGTCTGTTGCAACAATCAACGCACCTGATACGTCAACGCCTTTGCATATGCCTTTAATTTCTTTGCTGTTTACAATTACCACAACGTCTCTGCCAATGTTTACACAAAGGTCTGCAAAGTTTTCGGGAATGATGTATCCTTTTGATATAAGATTGTGGAATTTGTTTGCAACCTTATATATAATTTCATTTCTGTCATAGTCTTTATTTGTTTCAAGTTTTAAAGATGTTGCAATATTTTCTATTTCTTTCGGAAATTCTGTATCGTTAACGTTTATTCCTGCACCGCATACTGCACCGTCTGTTTTTGCCTCGCACAGTATTCCGCAAAGTTTCTTTTTGTTATATACAATATCGTTTGGCCATTTAATCTTTACGTCAAGACCAGATATTTCTTTTAAAGTATTACATACAGCAACGCCGAATATAAGGGGAACTTTAATCAGTTGCTCGGGAGTAATGTCATTATTTACTGCAATACTCATGGCAATAGAGTTTTTGTTTGATACCCAAGCCTTGCCTGTTCTGCCTTTCCCTTTTGTTTGCTTTTTTGCAACTACAATATCACCTGTATTCAGTTTGCTTGATAAAACATAAGTGTTTGTTGACTCGGTTTCGTCAAGTAAAATGACATTACCGTTATAGTTAAGACCTTTTTTTATAGTTTCTGTTTTCATTGTATTATTCCTTAAAATGAATTTTGGCAACTTCCGATGCCTCTTTTGCGTCTCTTGCATAGTAGTCTGCACCAATCTGGTCTGCGTACTGTTTGTTGAGTACTGCTCCGCCAACCATTATTTTAGTGTCAGGACAATGCTCTTTAACAAAAGAAATTGTTTCCTCCATAGATTTAACTGTTGTTGTCATAAGAGCACTTAAACCAAGTAAAGTTACACTGTTTTCTTTTAGTGCATCAAGTATTGTGGTTTTATCAACATCTCTGCCAAGGTCAATAATTTTATACCCGTAGTTTTCCAATATCACTTTAATTATGTTTTTGCCGATATCGTGAATATCACCTTTAACTGTAGCAATAACGATTGTGCCTTTGTTAAGCGTACTGTTTGATTCCATAGTGGCTTTAATACATTTAAAAGCCTCCTGAACAGTTTCTGCACTTCTTATAAGTTGTGGTAAAAATACTTCTCCTTTTTCGTATTTTGTACCAACTACGTCAAGGGCAGGTATTAAGTGATTGTCAACTATGTCAATCCCTGTGTTATCTACTAACAGTTTTACTGTTTCTGCATAAGCGCTGTCTTTAAAACCACCAATAACAATGTCTTTTAAGGACATTTCGGCAGCTGTTTGTTGCTCGGTTTTTTCTGCTGAATAACGGACTATAAACTGTTCGCAGTTACTGTCAATATTTTTAATTACATTGTGTGCGAAAATTCTGCTTGTCATACCCTCTTGGTTGGGATTGATAATTGCAAAATCAAGTCCTGCAAGTAGTGCCTGAGCCAGAAAGGTTTCGTTTATAATGTCACGTCTTGGCAGACCAAATGAAATATTCGAAACACCAAGCACTGTTTTTACACCCAGGGTTTCTTTTACCATAGTAATTGCCTTTAAGGTTTCGGCTGCCTCTTTTTGCTGGGCTGACACGGTAAGGGTTAAGCAGTCAACAATAATGTCAGTTTTGGGGATACCTAAAGAAGTTGCCCTTTTTACAACTTTTTTTGCAATCTCAACACGTTTTTCTGCGGTGTCTGGAATTCCGTTTTCGTCAAGAGTCAGTACAACAACTGCCGCACCATATTTTTTAACAAGTGGCAAAATACTGTCCATTGATTTTTTCTCGCCGTTTACGGAGTTTACGATTGCTTTGCCTGTATAAGTGCGAAGTGCAGTTTCAATGGCTTTGGGGTTTGAACTGTCTATCTGTAATGGCGTATCTGTAACTGAAGTAATTTCAGTTATAACTTCTTTTAACACTTTTTCCTCGTCAATTTCGGGGAGACCTGTGTTGACGTCTAATATGTGAGCACCTGCATCAATCTGTGATACTGCCTGAGAAATAATGTAGTTGTAATCACCGTCAATAAGCGCCTGTTTAAGAAGTTTTTTGCCTGTTGGGTTAATTCGTTCTCCAATAATTAAGGGCATATCTGCAACAACCGTTTTTGTGGCAGAACAAAGAGCGGTAATTTCCGGCTTTGTTATTGTCTTTTTTCTTTTGGTGGCAACAACCTGTTTTACTTTTTCAATGTACTGGGGTGTGGTTCCGCAACAACCACCAACCAATGCTACACCCATATCAAGTAATTTTTCAATGTGCTTTGCAAAAGTGGAACTGTCGGTGTCGTAAACAGTTTGTCCGTCAACGTCTTTCGGCATACCTGCGTTGGGACTTATTGAAACAGGTACAGTTGAATATTTTAAAAACTCTTCAATAATGGGAGCCAGTTTGTCAGGCCCGATTGAACAGTTAACACCTACGGCATCTGCAAGGGGTGATAACGTAAGCGCTGCAGCAGAGGGAAGACATCCCGTAAAAGTTCGTCCGTTTTCTTCAAAGGACATTGTGCAAATTATTGGAAGACTGCTGTTTTCTTTCGCCGCAAGACAGGCAAGTTTTGCTTCTGTTAAGTCTGTCATGGTTTCTATAATTATAAGGTCGGCACCTGCCTCGGCACCGTATATAATCTGTTTTTTAAAGTATTGGTAAGCGTCTTCGTGAGAAAGTGTGCCCATGGGTTTTAACATTTCTCCAAGGGGACCAATGTCTAATGCAACGTACGCTTTATTACCGGTAACGGATTTTGCCAATTGAACACCTGAGGTTACAATCTGACGGCAGGTGAAAAGTGAGCCTTTTAACTTTAAGGGACTTGCCCCAAAGGTGTTGGCAGTAATAACATTAGCACCTGCTTTAAAATACTGTTTGTGAATGTCGGTAATTACGTCGGGATTTGTTATGTTAAAACTTTCAGGAATCTCGCCTAATTTAAGACCAGATTTCTGAAGCATAGTGCCCATAGCGCCGTCAATTACCACAATATTGTTTTTCATAAAATCTAAAAATGATTTCATTTTTATCACCCTGCTTTACGCAAAAATTTTCCTGATTATATTGTAACACATAATTTCCATTTTTGCTATACTTTTTTGAAAAAGAAAGGAACAGGCAGCATATTGTTAAAAATTTAACAATCCATATGTGGAAAAGGGCTAAAAGAGGAAGAAGAAATTGAGTAAAAATATTGAAATTCTCGGGGGTTTGTTATATAATAAAATAAAATCAAAGAAAAGAAAAGGAGATTGGAAATGAGTAAGCAAGCTTTTTATTTTATTGATGATGTAATATGGTGTCTCAGGGATATAACCCGACAAAAAGCTGATTCGGTTTTTTGTAACAGTTTTTTTAAGATGTTGAAGAAAGCTAACGAAGACTATGGCATGACTGTTCAGCTGAATGTCTTTTACAGAACAGATTTCTTTTATGGCGATGACGAGTTTACGCTTACAGAGGTAACGGATAGATATAAAAAAGAATTTGAGGATAATTCAAACTGGCTGAAATTTGCTTTTCATGCAAAACAGGAATTTCCGGATTATCCTTATATAAACATATCATACGAGGATGCGAAAAACAATTACACCGCAGTTAAGAACGAAATAATTCGTTTTGCAGGAGAAAAATCACTATCAAACGCTGTTATTCTTCATTGGGGAGCCATGAGTAAAGCGGGATGCAGGGCACTTAAGGACTGTGGAGTAAAGTTTTTATCCCCCAGTGTAGGTGAAAGATATGAATTTAATGGTGATAACTCGTCCCTTCCTTATGGACATGCAGCAAGACTTAAACAAAACAGACAGCCTGAAACTATGCTTTTCACACGCAATACAAATAACAAGGCAATAACAGCTTCGATATGTTCTTATAACTACATCAATGCTGAGCAGCATAGTAAGATAATATGGAAAAACGCCTCGCTTTATGACGACGGAACCGGTCTTTATTTTAAACGCCTTGCTGACGGTCCGTGTCTTAATCTGTTTACTTTAGAAAGTCTTGAGGAAAAACTTGACGAACTGAAAGATTACGAGTATGTCGGTATTGCAAATCATGAACAGTATTTTTATCCCGATTACTATGCTTACCAGAACGATTATGCAGATAAAACATACCTTGCAGGTAAAATTCTGAAGGACAACGGCTTTACATTTATAACTGCTGACAATATGAAGTAATTTCCATTTGAACTTTAGTTCAAAATTTGGCTAAAAACATTGGCATCTAAATTATACAGTCTTTATATAAAGATTGTCGAAAAATATTGAAAAGTGGAGTAGTTAAAAAATGAATATTTTATCAATAGGAAATAGCTTTTCTCAGGATGCTCATAGATATCTGCATAGGATTTCAAAGGCTGATGGATGTACTCTTAACACATTCAACCTTTATATAGGAGGATGTCCTCTATCACTTCACTATAGAAATATGTTAAGTGAGGAAAGAGCATATATGCTTGAAATGAATGGAGAAAGCACAGGATTTAAGGTATCATTAAAAGATGCACTTTTAAATCGTGATTGGGATGTTGTAACGATTCAACAAGTTAGTTCTGAATCACCTTACTATGAAACTTATCAACCATATCTTAATAAAATAGTTGAGTATCTAAGACTATGCGTGCCCAAAGCAAAAATTGCAATTCATCAAACATGGGCATACGAACAAGACTCTCATCGTTTGAATATTGAGTTGGGATATAAAAATCACACAGATATGTTTGAAGATGTAAGAGGATCCTATGAAAAAGCAGCTAAAGACATCAAAGCTGATTTTATAATTCCATCCGGTGAGGTTTTTCAGAGACTTATAGAATCAGGGATTGAGAAAGTACATAGAGATACATTCCACGCAAGTTATGGACTTGGCAGATATGCTCTTGGATTGCTTTGGTATTCTATCCTTTCAGGTAATGATGTGAAGCAGAATACATTTTGTGATTTTGATGAAGAAATTTCAAAGACAGAAATTGAAAAAGCAAAAGAATGTGTTGCAGAAATTTGTGGTATTTAAAACATACAAATTTTTGTTCTTAACTCGTCACAAACCTGTTAACACAGAGATTGGCATCTAGATTATACAGTCTTTATATGCGGTGCACAGCAATGCATCGATATGAATTCTGACGAATTCTCGATATGTGCTTTGCACTCGATATGCATAGGCGCGCTCGATATGTTGCCCTACGGCAACGAGAATTCATATCATATCGAGTTTGACCGAAGGGAAAACATATCGATTTTGTGAAACAAAAATATCGAGCAATCGGAGATTGCATATCGAAAAAAACATTGGCATCTAAATTATACAGTCTTTATATGTACCGCTACTAAATTTGTTAATGCGACACGTCCCTTTGGGACGAGAACTAAAAAAAGGAGAAAACGATGAAAAAAGACGCCGCAATTCAAATGCTGAAATTTACGCTGTTTTCTGCATCGGCAGGAATAATACAGGCGGTTACATTTACTATACTAAACGAGCTAATTCATCTTAAGTACTGGCCGGCGTATCTTACATCACTTATTTTGTCAATAATCTGGAGTTTTACATTTAACAGGCGGTACACATTTAAGTCTGCGGCAAATGTTCCTGTTGCTATGGCAAAACTGATTGGGTTTTATCTGGTGTTTACGCCTTTGTCGACGTGGCTGGGGCATATTGCAACAGAGGAAGGTATTAACGAATACATAATTTTTGCAGTAACATTGCTTTCAAATTTTGTTCTGGAGTTTTTGTTTTCAAAATTTGTAATATATAAAAATCAGGAAAATACGAGAAATTAAGGAATGCCTATGTCAAAAACAAGAAAAATTTATTTTTTAAGACTTATTGGAAGAACGGTTGTATTTATTATTGCAATTCTGACGTACATATTTGACAGAAATATGTTCGAAGTTGCAAAGGGCTGGAACTTTTTCAACAGATTTTCCTTGTTGCATATTTTGTGGGCGTTATGGATGGTTGATATGGTGTTGCAACTTATACCTGTAAAATCGCATATATCTATAGGTTCGCAAAAAGTATTCGAGTCACTTTTTAAACCGATTAAAGAGAAAATCAACTACAAGAACCTGAAACAATACATAAAAGATACCACTGCAACTGCCTACAAAGTAATGGCAATATGGATTGCACTTACGGTTTTTGTAAGCGTACTGCATCTTTGCGGAATCATAGACACGGGTATTATGGTATTAACAGCAACCTTTTTTTATGTGTGTGATTTAATATGCATTCTTATCTGGTGTCCCTTCAGGCTTATAATGCATAACAAATGTTGCACAACCTGCAGAATTTTTAACTGGGACCATCTTATGATGTTTTTGCCAATTATTGCATTAAACAGTTTCTTTTCCTGGTCACTTGTTATTTTCGCCCTTGCTGTATGGCTTGTGTGGGAATTGTGTGTGTTTATGTATCCCGAAAGATTCTGGGAAAACAGCAATATGGCTCTTCGATGTTCTGAGTGTACGGATAAACTGTGTACTCAGTATTGCAGAAGGTTAAAAAAACAGGAGTGGTGAAAAATGACAATAACAGAAGTAAACGAAAAATACGGAACAAATATTCCTGAAATACTTAAAGAGGGAGAAGCGGGAAATCCCGAAAAGGGGGAAAAAGAAGGAAGAGCAAGACTGAAAGAGATTCTTCAGAGGGAAGAATATGGAGTGTTTCCGCAATACGATAAGAAGAATACAACCTTTAACATTGTTGAAGAATCAAAGGTTCCAAATCTTCCCGTTATTCGCAGACACGTTGAAATTACAATAAATTATAACGGTAAAAACTTTACTTTTAAAGCATATATGTTTCTTCCTGAGGGGAAGACAAAGGTGCCTGTGTTTTTAAATATTAACCGCCATACGTGGATGTCAAGAAGTGTTTCTCTGGGAATAATCGGAGAAAGATTTCCCGTTGAAGAAATAACGGGCAGGGGTTACGGCTTAGTTTATTACGATACAGATGAAATAGCCCGCGAGGACTACACAGCAGGTATTATAGAACATGAAGAAGGTTATAAATATACGGATTACAGAAACGGGCTTTACGAAACGCTGGGGATTTCTCCTGAAAGAAAAGATTCCCTTGGCGCTATAGGACTTTGGGCGTTTGCGGCAATGAGAGTAATGGATTATCTTGAGACTGCACCGGAGGTTGATGAAACCAGAGTTGCGGTGGTGGGACATTCAAGACTGGGTAAAACCGCTCTTGTTACCGCTGCATTTGACGAAAGATTTGCGATGGGTATACCCAACAGTTCGGGCTGCGGCGGCAGTGCTCTTTTTAAAACAAAAGTGGGAGAACATGTAGAATATATGATAGATGTTGTTCCTTACTGGTTTTGCGGAAACTATGCAAAATATGTAAACAACGAACAGGCAATGGAGTTTGACCAGCACTATCTTATTTCTCTTGTGGCTCCAAGAAGTGTATATGTTCAAAGTTCTGAACTTGATGAGTGGGCAGATCCTCAGGCAGAATTCACATCAGCCTGCCTTGCTTCGGAAGTATATGAACAGGTTTATGGTATAAAAGGACTGGTGGAAAACGGATTTCCGAAAGTTGATTCGCCGCTGCACAAAGGAAATATTGCCTACCACGTAAGAACGGGCGAACATAACCATCTTCTTTTTGACTGGAGAGCATATATGGACTTTGCTGATAAGCAGTTTGGGATGATATGAAAATTAACTGAGTTGTTTTCATGAAGTTTTAACTATAAAAGGAGAAATAATATGAAAAAGAGATTGTTCAAATCAAAAACAGACAAAAAAATCAGCGGAGTATGCGGCGGCGTTGCGGCAATTGTTATGCCTGAGGAAGCAGAATAACAAGTACGGAGGTGTTATAAATGGATAAAAAATACACAGTTCCTTTGTCAGAAATCGTAAAGGAATTTAATTTAGAAACCGTAAGCGGTGACAGTAATTATGAGAGTATAATAATAAACACTCCCGACATAAACAGACCTGCACTGCAGATGGCGGAGTTTTACGATTACTTTGACGAAACAAGAATTCAGGTTTTAGGTATGGTAGAGCACACGTATCTTCAAAAAAAGACTCCCGAAGAAAGACACCACATATTCGGACTACTGTTCTCAAAAGGTATTCCTGCCCTTGTTTTCACAAGAGGTATGGAGGTGTTCCCCGAGGCTGTTTTTGAGGCGGAAAAATGCAATATCCCAATTCTCCGTACACCACTTTCCACATCTGACTTTGTAAGCGCCTTGATTGCACATTTAAAAATCGTACTTGCGCCAAGAATTACACGTCACGGCGTACTTGTTGAAGTTTACGGCGAAGGTGTACTTTTGCTTGGTGAAAGCGGAGTAGGTAAAAGCGAAACTGCTGTAGAACTTGTAAAAAGAGGACACCGCCTTGTTGCAGACGATGCGGTAGAGATTAAAAAAGTGTCTGCAATATCATTAGTTGGCTCGTCCCCTGAAAGAATACGACATTTTATAGAACTTCGCGGAATAGGAATAATAGATGTTAAGCAGATTTTCGGTATCGGCGCAGTTAAAGATTCCGAAAAAATAAATATGGTTATAAATTTAGAGCCCTGGATTGACGGAAAAATGTACGACAGACTGGGACTTGTAGAAGAATATACCGAAATTTTAGGCATAAAAATTCCGTCAATTTTAATTCCCGTAAAACCGGGACGAAACCTTGCAATTATCATTGAAATTGCAGCAATGAACAACAGAGCAAAAAGAATGGGATATAACGCCGCAGAAGTATTAAATAACAGACTTATGGAAGAAATGCAAAAAAGTCTTAGAGAACAGATATGAAAATAGAAGTTGATTTACACACTCACAGCAACTATACCGCACACGCATACAGTACCATTTACGAAAATGTTATGTACGCCGTTAAAAGAGGGCTAAAAGGAATCGGGGTCACCGACCACGGCCCCAATTTTGAAGACGGAGGACATATATGGCACTTTCACAACCTTAAAGATTTGCCGAAAGTCGCAGAGGGAGTGCACCTTTTTCGGGGTATTGAAGCAAATCTTTTAAACCCTGACGGAAAAATGGACACCGAATTTGTAAAACCTCATAAGTTGGATTACATTATTGCCTCATACCACGGACCGTTTGAAGGAATTATTACAAAAGAGGATTTGGAAAATGCATATTTAAACGCAATGGACAATCCACAGGTTAAGGTGTTAGGGCACATAGACAGAGGTTTTTTTGAAGTCGATTTTGAAAAAATAATCAAAAAAGCAAAAGAAAAAAATATCGCTGTGGAACTTAATAAGCATTCTCTGGAATTAGATGATACTTACAGGGGAAGAGTAATAAAGATTGCAAAAATATGCAATGATTTAAAAGCCCCTGTGGTCGTAAATTCTGACGCCCATTTCTGCACAGATGTGGGAAATGTGGAAAATATTTTTGAACTTTTGGAACAACTTGATTTTGACTGCAGTCTTATTATAAATACAAGTTTCGAAAGAACGCTTAAGTTTATTGGAGGAGAACAATGAATATCGAAATAGACCTGCATACTCATACCCTTGCAAATCCCCATGCTTATAGCACTATGTATGAAAATCTTATGGAGGCAAAGGCGAAAGGCTTAAAAGGTATTGCCGTAACAGACCACGGTCCCGATATGGAGGACAGTCCCCACTTCTGGCACTTTAACTGCATAAGAGGGATACCAAAACAGGCATACGGATTAAAAATATTAAAGGGTATTGAGGCAAACATAATAAATAAAGATGGGAAAATTGACGCCAGACCGCCCTTTATTAATAAACTTGACTTTGTAATTGTGTCTTACCACCCTCCTGTTTATAATCCAAAAACACCTGAGGAACTGGAGGAGGCGTACTTAAATGCTCTTGACAACCCTTACGTTAAAATTATAGGGCATTTAGACAGAGGACCTTTCGAAATAGATTACGAAAAAGTAATTTTAAAGGCGAAAGAAAAAAATGTTGCCGTGGAACTTAACAAACATTCCTTGTCTTTAAGTGCAGATTATCGTGGCAGGGTAATAAAGATTGCACAGATTTGCAACAGATTAAAAGTTCCCGTTACTATTGATTCCGATGCACATTTCTGCTCTGAAGTAGGCAACGTAGGTATAGTTTTCGACCTTTTGGAAGAAATTAATTTTGATAAAACTCTTATATTAAATACAGATATAAATAAAACTTTCAAATTTTTAAATATTCAGGAGGATTAGTATGTACTATATAGGTATAGACATCGGCGGAATGAGTGTTGCCTGCGGAATAACAGACGAAAAATTTAATATAATTTATAAAGACAGCGTTCCTACAGAGGCGAAAAAACCCGGTGAGGAGATTGTTGCCGATATTATCGGACTTGTTAAAAAAGTAATGGACAAAGTAAATGCAAAAGAAGCAGACATAAAGTCCATAGGTATAGGCGCTCCTGGAATGCTCGACAGAAAAAAAGGCGTAATTGTACGCTCATCAAACATAAATTTCAGAAATACAGAAATAAGAAAACTTATAAACGAACAGATAAACGTTCCCGTATATGTGGATAACGACGCTAACTGTGCAGCATTAGGAGAAGCGGTATCAGGCTCTACAAAAGCGGTTGACAACTCCGTAATGATTACTTTAGGCACAGGAGTGGGCGGAGGAGTAATCCTTAACAAAAAGATATACAGCGGTTTTAACGGCCACGCAGGTGAGTTGGGACACACAGTAATAGTGTATGACGGAGAGCCCTGCGGCTGCGGAAGAAAAGGTTGCTGGGAAACTTACGCTTCTGTTACAGCTCTTATAAGACAGACTAAAAAGGCAATAGAGGAAAACCCCGACAGCATCCTTGCAAAATCAGTTGACGGTGAGGTTAACGGAAAAACCGCCTTTGATGCTATGAGAAATAACTGCCCCGTAGGGACAGAGGTTGTTAAGCAGTATATTAAATACGTAGCGGTAGGGATTGTGGATATTATAAATATCCTTATGCCCGAAATGATTGCAATAGGCGGCGGTATCTCAAAAGAGGGAGATGCCCTTATAAAACCACTGATTGAAGAAGTAACAATAAATATGTATAAAAAAATGGCGGTGCCAACCAAAATAGTAACCGCAACACTTGGTAATGACGCAGGAATTATAGGTGCGGCAGCCCTGGGGGTAGATTAATATATTTAACAAAGAACAGGTAGTAAAAAAATTAAATAGTGTAGTTCCGAATTGTACTATTTTAACTGACGAGCCAATGTGTAACCACACGTCATTTAAAATCGGCGGACCTGCTTCCGTTATGGTAGTGCCCAATACTGTGCAGGACTTGTGCGAAATTATAAAAGCAATGCAGGACACAAAACATACTGTAATGGGTAACGGCTCAAATCTTCTGGTAAGTGATAGCGGTTTTGACGGCGTGGTGGTAAAAATAAGCGGAGGACTAAATGAAATTTCAGTTTCCGATACCGTAATTACTGCAGGAGCAGGTGCTCTTTTGTCAAAAGTAGGGGCAGTTGCAAAACAAAACCGTCTTACGGGCTTTGAGTTTGCGTCAGGTATTCCCGGTACTGTGGGCGGAGCGGTGTTTATGAACGCTGGTGCCTACGGCGGTGAAATGAAAGACATAGTAATAAGTTCAACTTATGTTGACAATTACGGAAACATAGGGGAAATTACCGAGCACAACTTTGGCTACAGAACAAGCGTGTATAAGAACGGAGATAAATACGTTGTAAGTGCAAAGTTCCGCCTCCAACAGGGTGACAGTAAGGAAATTTCAGACAAAATGGTAGACCTTGCAAAAAGACGTGCAGACAAACAGCCCTTAGAGTATCCAAGTGCAGGAAGTGTGTTTAAAAGACCTGAAGGGTACTTTGCAGGAGCACTTATTGAACAGGCAGGACTTAAAGGAAAACAGATAGGCGGTGCCTGCGTCTCGGAAAAACACAGCGGGTTTATTATAAATAAAGGCGGTGCCACCTGCGACGATGTACTTAAACTTATTGATTTTGTAAGAGAAACTGTGGAAAAGCAGTTTGGAGTAGTACTTGAACAGGAAATAAGATTATTGTAAGGGATGAAAAAATTGCCCAGAGCGTAAAAAATAAAAGGGAGACATTTAAAAATTGAAGTAGTCAATACTTTGTAGACACAAAAAAAGAATATTTTAAGCTGCCTGTTCAAGTCTGTATTGAACAGGCGGTTTTCTTTTTAGCTTTCGTACCGGTTTTATATAATTAAAGTAATATACAGCTTCATCAATTACC
>JAGCLT010000087.1 GCA_017646825.1 Clostridia bacterium | reverse complement strand
TCCGTGACGGACGAGATGTTGTTCCTGTTAAATCGGAGCACAGGTCGGACGTTCCTGGTATTGTTCATGATATGTCCGCAACCGGCTCCACTAATTTTGTTGAGCCTAATGCAGTAGTAAATGAGAACAATAAGTTAAAAGAACTGGCGGTATCGGAAGCCCGAGAAATTGACAGAATTTTAGGTGAACTTACCCTTATGGTAGAGCCGCTTATTCACAATCTTTTTGTAAATCAACATAATATTACTGAGTTAGACCTTGCTTTTGCAAAAGGGCGTCTTGCACTTAAAATGAACGCAATTGTGCCTATAATCAACAGAGATAAGTATATAAACATTGTTAAGGGCAGACATCCTTTAATAGATGCAAAAACTGTTGTCCCTGTCTCTGTCTATCTCGGAAAAGACTTTAAAACTTTAGTTATAACAGGTCCAAACACAGGTGGTAAAACGGTAACTCTAAAAACCATAGGACTATTCTGTCTTATGGCTGCGGCAGGTCTTGGTGTTCCTGCATCCGACGGCACAGAATTACCTGTTTTTGAAAACATTTATGCTGACATTGGTGACGAGCAAAGTATTGAACAAAGTTTAAGTACATTTTCGTCCCACATGACAAATATAGTTGAAATACTTAATTCTGCAACAGACAATTCTCTTGTTTTGTTTGATGAATTGGGTGCAGGGACAGACCCTACAGAGGGTGCGGCTCTTGCAGTTTCAATTTTAAAATATACTAAAGATCTGGGAATGCTTACTGTTGCTACAACTCATTACAGTGAAATAAAAATGTATGCCTTGTCAACGCCCGGTGTTGAAAATGCAAGTTGTGAATTTGATGTTGATTCATTAAGACCGACTTACAAATTATTAATAGGTGTTCCGGGAAAAAGTAACGCTTTCGCTATTTCAAAAAGACTTGGTCTGCCTGAATTTTTAGTTGAAAATGCTAAAAAACAGTTGACTGATGACAGTATAAGATTTGAAGATGTAATATCAAAACTTGAAGAAAGCAGAACTCTTGCGGAAAAGGAACATAACGAGGCTATACGTTATAAAAATGAGGCAGAACAGTTAAGAAAAGAAACTGAAAAAGAAAAAACACGTCTTGCGGATACAAGACGAAACTTAACTGAAAATGCTAAAAAAGAAGCAAAGAAAATTCTTGAAGATGCAAAACGAGATGCGGAAGTTCTTGTTAAATCCATAAGAGAGGCAAAAAAACAGAAATCTATTCAGGAAACTAACAAAGCATTAAATGATGCGATGGAGCAGATTAACAAGAAAATCAAGGAAAACGAAAAAAGCAATCTTAAAAAACAACTTGAAAACACGGAAGTTCCTAAAAACTTAATTATAGGCAACACTGTTGAAATGCTTGATATCGGTCAAAAAGGTACCGTAATTGCATTGCCAAAGGCAGACGGCACAGTTACAGTTCAGGCAGGAATAATGAAAGTGCAGACTAATATAAGCAATTTACGGTTGGTTAAAGAAGCGCCTAAAAAATTAGTTACAAAGCAAAGTGGCTCTAAATTAAAGTCAGAGACAGTCAAAAATGAAATAGATTTAAGAGGTTATACCTTAGAAGACGCTCTTTTTGTTACTGATAAATTTTTAGACGAGGCGTACTTTGCCAAATTAAATCAGGTAACAATTATTCACGGTAAAGGAACAGGAGTTCTTCGTCAGGGAATACACGATTTACTAAGAAAAAGTCCTGTTGTAAAATCTTACCGATTAGGAACTTTTGGCGAAGGAGAGACAGGGGTTACTGTAGTAGAAATTAAAAAATAAACTGTGGCGGATACCCGCCACAGTTTTTATTTTGTAATATTATATGCTTTTACTATTTTTTCTCTTGAAGTTTCATAGTAGTCAACCGATACAAAATCGCCAACATTTAATGTTACAACATCAACATTCTCTGAAGCCGTAATATAATAATAATTTTCAGAATTATCAAGTTTTATATAGTAGGTTGAATTGCAGTCAATTACTGCAGTTCTAATATCAGTTATTTTGCCTTTTCAGTTTGTTTCTACTGGCTTTTGGGGTACGGTAATATTATTTTCCGTCATAAGCCGTATATATTCTTTTTCACAGGCTGCAACTGTTGTGCCTGTTGCAACTATCTGGTACTGTTCAACATTAACCAGAGCGTACATTTTAACAAGTTCCGCTTTGTCTTTTAATGCCATGAAATATGTTGGCTGGTCAGAAATATTTAGTAAAAGCGGGAAGGTTGCTTTGTAGCCTAAGTGCTGAACAACACCTTGAGCAGAGGATTGTGCAGAACGTTCTGCCGCACCTGCACAAGGATAAAACTTAGTTTCTTTTGTTCTTTGGTTGGACAAAATAAAACCGATGTTTGACTGGTCGCCCCCTACAGAAGTTATACCCGTGTACATATATACGTCATCGTTAAGAGCAATATAGTTATAACCGTCAGTTGTTACTGTTACATCTTTCTGCCCGAATATTGAATTTAAAAATCCGTTTTTATATGTTCCGTAATAGTCATACTGGCTTATTATAAGGTCGGCTGAATATACTCTGTCAACCCAGGTAGGAACTTCCTTTTCGTAAGTGCTTTCCCCTGTAATTGCATTAACTAATACGGCACCGTTAATGTCAGCTCCTCCAAATAGTCCGACTTTCATTTCTATTTTAGGGCACACCCAGTAGGGAACGCCTTCTTCGTCAAGTTCAAATACTGGTTCTGCAAACATAAAGGTAGGATAATTAAATCTTATATGTCGTAATATGTTTCTGCCAAACAGTTCTGATTCTGAATATTTTATTGGCTCACTAAGGCGCACAAAATCAACGGCTTGTGTTGCCATATCAATTACAATATAGGCAGGAATACCGTTTTTTCTGTTGTTAAACCATTTAATAATGTCACCATATTCAAGAGGAGTAACTCGTACCGGCTTATCTTTATAGTTAATTTGAGCATAGTCGTCTGATACTTCAAACTGGCTTACCATGTCTGCAAGTTCACCGATTTTTCTGTCGCCAAGTCTTTCGGCAGAATCTTTGTCGAGGTAGGGTATTTTATCAAAGGAAATCTCTTTTACGTCTGTTGCAAAATCACCTGTGTTTACTGTTATTAGTTTACTATATGATTTTGCTCTTAAAAACTCAGCTGAAGATATTCCTCCAATAACTGAAACAACAAGCAATAAGGCGATAAGTAAAGTAGGAATTCTGCAATTATTCCAAAGTTGTTTTAAGTTTTCCCTTAATGTTTGCTTCACTTCAACTTTTGTTTTAAAGAATTTGCCGAACAGGGTTAAAGCAATGTAAACGATGCAAAGAAAGACTACATAGGAAAAGAAATCCTTTGAATGAAAATTGATTGCGGGCAGAGAAATGTAAAAGTAAATAAATCCCACAACTGCTGTGATTATTAAGTAAATAAACTTTCTTATAAAATTGGACATAGTTTTCACCTCTTTAAATAGTATAGCATATTAGTAAAAATTTATCAATAATACTTGCTAATTTTGAAAATATGATATAAAATAAAATAGAGGTGGTATTATGAATTTCAAAAAATTTAAACCTGATACAGTTAAGATAGATACATTAATAGGTGCAAAAGCAATATTTAATGGTACAATATCGGGTAAAGGCAATTTTAAATTAGACGGCACTGTTGACGGAGACGTTTTTGTTGATGGTGATGTTATTATCGATAAAAAAGCTGTTGTGACGGGAAATGTAGATTGCAAAAACATAATCGTTGCGGGAACGGTTAACGGAAATGTAAATTCAAAAGCAACACTTACAATAAAAAGTACTGCTTGTGTTTTAGGTCAGTGTAATGCAAAAAATATTGCAGTTGAAGACGGTGCAACATTAAACGGCACAATTTCAATCAGCACTATTGAAACGGAGGAAGAACAAATTGAGTTGTAATAAAGAAAAATGCAAGACAAGTATAGGCGGTCAGGCGGTTATGGAAGGCGTTATGATGATGGGACCGCAAAAGATTGCCGTATCAGTAAGAAAGCCTGACGGCGAAATAGTTACCGATTTATCTGACGTTAAAAAAGCCACAAAGAGCAAGTTATTAAAACTTCCGATTATAAGAGGTTGTGTTAATTTTATAAGAAGCCTTGTTATTGGTGTTAAAAGCCTTATGTTTTCTGCGGAGTTTTTTGATATAGAAAGTGAAGAAGAAAAGCCGGGTAAATTTGATTTGTGGCTTGAAAAAACATTTGGCAACAAGTTAAAAGACGCAATAATATACTTTTCTGTAGTTTTGTCAGTAGTGTTGTCTGTTGGGTTATTCATTTTATTACCTACATTTGTTGCAAACCTTTTTAGATTGCAGACAGGTTTTACAAAAACTCTTATTGAAGGATTTTTAAGAATTGCAATATTTTTATTTTATATTGTCCTTGTTTCCCGTATGGAGGACATAAAAAGAGTGTTTATGTATCACGGTGCTGAGCACAAAAGTATTGCATGTTACGAAGCGGGACTTGAACTTACTGTAGGAAACGCAAGAGACTGTTCGCGTTTTCACCCAAGATGCGGTACAAGTTTTCTTTTAATAGTTATGGTTGTAAGTTTCTTTGTGTTTTTATTAATTCCAAATCAGGCAACATGGCTTGGAAGATTTGGTTTCAGACTGCTTTTGTTACCTGTTGTTGCAGGTGTTTCTTATGAAATAATCAAATTTGCAGGCAGACACGACAACAAGTTTACAAGAGCAATTTCAAAACCCGGTATGTGGATGCAACGTTTTACTACTAAAGAGCCTACAGACGATATGATTGAAGTTGCCATCTGTTCATTAAAAGCGGTTATGCCCGAAAATGCAGAAGATGCAAAGTGGTAGGAGGATTTTATGTCTTTCGCATCAGAAGTTAAGTATGAAATTGTTAAAAATGAATTAGGTGATATTTGCTGTATCCGTGCTGAACTTGCAGGAATGGTAGGGGCAGGTGCGGTCATAACACCTGGTAAACTACGATTTAAAACAGAGAAAGGCGTTGTAGCACAACGCTTTTTTCAGTTAATTAAACGCCTTTACAATTTTGAGCCTGAATCTGCGATGACCGACGGAGGTTTATTTGACGTTGTTGTAACAGGTGACAACGTTTTAAAAATTCTCCGTGACCTTAAGATGGCAACTACGCCTATTAGAATTCAAAATGAAATCACAAGAAACGAGTGTTGCAACGCTTCTGTTATTAAAGGTGCATTCCTTGGGGGAGGCTCTGTTTCTAATCCGCAAAAAGGTTACCACGCCGAGATTACAACTTCACGCTTTGCGCTTAGTAAGGATTTGGCAGACATACTTAACAAATATGGTATTTCCCCAAAGCAGATAATAAGAAACGGAACTCACGTTCTTTATATTAAGGAAAGTGAGCAGATAGAAAATTTTCTCGCTCTTATTGGTGCTCACAACAATATGATGGAATTTTTAAATGTTAAAATAGAAAAGGATATGAGAAATACCACAAACAGACGTTCCAACTGCGAGGCGGCAAATGTTATAAAGGCTGCGCAGGCTGGGTTTGAACAACGAAACGCCATAATAAAAATTAAAACTATGGTTGGTTTTGACAGCCTTTCTCCAGAACTTTTAGAACTTGCGGTAATGCGTCTTAACCACTCGGATTTGTCTTTGTCAGAAATAGGAACACGTCTTGGAGTTTCAAAATCCTGTGTAAATCACAGAATGAGAAAACTGCTTTCTATTGCAAACGGATTGGAGGATATGTAATTGGACTTTGTGCATCTTCACACCCACAGTGCCTTTTCCTTGTTAGACGGACAAGGTACTGTTGACAATTTAATAGCCAAAGCCAAAGAACTTGGGCAAAAAGCCTTAGCCATTACTGACCACGGCAATATGTACGGAGTTATAGATTTCTATAAAAAAGCGGTTAAAGAGGGCATAAAGCCAATTCTTGGCTGCGAGGTTTATGTATGCCCCCGTTCTATGTACGATAAGACCTACGAATTTGACAGTAAACGCTATCATCTTATACTTCTTGCAAAAAATAATATAGGATATAAAAATCTTGTTAAAATTGTAAGCATGAGCAATATTGATGGCTTTTATATAAAACCCCGTGTTGACAAACAAACCTTGCTTAAATATAGTGAAGGTCTTATTTGTCTGTCAGGATGTATGGCAGGTGAAATTTCACAGCACATACTTAACAATGATTTGGAAAACGCTGAGTTTTCTGCAAACGAGTATGTTAAAATATTTGGTAAAGAGAATTTTTATATAGAATTACAAAACCATTTAACCCCTGATGACCCGAGACTTATAAGCGGTCTTGTTACCGTCGCAAACAAACTTGGTTTAAAAACTGTTGCAACAAACGACGTTCACTATACAGAAAAGCAGGACTCATATTATCAGGATGTTTTAATGTGTATCCAGACACATAAAACAGTTACTGATACAGACAGATTAAAATTTTTATCCAATGAATTTTATTTAAAATCGGGGGAGGAAATGGCGGAACTGTTTTCCAATATTCCCGAAGCCATAGCCAATACGATTGAAATCGCGGATAAATGTAATGTTACTATGGAATTTGGTAAATATCACTTGCCTAAGTTTCATTTGGCGGACGATATTGACCCCTATGAGTATTTGACTGACCTTTGTATGAAAGGTCTTATGAAAAGATACGGCAATTTGTCCCACAAGGACAGACTTATGTACGAACTTGAAAAAATTAAAAGTATGGGATTTGTTGATTACTTTTTAATTGTATGGGATTTTATAAGATTTGCACATTCTAAAGGAATTCCAGTAGGCCCCGGAAGAGGAAGTGCCGCAGGAAGCCTTGTTTCATACTGCCTTGGAATTACAGGTATTGACCCCGTAAAATATAACTTACTGTTTGAAAGATTTTTAAATCCTCAGCGTGTTACTATGCCTGATATTGACATAGACTTCTGCTTTGAAAGAAGAGAAGAAGTTTTTCAGTATGTGGTAAATAAGTACGGTACTGAAAATGTAGGACACATTGTGGCATTCGGTACATTGTCCGCACGTTCAGTTGTCCGTGATGTAGCAAGAGCAATTAACGTTTCTTATGCTAAAGCAGATGCGGTTGCAAAGTCAATACCCTTTTCTATAGGACAAACAATTGACAAGGCGCTAAACGAGTCAAAACAGTTAAAAGAAATGTATGATACTGACAGCGAAGTACGGCAGATTATAGATATTTCACGAAATCTTGAGGGATTGCCAAGACACACCACGACTCATGCCGCAGGTGTTGTAATAACAGAAAATCCACTATCAGATTATGTGCCGTTACAACTGTCAGAAGACGGAGTACAGACTCAGTTTACAATGACTACTCTTGAAGAACTTGGTCTTCTTAAAATGGACTTTCTGGGTTTAAGAAATCTGACAATTATAAGCGATACTGTTAAATCTGCCGAAAAGAATAATAATATTATAATTGATATTAATAAAATAGACTATAATGACCAGACGGTTTTTAATGCTATTTCGTCAGGAAAAACTGACGGTATGTTCCAACTTGAAAGTGCTGGTATGACGGAGTTTATGAGACGGCTAAAACCCCGTTCTTTAGAAGACCTGATTGCGGGGATATCTCTTTTCAGACCGGGACCTGCAGATGCTATACCAACATTTATTGAAAATAAAAACAATCCACAAAAGGTTACTTATCTCCACCCAATCTTAGAGGATATACTAAAGCCCACCTACGGCTGCATAGTATATCAGGAACAGGTAATGCAGATAGTACAGAAAGTGGCAGGGTATTCTCTAGGCAGGGCAGATTTACTCCGCCGTGCAATGAGTAAGAAAAAACCTGAAATAATTCTTAAAGAAGAGCACAGTTTTATATATGGTGACGAGGAAGTTTTGGGTGCAGTAAATAACGGTGTTGACAAAGACAGCGCTAAAAAACTGTTTGATATGATGACTGATTTTGGCAGATACGCATTTAACAAATCCCATGCGGCAGCCTATGCAGTTGTAGCGTACCAGACTGCGTATTTAAAGTGCCATTATCCTGCAGAATTTATGTGTGCACTTATGTCAACACATTATAACGATGATGTAAAGATTGCACAGTATATTAATAAGATGCCGTCAATGGGACTTAAAATTCTCCCTGTAGATATTAACAAAAGTGACGTGAAATTCACAACTGACGGTAAAAACATCAGGTTTGCTTTTTCCGCTGTGAAAAATCTTGGTACTGGTGTTGCAAGTGAAATTGTTAAAGAAAGAGAAAGGCAGCCTTTTGACAGTTTTACTTCGTTTTGTTCAAGAATGTCTTCTTTGGGCATAAATAAAAGGGCTATAGAAAGTCTTATTCAGTGCGGTGCTTTTGACAGTCTTGGAGGAAAACGTTCCCAGTATCTTGCTCTGTTTGAAGAAACCTCCGAAAGGGCATCATTCAGCACACGTTTTGCCGACACCAATCAGATATCAATGTTTGGTAACGATTTCAGTTACGATGATAATCTGCCCGAAATAGATGAGTTTGACAAGGAGACACTTCTTGCCCTTGAAAAGAGTACTCTTGGTGTATATGTTTCAGGACATCCTCTTGATGACTATAAAAAAGTACTGCTGAGCACAGGTGCAACGCCGGTTGCAGAATTATTGGGTACTGAGCAAAATGACGGTACCATGGTTAAAATTGCAGGTATTGTTACCGATGTTGTAAGAAAGTCAACTAAAAACGACAAAGAAATGGCATTTGTAACTATTGAAGATTTAACTGCTTCAATAGAAGTTATAGTTTTCTCAAGACAGTACAGCCAGTTTTTTAATGTACTTAAAAAAGAAAAAATTGTTGAGATTGCAGGGAAAATTGACAACAAAGAAGAACAACAACCAAAAATAATTTTATCTGAAGCGTATTTGGTAAATACTAAGGAACAACGACGTTTATTTATAAAAATTCCTGAAGGGTATGAAGAAAAAGTTAATACTTTAAAGGAATATTGCAAAATATATTCAGGAGATGCAGACATTATTTTATATTTTGAAAAAGACAAAAGCACAATGTCGGGAGGACGGTCTTTGAAAGTTACTCCGAGCGAAGTTTTATACGGTAAAATTCGTGAATTATTTGACAATAAATGCGAAATTGTTCTAAAATAATTAACTTTAGTGTTGATTTTTTATTAAAAATAGTATAAAATGGTAAGAGTATGTTAGGAGGTATGGCAATGGATTATACTGAAAACGGTATCAATGAATATATTGTTATTAAGGCAGAAAGCGACGGCGTAAATATAATTGGTTTAACAAGAGGCAAAGATACAAAGTTTCACCATACTGAAAAATTGGACAATGGAGAAGCGTATGTTGCTCAATTCACCGAAACTACATCTGCAATTAAAATTCGTGGTAAATGTAAATTATATACAAAACACGGCGTTATTGATGTAGGCTGATAAAAGGAGAGTGCTTTTTATGTGGACTATAGTTTATATTGCCCGTGATAAAGAAATCACGGAAAGAATTAAACAGGCGTTGACTGAAAAAGGTATAATTTATAAAGTCAGAGAAAACAATTGCGAAAATCCTGCTGATTACTGTTGTGAAATTTTGGTGCCTGACGCGGAAGTTTCTCTGGCACACGGAATTATTATAGACATTGGTTTTTAACTTAGGGTGACAGGAACTATCCGAACCACGCCTTAAACCGCGGAATTTTGGCGTATTTCGGCTTGTCATCTTTGCAAGGCGTCAGCCTTGCCGCATCTTCCGCACCAAAATCCTCACGAAATTCCATCGATTTAAGGTCGAAGAATTTTCAAAGAGGAAATTTTATGACTATGCAAGACAAAAACGCAGGTAATCCTGACGGATTACCGAGTATTTTAACGTGGCAGAGGCCAAAAATAACCTTTGAAAATCGAGGCTCGGACAGTTTCTGTCACACTAGGAGGAATAAATATGCAAAAGATTAACACAATTGGTGTTTTAACAAGCGGCGGTGACGCTCCCGGTATGAACGCCGCAGTAAGAGCAGTTGTAAGAACTGCAAAGTACTACGGTATGCGTGTAATGACAATTAACAAAGGTTATCTTGGTTTGGTTAACGGATATATTAAAGAAGCAGGTGCAGGAGATGTGTCTGACATCATTAACAGAGGCGGTACTATTTTACAGACTGCCCGTTGCCCTGAATTCAAAGAAATTGATGTAATTAGAAAAGCGATTACTGTTGCACGTTCATACGGTATTGAAGGCCTTGTAGTTATCGGCGGTGATGGTTCCTTCAGAGGTGCTAAAGACTTGTCTTTAGAGGGTATGCCCACAATCGGTATCCCCGGAACAATTGATAACGATATTGCTTGCTCAGATTACACAATTGGTTTTGATACTGCAATTAATACTGCAATGCAGTCTGTTGATAAATTAAGAGATACTTCTTCAAGTCACAGAAGATGTAACGTAGTTGAAGTTATGGGCAGAAATTCAGGAATGATTGCTCTTAATGTTGCTATAGCAACTGGTGCAGAGGCAGTTTTGATTCCCGAAATGGATTTTGACCTTGAAAGAGATTTGATTAAACCTTTAAAAGACGGCGTTAACCGTCACAAATCACACTTTATTATTATTAAAGCAGAAGGCTTTAATTTTGACGGAGACCTTGAAAATACCATACAGGAAATGACAGGTGTAGAAACAAGAACTACAAAACTTGGTCACGTTCAAAGAGGTGGTTCTCCTACTGTTAAGGACAGAGTTATTTCAAGCCAACTTGGTTCTAAAGCTGTAGAACTTTTAAAAGAAGGCATTGGCAACAGAGTTGTTGCAGTTAAAAATGACAAAATTTATGATGTTGATATAGTTGAAGCACTTAATATGAAGAGTGAAATGAGACATGATATCCTTGATTTGTCTAAAGTTTTGTCAATTTAAAAGAAGTTGAGGTTTTACTGTGAATATTCCAAACATTTTAACAATACTCCGAATAGTAATAATCCCGTTTTTTGCATGGCGTTTTCTTACGGGTGACGGTGTGGGTGCAATTATTTTGTTGCTTGCATCAGGATTTACTGATTTTCTAGACGGGTTTATTGCGAGAAAATTTAATCTTATAACCAAAACGGGCGCACTTTTAGACCCTCTTGCGGACAAACTTACACAGATTGTTGTGTCTTTTTGCATAGCGTATAACGGATTTGAACTTATGTGGGTAGTGTTTGGCTTTTTGGTTTTAAAAGAGGTCTTTATGATTATTGGTGGGGTTAAACTTTACACAAACGATGATATTGTTATCCACGCAAAATGGTATGGTAAAGTTGCAACATTTGTAATTTATCTTGGCTTCTATTTGTTGATTCTGTTTGGTGGTATTATGCATTACTATATTAAAATTGCCATCATAGTTACGGCATTGGGCTTCAGTCTTTTGGCATTTGTCAATTATTTTATACAGTTTTTAAATATACAGAAAAACAAACCGGAAAAAGTTGCACGTTAGTAAGTTTTTCATTTAAATATAATTCATAGTTTTTACACCAAAAATTTGTGCATATTTTTCATATAAAAATTGAAATTTTGTTGATTTTTTGTGAAAAAAGTTGTAAACTATAAGTATAAATGATTTTTCGTGAAAGGTGGAAAGATTGCTATGAATATTACTGATATCAGAGTTCGTAAAATAAATGCGGAAGGTCGAATGAAAGCAGTAGTATCTGTTACATTTGATGATTGCTTCGTGGTTCATGACATTAAGGTAATTGAAGGACAGGACAAGTTGTTTGTTGCTATGCCAAGCAGAAAGACTCCTGACGGTGAGTTTAAAGACATTGCTCATCCAATCAACGCAGAAATGCGTGAGTCAATTCAACAATCAATTATTGACAAGTATCTTGAAGTAAAAGATGCTGAGCCTGAAGTTACTGCTGACAGCGAATAAGACGCGCATTGGCTCAAAAATAATTATAAAAGGAATTGCCGTCGGTAATTCCTTTTTGTTTTTCAGGGGGAAGAATCAGTGGCTATTGGTATAATTTACGGATTGTCGGGAAGCGGAAAAACCAGATATTGTTTTGACATTATAAAAAAATGTTCCAAAAACAATAATGATGTTTTGTTTATCACTCCCGAACATATTTGCTTAGGTTTAGAAAAAGAAGTAGCAAATAATAATTTGGGTGGTAACGTAACTGTTACCGGCTTTTCACGTCTTGCACTTACGGTCTTTTCTAAATACGGGCCAATTTTGTGCGATTTTATTGACAACAGCACAAAGTGTATGATTATTAAAAAACTTCTTTTAAAGTATGCTAAAGATTTGTCCGTACTCCGTGCTTATGAAGAGGATTTGAATTTTGCGAAACATCTTCTTGATGCAATAAATTCTTTAAAGGCAAGCCTTGTTACTCCTGATGATTTACGCCTTGTTGCATCAAACTGCAGTAATATGATTTCAAAACTTAAACTTTTGGATATTGCTTTTTTATACGAAAAGTACAATTTGGAATTTAAAGATGGATATTTTGACAGTAGTGACAGTCTGTCTTTGCTTTCAGAAAAAATAATAAAATTTAATATTTTTAAGGGATATACCGTAATAATAGACGGTTTTAACGGATTTACTAAGGCACAGGAACAAGTTATAGAAGCTCTTTTAAAAGTCGCTGAAAATATATACGTTACATGTGTGACTGATACACTTGAAAATGATAACAGTATATTTTTCAGGGGTATTACCGTTGCTGACAAGATATACAAAATTGCATATAAAAATAATGTTCAGGTCATACCTAATGTGTTCTTAGGCGATGTTTCAAGATACAACAATAATGAACTTTTATATCTTAATAATAATATTTTCCGTTATCCTGTTAAGCAGTATAGGGGAAAAACTGAAAATATCAGTTTGTTTAAAGCAGACGATTATTATGACGAAATTACGTTTGTTGCATCTGAAATTTACAGACTTGCACGTGATTTTGGCTACAAGTACAATGATTTTGCGGTGGTTCACAGAAATTCCGATGTATACAGTTCTTTAATTAAAAAAATATTTTCCGATTATGAAATACCTGTTTTTTTAAGTGAAAATGTAAACTGCACAAAGCATCCTCTTGTTAGCGATATACTTACACCTTTTGAAGTTATAATTAACAATTTTTCTCAAAACTCCCTTATTAACTGGATTAAGGCTGATTTTCATAAAAACAAACAATTATCCTGGATAATGGAAAATTATATCATTGCAACGGGAAGTAATGAGAAAAAGTGGAAAAATGAACTCACATATCAGGCGGATTTGTCTGATAAGGAATTCTTGTATTTGAAAGAAAATATTAGCAAAGTAACTGACGGACTCTATGAGTTTAAAAATCAACTGTCCGGCAGAAAGAGTTTTGTTAAAATCTCAGAGGCTTTCATTAACCTTTTAAACTCTTTTGATTTGAAAAAATATGTTTACGAAAAATACGAGAGCATAAAAGATTTGCAAAAAGCAAAGCAGTATATTACTGTTTACAATGTTTTAATAGATGTTATAAACAACATGTGCAGTATTTTTGGGGAACAGGCTACAACTGTGGAAAAATATTTGGAAATTTTAAAATCAGGACTTGCGGGAATCGATGCAGGGCAGGTGCCTCCATCTCTTGACTGCGTAACCGTAAGTGAAGCTGATTTGTTTAAAGATGACAAAAAAGTCGTTTTTGTAGTTGGTATCAATGAGGGTATTATGCCTAAAGGATACATTAACGATGGACTTATTTCGGAGAAGGACAAGGAAGAACTTACAAAAGCAGGTTTTGATGCTCCCGACACTACTGTAATCAAGCAAAGGGCTGAAAGTTTTCTTTTATACTCTGTTCTGTCATCTCCATCTGAAAAACTGTACCTTTCTTGCAGTTCCAACGATTTTGACGGCAATTCCCTTGATAAATCAAGAGTATTTAATAATATTTATGATATTTTCCCTGAAATTACAATTTGTGAAAATAATGCTACAGTTGATGCTGTAATTCCGACTTTCAACAGAGTTATCACACAAAAAAACAAAGATGTTGAATTATGGTTCAAGGAAAATATGCCTGATAAGTATAATGTTATACTGACTGCACGTAAATATACAAACAATCCTGATAATCTTAGAGGTGACATAGTAAGCGGACTGTACGGCGACACCCCTTATTTCAGCATTTCAAAGATTGAGCAGTATAATAAATGCCCATACTCTTATTTTTTAAAGTACGGTTTAAAAGCAAAAGTAAGAAAAGAAAATTCTGCGGAAATTGTTGATATTGGCTCAATTATGCACAGTGTTATTGATAACTATACTAAATTCTGTAAAGAACATAGTTTTGAAACGGTTAATAAAACAAAGTGTAACGAAATGTCATTGGAATTAACTCGTGATACTGTTAAAGAATTTTTAGGCGAGACTTTTTATGACAGTATGCAGGGTAACACTATGGTTAAGAAAATATCAGGAATTTTAAAGGGCGTATTATGGAATATTACCGAGTTTTATAAAAACAGTAAGTTTGAAATGTATGGAAGCGAGGTTGCTTTTGGGAGTCAGGAGGGTGAATTTCCCGAAATTGATATCACCCTTGATGACGGCACAGTTGCACATTTTACAGGTAAAATTGACAGAGTAGATATGTATATGACAGAAAACGTTAACTACGTTAATGTTGTTGATTACAAAACAGGAAAAAAGGATATAGATTATGCTCAGGCTTTATACGGTATTCAGATTCAACTTCCTGTCTATATTGATGCAATTTGCAGGTTTTTAACTGAAAAAACCAAGGTTGTAACTGTACCTGCAGCCATTTTGTATTACACAATAGATTATCCTATCATTTCAGGGAAAAGAACTGACAGTGAAGAAATAATCAAAGAAAAATTAAGAGATGCCCTTAAAATGAAAGGTATAGTTGCAGATGAACAGGTGTCTTGCAGTGCGTTAGGTGACACTTTTGCAGTCAAGCCTGATTCTTCAAGAAAAGATATAGAGATTATGTGCAAAAATGCATACAAGAAAATTAAATCAACTGTTGCGGAAATTATGTCGGGTAAAATAGAATTAACCCCTGCAAATATACATGGGGCAGATGTATGCAGTTATTGCGATTATAAATCTGTTTGCACTTTTGAAAGTTGCTTTGGAAATCAATACAGAATTATAAATAAAATAAGCAAGGAGGAGTATATTAAATATGTCAGTGAAATGGACAAATAACCAACAAAAAGCAATAGACTCTTCCGGTTCAAATATTCTTGTGTCCGCAGCAGCGGGTTCTGGAAAAACTGCAGTTTTGGTTGAAAGAGTAATAAAAATAATTACAAACCTTGAAAAACCCGTTCCTGCGGATAAGTTACTTATAGTTACTTTTACCAATGCTGCTGCGGCTGAAATGAAAACAAGAATTTACAAGGCACTACTCAAAATTATTAATAACAATCCTGACAACGAGTTTTTAAGAGAGCAACTTGACAGACTTTCACAGACTCAAATTTCAACTATCCACTCGTTCTGCCAAAATTTATTAAAGGATAATTTCTATAAAATCGGTTTAAATCCTGATTTTTCGATAATTGATGAAACAGTCAGCCGTGAGGCTCAGATTGACTGTGCAAGGCAAAGTGTTGAAAAAGGTTTTGAACAATACGAGGACCGAATGAATAATCTTTTGTTTAGTCACGGCGGAAGATTTGACGATACTAAACTTAAGAGTATGATAATTGATTTGCACAAATTTGCAAACTGTAAGGCAAATCCTAAAGGTTGGTTTATGTCATGCACCGAATCATACAGTAAAAATTTTGGGGATACCGCTATTTCAAAGTATATAGTTGATATGTTAAATTACGAACTGTCAAACATACCGAAATACTATGACGAGGCTATTATGAGCGCTGATTTAGGCGGTGTAACCAGTTATTATAACTTTTTAATACAGGAAAAAGAAAAATTTGTATTTAATAAAAAACTTGACTGGGATGAATTATATAATTTCAGCCTGAACACAGTATTTGAAAAAATGCCCAATAAAACCAAAGGCAGTGATGACAGATGCGTAAATGTTGCAAAAAACTGCCGTGATAAAATTAAAGATATTGTGGGGCTTATTAAGACTTATGTGCCTTTTAATCTTGAGCAGGCAACAAAAGAACTGAATGACCAGTTTGATACAGTTGATTTAATAAGCAAACTTGTACTTTGGTACGGTGAGTTTTTCCACGATTTTAAAATTGCAAATAACTGTTATGACTTTGATGATTTGTTACATTTAACTCTTGATAAATTACTTTCAAACGATGAAATTGTAGCTGAACTTAAAAATAAGTATTATGAAATTTTAATTGACGAATTTCAGGATACAAACGAAGTAAATGTAGCAATTTTTGAAAAGATATCAAACGGTAGTAATTTATTTATGGTCGGCGATGTAAAGCAAAGCATTTACGGCTTTTTAAACGCCTTGCCTGACAGTTTTATTAAGAGGTATTTAAGTTATAATGACGATATTTCTCCCGAGGGTATGAAAATATCTTTAAGTAACAATTTCAGAAGTTCCAAAAATATTCTTGAATTCATAAATGGAATATTTGAGAACATAATGACCGAAAAATCAGGTGGAGTTGATTATACAGATGACCAGAGACTTGTATACAGCAACGAAAAACAAGTTACGGATTTGCCTGTTGAAATCTGTGTAATAAACAATCCCTCACGTGAACAGTCAACAGACAAAAACGAAACAGAAGATTATTTTATTGCTAAAAAAATTGTTACTCTGGTTGAGGTGGAAAAGCCTTTTATTGTTGACGCTGACACAAATGAACTCCGTCATATTAAGTACAGCGATATAGCGGTACTTGCACGTTCCGTGAAAGGTGATACGGCAACTTCAATTATGAGGGAACTTTCTATGTTTGGTGTTCCATCTGTCTGCGAAGAAACTGAAAGTTATTTGTCTGCAGTGGAGATTTCTACAGTATTATCATTTTTGCAGTTAATTGACAATCCCTATCAGGATATTCCTATGCTTGCTGTTATGAAAAGCCCTATGTTTGGTTTTACTGACAATGAACTGGCAGAAATTAAAGTTGAAAACAAACACAGTAAATTCTATAACGCTGTATTCAAAAGTAAAAAACAAAAAGCAACGGAGTTTGTAAAAGTTATTAAATCTTTTACAGAACTGTCAAAAAGCGAAAGTTTAGAGTACCTTATAAACAAGATTATTACTGATACAGGTTACTATTCTTTTGTTGGTCTGTTGCCATTGGGAACACAAAGAATGGCTAATTTAAGGCTTCTTATTACAAGGGCTGCTCAGTTTGAAAAAGACGAACGAAAGTCGGTATTCCACTTCATCAGTTACATTAAATCTATGGCAGACGGAAATGGTCAGTACAAAAGTGCCAGAGATACTTCGGGCTTTAAAAACGCAGTAAGAATTATGACCATACACAAAAGTAAAGGTCTTGAATTTCCTGCGGTATTTTTAGTAAGATGCGGGAAGGGTTTCGGCTTTAAAAAACAGTCTGCAGATGTTCCCACTGTGACTGACGGCGACCTTGGAATAGGTCTTAGTTACGTTGTGCCTGAAAAAATGTTCCGTTATAATTCAGTTTCTCAAAACGCAATACTTAAAAAACGCCTTGATAAAGATATGGCTGAGGAAATGCGTGTTTTGTATGTAGCCCTTACCCGAGCGAAAAACTATCTTTGCATTATAGGATCTTCAACAAAAGCAGAAGAAAAACTTGATAAACTTTGTTCAATGCCAAGAATTGATAAAGAAATTATGAGTGTTAATTGCTTTCTTGACTGGATTATGCAGAGTGTTTGCAGTTATAATAAATTTAAGTTTATTACTCCGGAAAATGCACTTGAACCTGTAAATTATTATTCCTCGGTATTTGATGAAAAATATACCGACAAAACTGTTGATGGTAAAATTGATGAACTTTTGTCCTATAAATATAGACGTAGTGATTTGTCCCAAATCAAGTCCAAAATGTCTGTTACTGAGATAAGCGGTAACGATGGTGTACCTTATGTAAAACAATTTGCAGTTAATAGGGATAAAGTTTTTAATAAGACTCAGATTGGTTCTATAATGCACTTTGTTATGAGTAATATCGATTACAACAACACTTCTGTTGACGGTATCAAAATCCAGATTGATAATATGGTTGCAAATGGGCTTATTACATCTGAACAACAACAGGTAGTTGACGTTAGCAAGATATATGATTTTTACAATTCTCCCACAGGGGACAGAATGAAAAAATCAAACAAAGTATTAAGAGAATACAGTTTTGTTGTAAGTATTAATTTAAAAGATATTGGTTTTGATGATAACGAGGAGGTACTTGTTCAGGGTACTGTTGACTGTTTCTTTTACGAGGATGACCAAGTTGTTATTATCGATTACAAAACAGGTAATATCAGCGAACAGTATGACAAACAAATTGAGATTTATAAAAAGTGTCTTGAAAAGTTGCTTAATGTAAAAGTAAAGGAAACTATATTATACAAATTGTAAAAAACTGGAAAAATTTACCAAAAAGTATTGAATTGTATAATTTATTGTGTTATACTTGAGGCAAGGAGTTGGTAAAATATGTCGATTATTGATATTGCATTAATAGATGATGATGCGGATTACTGTGTCGCGTTCCAGTGTATGGCTAATAAAACAGAGGATTTACATCTGGTTGGTTGTGCCAATAATGCAAAAGACGCAATTACCCTTATTAAAGATACTTTGCCTGATGTTGTATTTTTGGACAACTTTCTTCTTGAAGAAGATGCAACAAATGTAATGCAGAAAATCCACGAAATGAAATTAATTAAAAAGCCGAAAGTGATTGTTATTTGTTCCCATCCGTTCCCGTCGTTGTTTCAGATTTTACAGGACAGCGGTGCAGATTTGTTTTTGCACAAAGACTATGGTTTTGACATCTTGTTTGACAGATGCAGAATGATAATGAGAAAAAACAATCCTCAGCTTGATGACACAATAGAGGAGAATACCGAACTTTATTCTGACCCTGAAAAGTTGATATTTAAGATTTTGCGTGAACTTGGTGTTCCTGCACATCTTAAAGGCTATGATTACTTAAGACGAGCAATATTAATGGCAACAGAAGATATTTCCGTTGCCTGCAGTGTAACCAAACTATTGTATCCTGATATCGCCCGTGCTACAAATACTTCTGCCTGGAATGTTGAACGTGCTATAAGAAATGCCATTCAGACTTCCTGGAACAGAAGCAATTCAACAGTTTATATGGATTACTTTAAGCCCTTTATCGATAAAACTAAAGGCAGACCTACTAATTCTGAATTTATTTCCACCATTGCACACGTTGTAAGAAATTACTGCGGTTAATGAAAGTAACTTTCGGGATAAATTACATTGTCATTTTTCGGGTCTAACTGTGCCAATTTACTGTCAAATAAAACGGTGCCCTGCCTTATGGCAGAGGTGCCGTATTTTTTTCTTATAATGTCAATCTGCCGTTCAAGATTTTCCTGCTTTGATATTTTATAAGCGTCGGTATCAAAACTCAGTTGTATGTTTTTGTCAGGAATAAAATCTGTTGCACGTACACCGATACTTCGTATTGCAGGGGAGTTTTTAAAGTGGTTTTTATAAAGGGCAAAAGTTGCTTCAAATAGACTTTTTGCATCACAGCAAGGGTATGACAGTTTACACTGCCTTTCTGTTGTGACAAGGTTTTTGTCGCGGATATGAAGTTGTACGGTGTTGCATCTTAAGTTTATTTCCCTCATTCTTGAGGCAACACTTTCGCACATAACCATAAGACCTATTTTTACGTCATCGTCGCTTACTAAATCACGGTATGTGGTTGTGGAGTTGCCTATGCTTTTGGGTATCTGGAAATGATCCATTGTTTTAACGGGAGAACAGTCAAAACCGTTTGCAAATCCCCACAGCATTTCGCCGTTTTTACCAAGGAGAACTTTTAAAATTTTTACATCTGTATTTGCAATACCCCCTATGGTTATAATTCCGTACTTTTTTAATTTAATGTCTGTTTTGGGTCCCACATAAAGAAGGTCGGAAGCAGGAAGAGGCCAGGCAACTTCACGGTAATTACTTTTGGAAATAACGGTAGTGGCATCGGGCTTTTTAATATCGGAGCCTAATTTTGCAAATATCTTGTTGTAACTTACGCCTACGGAAATGGTAACTCCCAACTGCTTTTTAATTTTATCTCTTAATTCTCCTGCGATTTTTTCGCCGGTGCCAAAGGTTCGTGCACTTCCCGTTACGTCAAGCCAGTTTTCGTCTAAACCAAAACTTTCTACCTGGTCTGTGTAACTGTAGTATATTTCCCGTGCCTCATTTGAATATTCCATATATGTTTTGAAATCGGGAGGTACAACTACAAGGTCGGGGCATTTCCTTTTTGCACTGACTATTGGCTCTCCTGTTTGTATGTTGTACTTTTTTGCAATGTAATTTTTTGCAAGAATAATTCCGTGACGTGCCTCCTGATTTCCGCCTACTGCTACAGGCAGATTTCTTATTGCGGGATTCTTATAACACTCCACAGAGGCGTAGAAATTATTCATATCGCAATGCAGTATTGTTCTCATCTTTTCTCCTTGACTTTCATTCGTAATTATAATATAATAGACACGAACTTAAATTCGTCATATTAAGTATATATGAATTAAAGTTCGTTGTCAATAGAAAAAACGAATTATAGTTCGTGATATTTGGAGGTAATTATGAAATTTTGCCATAAACTAAAAGATTTGCGTACCAAAAACAATATTTCACAAAAAGCATTGGCAGAGAAAATTGGAGTGTCCGAAAGAACTGTTCAGTTTTACGAAACAGGAAGCAGATACCCTAAATCTACAGAAGTAATTAATAAAATGTGCAGTTTGTTTGGGGTAACTTATGAGGAACTGTTTGACCAGAAAGAAGGCTTTGCGGTAGATGCACAAATGAAATACGGCGGTGCAGGTCTTAAAGATGCAAAAGAATTAATAGAAGAGATAAACGGAATGTATGCCGGGGGACATCTTAACGAAGAAGATATGGACAAAGTTTTCAAAGTGGTAACTGAACTTTATTGGGACGCTAAGGAGAAAAATAAAAAATGAATTACATAGTTGAAAAAGCGGTTAAACTTTCAGGCTACAGCGACAGCAGAAACCCTTTTGAAATATGCAATTCCGCAGGCGTTAATGTGGTGTTCGCAGACATTGGCGAACTGAAAGGAATGTATAAATACATTAAAAGAAACAGGTATATTGTAATAAGTGACAAACTTGACGAAAAAACTGCAAGAATAGTTTGTGCCCACGAACTGGGGCACGACGTTTTGCACAGGAATTTTGCAAAAAACGGTTTCTGGAGAGAATATACTTTGTTTGGTACAGACGGAAAGCAGGAATATGAGGCTAATCTGTTTGCGGCGGAACTGCTTATTTCAGACAGCGACATACTGGAACTGTCAGACTGTTCAACTGAAGAAATTGCCCGTAATTTAAATACAGACGAAAATTTAATTTGCATTAAACTTTCGTCTATGAATAAACGTGGATATAATTTTGGCGAGTTTAACTATCGCTCGGATTTTTTAAGTTAAAATATCTGCAATTTTTAATACAAATACCGCAGACGGCACCTCTGCCAATATGTTGAAATGCTTTTTTCATATATTCGCTGCAGGCGTTTGGGTCAAACATCTCTTCACGGGAAATACCCTCTTTGTAATTAACTCCTGATATAGCCATGGCTGGACAGGCGTTTTTGCAAAGGTTACAGTCACCGCAGTCTTTTTGTATGGGAGTACCCGTGTCAAAGGGCATATCGGTAAGTATTGTTCCCAAGCGTACTGCAATTCCGTACTTTTCGGAAATGAACATTGCATTTTTGCCTATAAAACCGAGTCCTGCAAGTCTTGCGGCAGTCTTGTGGGAAAAGTATCCTTTATAACCGTCAATTGACTGTGATGATGCTACAGGAAGATAGTTGTAATTTCGATTTGCAATTTCCATACCGATTTTCAAAAGGGTATTGTCAATAAATGTGTTTACTGTTCTGTAATGGTGAAAATACTGGTGGGTAGGTTTGTCACCTATTTGATTTACGATATACTTTGACAAAGGCACTACAATAGTTATTGCGTAGGGTAAGTCGCCGTCAATTCTTGAAAATCCAACCTCGTAAACACCAAGCTTTTCACATAAGTTTTTAATATAATCATTATTATTCAAAAAAATCACCTGAAATTATTATAACATACTTTAAATTAAAATGAAAGTGTGATATAATAAATTTATTCAAATTATGCTGGAAGGAGAGATTGGTGTGAACAAAATTAAAACTAATATTAATTCCATAACAGGAATTATTATGATTATTTTGTCTGCATTAAATTTAATTTTGGTTAAGTTTGATTATACATACAGACCCAATAATTACACGGTTTTTTATGTGATAAATTTAATAATATCAGTTGTCATTATCTTTTTTTCAATTAAGTATAAAAGATGTGCCGGTAAAACTTCGAAAATATTCGCTTCTTTCTTACCGATAATAGCACTGGTGTATGTTGTAACATTGTTTGTTTCAAATATTGGAGAAAGCAAGATTTTGCAAACAGTTAAATCACCTGATGGCACTTATGTTGCTGTATCCATTTCCCATGACGAAGGAGCATTGGGCGGCGATACTTGTGTAAGAGTTCGTAATAATAAAAATCAGATACCATTATTGCTTGGCTCGGTAATCAGAGAAGAACAACAGTTGTGGACGGGACCTTGGGGGAAAACACCAAATATAAAATGGGAAGATGATGATACTCTTTTGATAAATAATGTTAGTTATGATATAGAGTGATTATTTGTATTTATATTAATCATTTTCACATTAAACTTTAGCAGTATATTTTGGTTTTAGTGACGGTTTTACTGTGTATGAGATACCCGATAGTGAAACAAGTGTGTTTATTGGTAGGCATGATTATATTTACGAGGAATTGTTTAATGAACACGGGTATAAAGAAATAGATCGTCTTGGATTAGTAGGTTACTATAAAAAAGATGATAGCGTAAATGAACATTATGACTTTGGAATAGGTTCACAAGGTGAATGGTGCCATTGGTTTAGGGTATACAGGCTATCTGATGGATATAAAATTGAAGATTTTAGGTAAATTTACAGTTATTAAAGGAGAAATAATATGAGTAAGCAAAATATTATATTAAATATACTTTGTACTGTTGTACTCAT
>JAGCLT010000086.1 GCA_017646825.1 Clostridia bacterium | reverse complement strand
GATAATATATGAACTTAATCGTTGCAACAGATAAAAACTGGGGAATAGGAAAAAATAATGACTTGCTTTTCCATATTCCAAAAGATATGAAGTTCTTCAGGGAAACCACTACGGGCAAAACCGTAATAATGGGAAGAAAAACATTAGAAAGTTTTCCAAACAAAAAACCTCTGCCCAACAGACGAAACATAGTCCTTACAAGAAACAAGGACTATGTCTTAGAGGGTGCAGAGGTAATATATGATATATCTGAATTAAATGTTGAAGCCGATGCCTTTGTAATTGGCGGAAGCGAAATTTACAAACTTCTTTTGCCCTTGTGCCATACCGCATACATCACAAAAGTAGATGCAGACGGGGGAGCAGACAAGTTCTTCCCCAATTTAGATAAAGACGAAGAATGGGAACTTATAGAACAGTCCGAGCCTGTTACCGATAACGGTTACACCATTACTTTTTGTAAGTTTCAGCGCAAAGACCGCACTTGCCCTCAAACATAATACTGTGGCCTGTTACCACACCGTCAACAAGATTTCCTGCCATTTCCGTAAGATTTGGCATTAAATCAAGGGCTACATCAGATACATTTCCGCAAATATTGCATTTAAAGTGATAATGGGGGGCAGGATTGCCGTCAAAATGCTCACTTCCTGCAGTTGCGGGAATTTTTAAAATGTCCCCGTTCTGGGCAAGAAACCCTAAATTTCTGTAAACAGTTCCAAGACTTATATTCGGAATAGTTTTTCTTACTTCCGCGTATATAACGTCAGCAGTAGGGTGGTCGCACCTGCTTTTTAGTTCGTTAAGTATAGCAAGACGTTGCCTTGAATATTTTGTTTTTGGCTGCATAATATCAACTCCGAAAATAGTTATCATTATCATTATATCACATAAACCTTGATTTGTAAAGGAGAAATTACCAATGACAAATTACATTGCATTTCCAAAATTGAATCTTGAATTTAATATTAACCCCGTTGCATTTACTTTAGGGGGATTAACTGTACGCTGGTACGGAATTATAATTGCCCTTGCCCTTGTGCTGGGTGCTCTTTTTTGCGTACGCCTTGCAAAAAAGGAGGGCTTTGATCCCGACATTATTACGGACATTGTCCTTGTAGGTGCACCTCTTGGTATAATCTGTGCACGTCTTTATTATGTAATTTTTAACTGGGAGCAATACAAAGGTGATTTGTCAAGGATTTTTGCAATATGGAACGGCGGTATTGCCATATACGGTGCAATTATTGGTGCAGTAGTTGGCGCGTATATTTACTTAAAAGTTAAAAAGTTAAATGTGCTTAAGGTATTTGATATTTGCATTTTCGGTTTATTAATAGGACAAATTATAGGCAGATGGGGCAATTTCGTCAATACCGAAGCATACGGAAGCATTACGGAACTTCCCTGGGGTATGGTTGTTAAAAACGCCGCAAGTACTCTTATGGTACACCCTACATTTTTATACGAAAGTTTATGGAACTTAGTTGGCTTTATCGGTCTTTTGATTTACAGAAAACATAAAAAGTCTGACGGAGAAATCTTTCTCCTTTACATCGCCTGGTACGGTATCGGCAGATGCTGGATTGAGGGGCTTCGTACCGACTCACTTATGTTTTTAGGTGCAAGAGTTTCCCAGTTGGTAGCAGTTTTAACCGCAACAGCATCAATTGTATGGTGGCTGGTGTTAAGATTTAAGCAGATGCGTAAGTAACACAAAATTCCTCTACTTCATATAATACAAGTGTAAGGAGGTAGGGGGAATGTATTTCTGGGTACTGTGGCTTACAGTCCTTTTAAGTATCGGAGCAGGACTGATTCTTGCATTTACCCTCCCTGCCCAACTTGTGCTTGTTATCGCTTTTATAGTGTTAATAAGCGCTACATGTTTTATGTTCAAAAAGTAGGAGGGGTATTATGAAAATTGTTGTACTTAAAGTGCCAAAATTCTTTAGCGGTGTACTTAAACGAATATTTAAAATGGAATAATTTATTAGTTGCCATAATCCCGATATTATGTTAACATAATATCGGGAGGAGAGGTAAAAATGGCTAAAGTTTCAATAAATTTAATAAAATACGGCACAATGTTTTGCACGGTTTTAATGGTTATTATAACCTTACGATATATTTTAAATTTACAAAGCAACTACAGTTACAGTTATGATTTACTTTTAAAAAACGCCGCCGTTACGGTGTTTTATGTTTTTGCAGAAGTAATTATAGGCGGACTTATTTTCGATATTTTTCACAGGAGAAAGTAGTATGTTTGAGCGAACAATCGGTTTAATCGGTGAAGAAAAACTAAATATTTTAAAAAACAGTTCCGTTGCGGTTTTCGGGGTGGGGGGCGTTGGCTCTTTTTGTGCGGAAGCATTAGCCCGTGCAGGAGTGGGACAACTTGCCCTTGTTGACTCTGACGTTGTAAGTGTTTCTAACATAAACCGCCAGTTATATGCTTTAAACTCAACTGTGGGACAATACAAAGTTGATGTAGCAAAGGACAGAATTGCAGACATTAACCCGGATGCAAAAGTAACTGTGCACAAGATTTTTTACGACAAGGAAAACCTTTTGGATTTGTCAGGCTTTAACTATGTTGTTGACGCCATTGACACAGTTACATCAAAAATTTTACTTATAGAAAACTGTAAAAATCAAAACATACCAATTATCAGCAGTATGGGAACAGGGAACAAACTAGACCCCACAAAGTTTCAGGTGGCGGATATAAAAAAGACCTCCGTGTGCCCTCTTGCAAGGGTAATGAGACGGGAACTTAAAGTACGTGGCATCACGTCTTTAAAAACAGTTTTTTCAACTGAACTTCCCGCTTCCAACAGTCGTACACCTGCAAGTATTTCCTTTGTTCCAAGCGTTGCAGGGCTTATAATTGCAGGAGAAGTAATAAAGGACTTGATTTTATGAGAACATTAATTGATAAAATTGCAAATAACGGGTACGCCGAAAAGGAAGAATTTTTATTCGTTTTAGATAATATAGGCGGACAAGACCTGCATTATCTTTATAACAAAGGTGCAGAAGTTGCAAAAAAGCACTACGGAAACCAGATTTTTATAAGAGGACTGATCGAAATTTCAAGTTACTGCAAAAATGACTGTTACTACTGCGGACTTCGTAAAAGCAATAAAAAGTGTCAGCGTTATAGACTTACAAAAGAAGAAATACTTTTTTGTTGCGACACAGGGTACAAAGAGGGTTTTCGCACTTTTGTTCTGCAGGGAGGAGAAGACCCCAAGTTTACTGACGAAATTGTAGTTGACATCGTTTCAGCCATAAAAGAAAAATACCCCGACTGTGCAGTCACACTATCTTTGGGGGAAAAATCAAAAGAGCAGTACAAAATGTACCGCGACGCAGGTGCGGACAGGTATCTTTTACGCCACGAAACAATAAGTGATGCCCACTACCAAAAACTGCACCCGAAAACTATGCTTTTAAAAGACAGAGTACAATGCTTAAAAGATTTAAAAGACCTTGGTTTCCAGACAGGGGCAGGTTTTATGGTAGGCTCACCCTTTCAGACAAACGAAAATATTGCAGAAGATTTGTTCTTTTTACAAAATTTTAAACCCCAGATGATTGGAATAGGACCTTTTATTCCTCACTGCGACACTCCTTTTGCCCATTATCCGTCGGGAAGTGTGGAAAAAACCCTTGTATGCCTTGCACTTTTAAGGCTTACAAACCCGAAAGTTCTTCTTCCTGCCACAACAGCACTTGGCTCTGTTGACGAAAACGGAAGAATTAAAGGGGTAATGGCGGGGGCAAACGTCATAATGCCCAACCTTTCGCCAAAAGAAGTTCGTGAAAAATATATGCTATACAACAACAAACTTTCAACAGGCCTTGAGGCAGGGGAATATATAAATCAGTTAAAGGAACTTTTTGTAAAATACGGGTACAATATAACTGTGTCAAGAGGAGACAGTTTGAACCTTTAATCGTCGAATATCGCACAGCAAAAATCCCCATATATTGTGTTTTTTCTGATATAAAACCCTATATATACGCAAGTTTCGACTTTTTTTGATGTCGAATCTTGGGTGCAGTATTCACCCCCGCAACATTGTAAAGTCTTAGCGATTATTATATAATTAAAACAGACGGATGAGAAAAATATAATAATCGGAGGAAATTTACCAATGGAAAAAATTACAGTTGTTATCGCGGACAACAACAAGAGTTTTTGTAATGATTTTAAAGATTACGCATCTCTTACAAAAGATATAGAAATTTTGGGCGTTGCTCACGACGGTCTTACTGCCGTAGATATGGTGACAAGAGAAAAACCTACGATAATGTTACTTGATGCGGTATTGCCTGCCCTTGACGGTCTTGGTGTTTTAGAAAGACTTAACAGCCTAAAACTTGTCCACAAGCCAAAAATCATTACCTTATCTACATATCTTTCAGAAGATTTTGTGGAAAACGCTTATCGCCTTGGTGCAAATTACCAGATGTCAAAAACAATAAGCATTGACCATATTATAAACAGAATACGAATGATTGCACAAAATTCAGGATACAAAAAAACACCAAAACTGCTGAATAACGACTTGGAAAGCATTGTTACTTCCGCAATCCACGAAGTAGGCGTTCCTGCACATATTAAAGGATACCAGTATTTAAGAGAGTCAATTTTAATGGTGCTGAATGACAGAGACTTACTTAACGGCATAACAAAACAACTGTATCCGTCTGTTGCTAAAAAGTATAACACATCATCTTCCAGAGTAGAACGTGCAATACGCCACGCCATCGAAGTTGCATGGAACAGAGGGGATACAGATACACTAAACGGAATTTTCGGCTTTACCATTAATCAGGCAAAAGGCAAACCCACAAACTCGGAATTTATTGCTATGATTTCTGATAATTTAAGACTGGAACTGAAAAAAGCGTTATAAAAGGTTGACAATATCCTGCAGTTTATATATAATATAAATTGTAGGATATATTTATTGTATAAATAATAGGAGGTAATTATGAATATAGATACTGAAACAATTACTACCATGACAGAGGCAAACCAGAATTTTTCAAAGGTTGCAAGAGTTGCTGAAAGTAACGGTCAGGCAGTTATATTTAAAAACAATAAGCCGAAATTTCTGCTTATTGACGTAGATTCAAATTCATATTTCCATATTACCGACGACGAGAAAATTGATGTAGCAGCAAAAAGGATTTTGCAAAGATTCAAACCTGCATTTGAGGAGTTGGCAAAATGATTAAATTAAGTAAAGAAAAGGTTTTGCTTTTACATCAACTTATTGCCCAAGAAACAGGGGGAAGCGTTGGAGTAAGAGACGTAGGACTTCTGGAAAGTGCCCTTAATAACGCTTATGCCACTTTTGGCGGAGAGGAACTTTATAAAAGCAAAGAGGAAAAAGCAGCATCACTTGGTTTTTCTTTAATATCCAATCATGCTTTCGTTGACGGCAACAAAAGAATTGGCGTATATGTTATGCTAACTTTTCTTGAAGCAGAGGGTATAAAAATGAACTGCACAAATCAAGATGTTGTTCATTTGGGATTATCTGTCGCATCAGGAGATATGAAATATGAAGATATTTTAAACTGGATTAATAAATTTAAAAAATAAACATTGACAAACAGAATAAAAAGTGCTAAAATATCATAGTGAAATCATTGCCGAATTGTGTAAAGGTAGCACGACAGACTCTGACTCTGTTTGTCTGGGTTCGAATCCTAGTTCGGCAACCAAATAAAAAGACCACCCGTAGCGGTGGTTTTTTTGTTTGGTAATTAATTGAAAAGGATTCGAAGGAGGCGAACCGCTGCCGGTGGCAGATGAAGGTGAGCCGACCGGCCCTTTGGGGAATCCTAGTTCGGCAACCAGAAAAAAGACATCTGCGGATGTCTTTTTTCAGCTGAATTCGCGTTCCGCGAGCTAAATTGAGCAAGCTCAGCTAAATTGCCTGCGGCAGCTAAATGTGCTACGCACGCTGAAAGCGAATTTAATTTAGCTACTCCAAAGGAGTTATTTAGCTATTGCGAAGCAATAATTTCGCTTTGCAACTTGTTGCAAAATTTAGCTAAATTTTAATTGCATCTACATTATTCTGCTTTAGCAAAAACCACCCAATCGGGTGGTTTTTTATTTTTTCATTTCTTTCTTTTTCTCTTTAAACACCAATATAATTTCCTTAACATTCTCCACAAAAAATAAAATATATTAAATCCATAATATCCGCTTCTTTCCATAACTACTACGTGTTTCCACTCACCGCAACCCTCGCACAAATCCAAATCTTTTGAAATAATATATTTTCTCTCGTCATATCTTGTTTTATTTATTCTGTTCAAACAATCCAAACAAAATTCAGCCATAATTATTCTCCTTTAAACATAATATATCTATATAAGTATATACTTGTTTAAAGGAATTGTCAATAAGGTATATATTTATTAAAATGTATTCAGAGGTGAGTTTATGATAAGAATTACACTTGATTCGGCTCTTAAAAATTACAATATTTCAAGATATGAATTAGCAAAGCGCACAGGTATCCGTTATCATATAATTGATAACTATTACAAAAATAAAGTTATAAGATATGACAGTTTTATATTAAACAAAATTTGCACCGCATTAAACTGTAAAATTGAAGACATAATTACATTTGAAATATAATAGCACCTGATTTGATATGCACCCCAAAAGTTAGACACTTTTGGAGGTGCATATTTTTTATGGGTAAAACAGGAAGAAAAAACAAAACATACTCGCCAGAATTCAAATTATCTGTTATAATAGATATGCGAGAACACCATCTTTCGTATAACG
>JAGCLT010000085.1 GCA_017646825.1 Clostridia bacterium | reverse complement strand
GTTTATTTCTATGCTCCAAAGCCGCAAATCTGTTGCTCGTTTTCTCGATTTTGTAAATAAGTATTCTTTTCAAATTTACTTATTACACACCATATTTACTGCCGGAATAAGAATAATCTTGCTTCGTATGAATATAGGCCAGTGGTGGATTCACGTTATTCTTGGAACTGCTTGCGGATTGGTATTTTCGGTGTTAGCGGCGGTAATTGCAAAGAAAGTAAAGTTTTTAGATTTCTTCTTCTTTCCATCAAAAGTTCTTTTGTTGAAGAAGAGGGAAAAATAGTATGTCCATATTATTCACTGTTCACCAGACTTGACACTTTCAGAATTCCCGATATGTTGCCTTGCAGCAACGATAAAGGAGGGGGAATATGTTTAAAAAGATAATATCTTTATTAATTACTATTGCTTTGTTATCAATCAATGTTTTTGCCGTAGATTCTTACGGTGGTTACGACATTCCTGTTGACATTGATATAAACGGGGACTTTATCAAGTGTGTTCAAAAACCAATATTGATTGAAGGCACAACATATATTCCTTTACGGGCTTTTTCTGATTCAATTGGTGGCATTGTTACATGGGATGAAAGTAAAAACACTGCAACTATGGAAAAGGACGGACACAAATTTGTATTTTATCCTGATAAAGAATATTGCATTATAGACGGAGAGGAAAAGAATCATCCGTCAATTATGTATAAAGATTTGACTTTTATTCCTGTAAGAGCAGTGTCTGAGACCCTTGGGTTTGATGTTAGTTGGGATGAGTTTAATCTGACTGTTAAAATAGTCGCTGATGGTGTTAATGTTTCGGAAGTTTGTAAAGATAAATCGTACACCTATGATGATATTTTATACCTTGGTAAAATAATTCAGATAGAATGTGGGTGTTCTCCTTTTGAAGTTAAACTTGGTGTTGCAGGGACAATTGTTAATCGAATGAAAACATCGGGTTTTCCGGACACAATAAAAGAGGTTATTTTTGATACAAAATACGGAGTTCAGTTTCCGCCTGTGCATACCGATATGATTAACAGAACACCTACAAAAGAAAGTATTACTGCAGGGAAATGTGCTCTTAATGGGGTAAACATTGTTGGTAATTCACTATATTTTATTGAAACACGAAATGCCAGGGCTTCCTGGGCACATAAAAACAGACCTCATTACACCAATATTGGCAGTATGTCTTTTTATGAGTAAGATATGAAAAAATGCTCGTGATATTATCACGAGCATTTCTTATATAAACTGTTTTAATGCAAATTTAATTGTGTCCTCTACTGACAAATCTTTTGGTGCTTTGGACACGGCTGTTACTGCATCGTTAAAGGAATAGCCAAGGGCAGTCAGTGCCGTTACCGCTTCATTTTCTGCAGAAGCAGAAGAAGAGGGATTTTCGTCAACGGCGAATGATGTTTTTGTGCTTACCTTATCCTTTAATTCCAGAATAATTCTTTGTGCAAGTTTTGGTCCTACGCCCTGAGCGGCAGATATTGCTTTGGGATTATTTGTAACCACCGCAACGGTGAGATTATTGGGTGACAAAACTGACAAAATGCTGATTGCGGCTTTTGGTCCTACACCGCTTACTGAAATTAGAAGTTCAAAAGCACTTTTTTGCTCCATTGTGGGAAAGCCGTACAGTTCAAAAATATCTTCTTTTACATAAAGGTAAGTGTAAAAAGTTACCCTTTCGCCTTTTCCTTTTAAATTATCGGAAGAGGTGGTAATTTTATAGCCTATGCCGTTTGCTTCAATTACAACATAGTTTTCACCGATATAAGCAAGTTCGCCTTTTATGTATTCATACATATTTAGTTGCCTCCTTTTAGAATAGAATAGTTTGTGTGAGCGTGGCACACGGCAATTGCAAGAGCATCTGCGGTATCGTCGGGCTTTGGCACTTCGTTTAGTTTAAGTATTGATTTAACCATTTGCTGTACCTGATTCTTTTCCGCTCTGCCGTACCCTACAACCCCTTGTTTTACCTGAAGAGGTGTATATTCATAAACGGGAATATTTTTATTTTGTGCCGCAAGTATCAAAACGCCTCTTGCTTGTCCTACCGCAATAGCAGTTTTGGCGTTATTGTTGAAAAACAATTCTTCAATAGCCACCTGGTCAGGTTTATATTTATCTATTATGTAACACATATCGTCATACACCATTTTAAGGCGTACGGGAAGAGGAGTATGAGCAGGGCTTGTAACTGCACCGTAATCCACTACTTTGAAATTTACGCCGTCATATTCAATTATTCCAAAACCCACAATGGCAATACCGGGGTCAATTCCTAAAATTTTCATTGATAACTCCTTGATTTTTATGTGTTTCTTTGATATAATACTTAATTATAATAATTATATCATTAATTGGAGGTTTTTTCAATATGTCAAAAGAAAAAGTTGTTCTTGCTTATTCAGGCGGTCTTGATACATCAATTATCATTCCGTGGTTAAAAGAAAACTATGATTACGAAGTAATTGCAGTTTGCGGTGACGTAGGTCAGGGTAAAGAAACAGACGGTCTTGAAGAAAAAGCACTAAAAACAGGTGCTTCAAAATTATACATAGAAAACTTGCAGGAGGAGTATGTTACAGATTACATCTGGCCAACATTAAAAGCACAAGCAGTTTACGAGGGTAAATACCTTTTAGGTACTTCTCACGCAAGACCCTGTATTGCTAAAAGAATTGTTGAAATTGCTCTTGCAGAAGGTGCTACTGCAATCTGTCATGGTTGCACAGGTAAGGGTAACGACCAGGTTAGATTTGAGTTAACAATTAAAGCGTTGGCTCCACAGATGAAAATTATTGCTCCCTGGAGAATCTGGGACATTAAATCAAGAGAAGAAGAAATAGAATATGCTATGGCAAGAAATATTCCTGTTCCTGTTACAAAAGAAGACAACTACAGTATGGACAGAAATATCTGGCACTTATCACACGAGGGTATGGATCTGGAGGACCCTGCAAACGAACCACAATTAGACAAAATTTTAAAACTAATCACACCTCCTGAAAAAGCACCTGACAAACCAACATATATTGAAATCGGTTTTGAAAAAGGTATTCCCGTTTCAATTGACGGTGTTAAATACGGAGCGGTTGAACTGCTTACAAAACTTAACAAGATAGCAGGGGAAAACGGTATTGGTATTGACGATATAGTTGAAAACCGTCTTGTTGGTATGAAGAGCAGAGGCGTATATGAAACTCCCGGCGGTACAGTTTTATATGCAGCTCACAAAGAACTTGAATACTTATGTCTTGACAAAATGACACTTCACTACAAAGAGCAAATCGCATCAAAATTTGCAGAACTTGTATATGACGGATTATGGTTTACACCTCTTCGTGAAGCAATATCAGCATTTGTTGATAAAACTCAGGAAACAGTTACAGGTACAGTAAGACTAAAATTATACAAAGGCGTATGCTCACCTGCAGGTGCTAAATCACCATATTCACTATATAGCGAAGAAATGGCTACTTTTAACGAAGACGAAGTATATAACCAGAAAGATTCAGAAGGCTTTATCAACTTGTTCGGTTTACCGTTAAAGGTAAGAGCAATGCTTTTTAACAAAGACAAGTAATTTGGAAGGAATGAAATAATATGAAATTATGGGGTGGGCGGTTTTCAAAAGAAACCGATTCATTGGTAGATGATTTTAACTCTTCCATAAGATTTGATGCAAGAATGTACAGGCAGGACATAGAGGGAAGCATTGCCCACGCAACAATGCTTGGCAAACAGGAAATTATTCCCTATGAAAACAGCGTACTTATTGTTAAAACTTTAAATGAAATACTTGCCGATATAGAAGACGGAAAAGTTGAATTTTCTGTTGATGCGGAAGACATTCATATGAATGTTGAAAAATTATTAATAGAGCGTATTGGCGATGTGGGTAAACAACTGCATACGGGAAGAAGCAGAAACGACCAGGTTGCCCTTGATTTAAGACTTTATTTAAGGGAACAGTGTGACGACATCTGCGATATGTTAATGGAACTTACAAAGACGTTAAAAGCCCTTGCAAGTAAAAATATTTCGGTTATTATGCCCGGATATACCCATTTGCAAAAAGCCCAGCCGATTTTGTTTTCACATCATTTACTTGCGTATCTTGAAATGTATAGAAGAGATATTTCAAGACTTAGAGAATGCCGTGAAAGACTTAATATTTCACCATTGGGAAGCGGTGCTTTGGCGGGTACAACGTATCCCTTGGACCGCGAGTATGTGGCAGAAATGCTTAATATGGACGGCGTTACCGTTAACAGTTTAGATGGCGTTTCAGACAGAGATTTTGCAATAGAAGTATGTTTTGTTATGAGTATGATAATGATGCACACATCTCGTTTTGCAGAGGAAATAATTCTGTGGTCAAGTAACGAATTCGGTTTTGTAGAACTTGATGACGCTTTCTCAACAGGAAGCAGTATTATGCCCCAGAAGAAAAACCCCGATGTTGCAGAACTTGCAAGAGGAAAGACGGGCAGAGTTTATGGCGATTTAATTGCTCTTTTAACTGTTATGAAAGGTTTGCCACTTGCATACAACAAAGATATGCAGGAGGACAAAGAGCAGGTATTTGATGCAGTTGATACTGTTAAAATGACATTGCCTGTATTTACTAAAATGCTTGATACAATGACAGTTAATTCCGAAACAATGAGAAACGCTGCATTAAAAGGTTTTACAAACGCTACTGATGCGGCAGACTATCTTGTTAAAAACGGTATGCCTTTCCGTGATGCGCACAAAGTAATAGGTGAAATAGTTGCATACTGTATAAAAAGCAACAAAGCAATAGAGGACATGTCTATTGGCGAATTTAAAAGTTTCTCAGAATTATTTGAAAACGACATTTATGAGGCGGTATCATTGGAAAACTGTGTTAATCTTCGTGACGTAACAGGCGGTACTGCTACAAATCAGGTAAAACAACAGTTATAAAGGAGAAAAAACATGAGTAATCCTATAGTTACAATAAAAATGGAACAAGGAGGAGTTATTAAAGCAGAACTTTATCCCGAAATTGCTCCAAATACAGTTAATAATTTTATTTCGTTAGTTAGCAAAGGATTTTACAACGGACTTATTTTCCACCGTGTAATTGATGGCTTTATGATTCAGGGCGGAGACCCCAACGGAATAGGAATAGGCGGTCCCGGTTATGCAATCAAAGGCGAGTTTACTTCTAACGGATTTAAAAACACCCTTGCTCACAAAAGAGGCGTACTTTCTATGGCACGTTCAATGAATAAAGACAGCGCAGGAAGTCAGTTCTTTATTATGGTTGAGGATGCTCCCCATCTTGACGGCGAATATGCGTCATTTGGTTGTGTAATTGAGGGTATGGAAACTGTTGATAAAATAGTTTCTTCAAAACGTGATATGCGTGACAAACCCATTATCGACCAGGTAATGGCTGAAGTTACCGTTGAAACCTTTGGAACAGATTATCCGGAACCGGAGAAAATGTAAGACCTGAAGCTTTAGCTTTTTCTATTAAATAGTCGCACCGAAAACGTGCGGCTATTATTTTATGTGCGTACATTTCAATTAATTTGTCGTTAATTGCATATCTGTAGTTTTGTTTTGCTATTTCCAGTTCCTTGTGTGCTGAAATAATATCGGACAGCAACTCGTTTTGTTTTACTTTTTTCATAAGATTCACCTCATTTAACAGTATTTGTTAAACAAGTATTTTATATACAAAAAAGCAGAGAGTTAACTCTCTGCTTTTACTATTTTAGCTATTTTTAAGTAATCATTTGTCAGTATGGTATCTATGCCCATATCCAAAAATTCTTTTGTTTCTTTTTCGTCGTCTGACCAGAACACGTTACAGATAATTCCGTTTTCGTGTGCTTTGTCAATCATTTCCCTGTTAAAGTACGGCTTAAACAATTGTACTTTTTGTGCACCAAGTTCTATTGCTCTGTCAACTATTTCGTAAGGTCTTTCTTGTAAATGACCTACGCAAACAGGAATATGAGGAGCATACTTTTTAAACTGTTTTATATGAATGTCGGGCTCCAGCATAAAGTACACATATTTTTCGCAATCGTATTTTTTAATAAGGCTTACAATCTTTTTCATTATTTCTTCGGGGTATTCTTCTGTCATAGACAGTGGTTTTATGTGTATATTCATAATTGTATGGCAGGAGAATTTTTTTAGTATTTCTTCAAATTTTACTATTCTTAAACCCTTGTATTTTTCGTCAAACTTTATACCGAAATCATACTGTAAAAGTTCCTCGTATGTGTGTTCATAAACCTTCCCTGTGCCTGTGCTTATTCTTTCTAAAGTAGCATCGTGGCAGGAAACGATTTCACCGTCTCTTGTAGGCCATAAGTCAAATTCAATTTCGTCTGCACCTAAAGCAACTGCAGCACCAAATGCGGGCATTGAATTTTCAGGTGCAACTGCAGAAAATCCTCTGTGAGCACAAACTCTTGGGTATTTTTTAATGGTGTTGTCTGTTGTTATTGCACTTCCGCCCGGGCGGTAAAACCAGGGACGTCTTCCAACTTCTATGTATTCGTAATGAGGTTTTAAATCGCCACCAAATCCTGCAGGTTTGTAGTATTTTTTATGGGGGTCTATTTCGCAGGTGGCAATACCCACGTCATTTTTCATATCAAGTAACATTGTTCCGTCAGGAGCAACTACCATTGAACAACCGCAGATTTTTGAATCCGCACCAAGAGAAACAGAAGAACGTACTAAATATGAGTTTGTATTGTATGATAAAAATCTTCCAATTATTTCAAGTGTCTGGTGTGGGTCAGAACGCTGGTGGGAACAACCGATAATTATATCTACGTTTTGTCTTGCCAAAGATGCAAAACTTTCATAGAAGTAAAAATCGTAGCAGGTCATAAAGCCGTATCTTATGCCGTCATATTCTAAAACATAGGGCTCGTTAAACTGGTAACTGTAGTCAACGTCTATACACCCGTACCCACCCTCGGCATCTGACTTGCATTCAGATGGTGCAGGATGAGCTTTAAAATACTTGCCTACTGTTTCACCTTTTTTGTCTATGGCATAGGTTGTGTTTCTGTAGCCTTTGTCTGTTTTATATGATGCGTTTACAAAAAGCAAAGCACCGCACCTTATTGCAGTTTCCCTGCACTTGTCCATTAAACGACTGTGATATTTGTCTATTGTTTCTTCAATCTGTTTTTGTCCGTGTAATACAGTTGGACATTCGCTGTATTCAGGTAAAACGATTAAGTCGGCGTCTGCTGTGCATTTGTCAAGATACTTTAGTTTTTGTTCAAATAATATGTCTGCATCGTTAATATCCATTGTATATGCAGGTTGTATAATGTTTATTTTCATTTATTACGTTCCTTTCACATTGTGTTAATCTATAGTTATTTTATCATAAAATACAAGCATTTTCAATATATTTGTTGGTTTTCACGTACATAATAGATGCAGATTATTTTAATTAAGCATTTGCCCTATAGCAACTATGAAGCAGTGGCTTTGCCACTATGAAGCAAAGCGTTCCAAAATGTGCCGCAAGGCACATTTCATTTCCGAAGGCAACTTCATTAGCGATAGCGATTTAATGGTCCCAACGGAAACGCTTCATTGAAAAAAGACTATTTCGAAGAATAGTCTTTTTTCTGGTGCGCCATCGGGGACTCGAACCCAGGACCCATTGATTAAGAGTCAATTGCTCTACCAACTGAGCTAATGGCGCGTATATGATTTTGTCAACGAAATGTATTATACAACTATTTCTTTATTTTGTCAATAGTTTATTTGGAAATTTGCAATTAATACTTGCATTTATGAGTCATTTGGAATAAAATAGTAAGGTATAAAAAAATTATAAATGATGGGGAGTTTAAATGATATATAATAATATTTTAGAGGCAATTGGAAACACGCCTATAATAAAACTTAATCATCTTGCACCAAAAGACGGTGCGGAAATTCTTGTTAAATTTGAGGGCTTAAATATCGGTGGGTCAATTAAAACAAGAACTGCATACAATATGATTTGCGATGCGGAAGAAAAAGGACTCTTAAACAGTGAGTCAATAATTGTTGAGCCAACAAGCGGCAATCAGGGAATTGGTCTTGCTTTGGTAGGTGCGGTAAGAGGCTACAAAACAATTATTATTATGCCCGATTCAGTAAGCGAAGAACGAAGAAAATTAGTTCAGCATTACGGTGCAGAGGTTGTTTTAATTCACGATGCAGGAAACATCGGTTTATGTATAGAAGAATGTTTAAATACAGCACTTAAAATGAAAGCAGAAAACCCTAAGGTTTTTGTTCCACAGCAGTTTGAAAATCCTGCAAATCCCTCAATTCAAAGAACACAGACCGCACAGGAAATACTAAATCAGGTAGGTAAACCTATTCACGGTTTCTGCTCGGGTATTGGTACGGGCGGAACAATAACAGGTATCGGCGAGGCTTTAAAAGAAAAAAATCCAGATATGACAATATGGGCGGTAGAGCCACAGGATGCGGCAATTCTGTCAGGCGGGTCAATCGGCACACATCTGCAGATGGGAATAGGAGACGGCTTGATTCCTGATATTTTAAACAGAAATATTTATGATGATATTTGCATAGTAACTGACGAAGAAGCAATTTTTTATTCAAAAGAACTTGCATCAAAAGAGGGTATAATGTGTGGGATTTCAAGCGGAACAAATGTTGCGGCAGCAGTTAAACTTGCTAAAAAACTTGGCAAAGGTAAGACTGTTGTAACAGTTCTTCCTGATACTGCGGAAAGGTACTTCTCAACGCCACTGTTTGATTAAGGAGATTGTTTAAATGAAAGCAAAAATCTGGGTTACAGATAATGAAGACAAAAGATTGTTTTACGAGGGAGAGAAGCAGTTAAGTCCTTCAATGAATGACATAATTGAAGAGCAGGGTCATCCCGGTGATGTTGAGGGTTGTCTTGTAAACATTCATCCTGAAATTGAATATCAAACCGTAGGAGGAATAGGCGGTGCATTTACTCACACCTCTGCAACTGTGTGGGACAGTATGCCTACCGAAACAAAAGAGAAATTTATCAAATCTTATTTTGACTGCGATGAGGGAATAGGATACAATTTCGGCAGACTTTCTATTGCAAGTTGCGACTATTCCACAGAGTATTACACTTACGTTGATGAGAATGACGAAACTCTGGACAGTTTTGACATTTCACACGATGAAAAGAGCGTATTCCCGATGGTACGTCAGGCAAAAGAATATGCTGACATAACTTTGTTTGCATCACCCTGGTCTCCGCCATCATATATGAAAACCAACAACCACCGTATCGGTGGACATCTTAAAAAAGAGTATTACGGCTTGTGGGCAAAATATTTTAGAAAATATATTGAAGCCTGCAAAGAAAAGGGCCTTGACATCTGGGCGGTTACAATGCAAAACGAGCCTCGACACCATCAGGTGTGGGAATCCTGCCTTTATACAGCAGAGGAAGAAGCAGAGTTTTTAGGTTACATCGGAAAAGAACTTGAGGGCACTGGAGTTAAAATTATTTGTTACGACCATTGCAGAGAACGGATTATTGACAGAAGCGATGTTATATTTAATAGCGTTAACGGAAAATACTGTGACGGTACCGCAAATCACTGGTATTCAGGAGACCATTTTGGCGAACTGAAAGCATATTACACTAAATACCCTGATAAAATCAGTATTGCAAGTGAGGGTTGTTGTGCTTTTAACGGCAAAGGTATTACTTTTGAATATGATTTAAGTTTTGCACAGAAATATGCTCATGACCTTTGCGGTTGTTTTAACAACGGACTTAACTACTACTGCGACTGGAATTTATTGTTAGACGAAAACAGCGGACCGTCTCATAACAGAGAGGCAAGACCTTGTTCTGCAGACGCCCCCGTTTATTACATAAAGGACAAAGACGAATTAGTATACAAGTTATCTTATTACTACATCGGGCACTTCAGCAAATTTGTTAAAAGCGGTGCTAAGGTGGTTGCTACAAGTACTTTCTCAACAAATGTAGAAGCAGTTACTTTTAAAAACCCAGATGGTACAATTGTATGTGTCCTTTTAAACAGAAATGAAAATGACATTACCTGTATTATAAATAATAAAAGAAACATTTTAGAAGTACCGCTTAAAGCAAATTCAATAAAAACTATTGTAATAGAATAAGAAAAAGACGCCGGTCGGTGAAGTAGTCAATACTTTGTAGACACAAAAAAAGAATATTTTAAGCTGCCTGTTCAAGTCTGTATTGAACAGGCGGTTTTCTTTTTAGCTTTCGTACCGGTTTTATATAATTAAAGTAATATACAGCTTCATCAATTACC
>JAGCLT010000084.1 GCA_017646825.1 Clostridia bacterium | reverse complement strand
TACAGACGATTATATCGAAGCAGTTGATGCATGTAAAAAGTGGCTTGAAACAGAATCTTTATAAAAAAACGGCTTATGAAACCATAAGCCGTTTTTTTTATTCTTCTTCTGAAAGTTTGTCTGTCAGCCAGTATTCTCCTAAATCAAGAGCGTCGTAAAGACCTTCTCTTTCAGCCTTGTTAAGTACCTTTTCTTTTCCAGGCACATCGTTTGTCTGCAAAGAAACAACTACATTTGTAGCAATATCAAGGTCAATTAAATTTGTAGTATCTGTTATATTTATAGTAACGATATACTTATCCTCGTGATTGCCGTAATAAATTAGGTTACCTCGTCTTACAAGAGGTTTTCCTTTATAGGTTAAGTATTCTTTTTCTGTTTTAGGCATACTTAACTCCTCCTTATAATAAATTATTTATCTGCAAGATATTCGTTAATTTTGTTTACTAATTCATCAGCGTCAACGCCATGAACGGCACATGCCTGTTCAATAGATTCTCCGCTTGCAGACGGGCAACCTAAACAGTGCATACCAATTTCAAAAAAGAACTTTGCTGTTCCTTCATCCATTTGCAAAACATCAATAATAATAGTATCTTTTGTTACTTGTTTCATTTTTTCATACCTCCGTTAAATTTTATTTCCATTACTATCTATAACAACAACTGCAGGAAAATTTTCTACAGTCAATTGTCTTATAGCCTCAGTTCCCAAATCATCGTAAGCAACAACAACTGATGATTTGATACATTTTGATATTAATGCACCGCAACCGCCGATTGCGCCAAAATATACGGCACCGTAGGTTTTCATAGCATCAATAACAGACTCGCCTCTTTCGCCTTTTCCAATCATTCCTGTAAGGCCGTCTTTAATAAGCACGGGTGAATATGCGTCCATTCTTGTACTTGTAGTAGGTCCGCATGAGCCAATTACCTGTCCTTCTTTGTTTGGAGTCGGACCTGCAAAATAAATTACCTGATTTTTAATATCAAAAGGATAAACGCCTGATTCAACCATTCTTTTATGGGCAGCGTCACGAGCGGTATAGATAATACCGTTTAAAAGTACGCTGTCACCTGCTTTTAAATCTTTAATTTTATCTTTAGTTAAAGGTAAGTTTATAATTTTACTCAAATCTATTCTTCCTCTATTAAATCAAAAATATTATCAATAATATAAGTAGCGTTATTTTTCTCAAAAAATTCACGGGATTTCTTGCCGTCAACTCCTGTTAAAACTGCCGCAAAATCAAGTCCGCTTTGTTGTGCGGAAAACAAGTCTGCACCAGCATCTCCAACAGCCAACGTACTCTTTAATATTTCTTTATCGAAGTTTCTTTCAAGAACATCGCTGTATGACACTTTATTTCCAACTGCACCACGTGTAAACAGAAAATAATGAGGTTTAGTTAAAGGGAATACCCCTGTTTCCTCTTCTGCGCTTAATATATCGGTGTATGTAGCGATATGTTCTTTATCAAAAAAATCAAACATCTTCCATTTATCAAGGGGTAAAAATGCTTCGTCAAAAACTCGTCCTGATGCAATGCCAATAGTTTTATACTTACTTAAAGTTTCTAAAACTAATTTAGTTTTGTCTGAATCAAGCAAAGGAACTTCGGAATATGCAAGTCCAGATTTTCCCTCAGCAGACATTGGTGTATTATAGGTCTTTTTAAATAATTCGTCGCCAAGATACCATTCCTGATATACAGATACAAGGTACTTGTATGCCTCTCCGTCTCTTCCGCCGATTACTGAATTTTCTTTAATGTAATCGTATAACTGCAGTGCGGGTAGGTTTAAACGATTGATTTCTTCATAAATTGATACTGTGTCAAAAGTATCAAGTATAGTTGAAAATGCGTATATAACATAAGTTAAATCCCAGTTTGAATTTACGCCTAAATTCTTTAACAGTTTTACAAGTTTATCACGATAAAGAATTATTGTTCTTATAATTGATACATTGTTAACTGCGTAATTAACATCAAAAGGTTCAGTAAATAACTGATAAAGAGTAAGTGCAGCAGCATCCCAATAACGTTGTTCGCTTGTGATAACGCCGTCCAAATCAAATATAATTTTATCGTATTTGTCAAGAAAAGATGCCGCTTTATAACTCATTACCTATATGTGCCTCCGTATTACTTGTTTAATAAGATTTTAGTCTGTTTAACTATGTTTTCAGCAGTTAATCCGTATTCTTCAAACAACAGTTCAGGTTTACCTGACTGACCAAATCTGTCTTCCACACCGATACGTTTAACTTTTACAGGCTCACATTCGCAAAGAACTTCGCAAACTGCACTTCCAAGACCGCCTATTATGCTGTGTTCTTCAACAGTAACAATTGCTTTTGTTTCCTTTGCGGCTTTAATAATAGCATCTTTATCTATGGGCTTAATTGACGCCATATTAATTAATCTTGCATTAATTCCCTGTTCTTTTAACATATTAACAGCCTGTAACGCTGCACCAACCATTATGCCTGTAGCAATAATTGTAACATCGTTACCATCTGCCAATGTATGGCTTTTACCAATTTCAAATGTATAATTCTCATCATATATATTTTCAATGGGCAATCTTGCAAGTCGTATGTAAACAGGACCGTCATATTTAACTGCAGCATCAAGGACTGCATAAGTTTCGTACTGGTCAACAGGAGACAAAACAACCATATTAGGTACAGATCTCATAAGGGCAATATCTTCTATTGACTGATGTGTTGCACCGTCTTCACCTACGCTTATACCTGCGTGTGTAGCACCAATTTTAACATTTAATTTTGGATAACAAATTGAGTTTCTGATTTGTTCAAATGCTCTGCCTGCAGCAAACATTGCAAATGAACTTGCAAATACAGTTTTACCTGTAGTTGCAATACCTGCAGCAGTTGACATCATATTACCTTCAGCAATACCTGTATTAATAAATCTTCCAGGAAACTTTTTAGCAAATTCACCTGTTTTTGTTGAGCCTGACAAGTCGGCATCCATTACTATAATATCAGTTGTTTCACCAAGCATAGCAAGTTTTTTACCGTATGCTTCTCTTGTAGCCATTTTGTTTGACATTATAATGCACCTCCAAGAGTTTTAATATATTGTTCAATCTCATCAATTGCCTGTTTGTATTGCTCGTCGTTCGGAGCACTGCCGTGCCAGTTAACCTGGTTTTCCATAAATGAAACGCCTTTACCTTTTACGGTATTTAAAATAACCACTGTAGGCTTTCCTATGTAAGATTTTGCACTGTTAACCGCTTTTCTTAACTGATCAAAATCGTGGCCGTCACAAGTTAGTACATTCCAGCCAAATGCTTTGAATTTTTCGTCAATCGGTGTAGGATTCATAACGTCTTCTACTTTACCGTCAATCTGCAAGTGGTTATGGTCAACAAATGCGCACAAGTTGTCAAGTTTATAATGTCCTGCAAACATTGCCGCTTCCCATACCTGACCTTCCTGACATTCACCATCACCCAGAACTGTATATACACGGTAATCCGATTTATCAAGTTTACCTGCTATAGCCATTCCGTTTGCCGCTGAAATACCTTGTCCCAACGAACCTGTAGCCACATCAACACCCGGAACATACATTACGGGATGACCTTGTAAAATACTTCCGAATTTTCTAAAATTACATAAATCATCTGTTGGAAAAAATCCTCTTTCCGCAAGTGTGCTGTATAATGCAGGTGCAGCATGTCCTTTTGATAAAACAAATCTGTCACGAGACGAAGATGTTGGATTTTTCGGGTCAACATTCATTACCTCAAAGTACAAAAGCGTCAATAAGTCACAAACGGACAAAGAGCCGCCAGGATGACCTGATTTAGGCGCGTGAACTGCAGTTAAAATGTTTTTTCTGATGTTTGCCGCGTGTAGCATTAACTGTTTGTTATCCATTATAAACCTCCTATAATATATTTAAATTTTAATAAAGCCTTCTCCTAATACTTCCCTCGCATCTGTTATAATCATAAAAGCGTTGGGGTCAATTTTATAAATTAAGTCTTTTAACATGGTAATTTCATTCTTTTTTAAAGAGCACATTATAACGTATTTGCTTTTATACGAATACGCACCTTTACCTGTTAAAAAAGTTGCTCCTCTGTTAATTTTACGGTTAATTTCTTTTGCTATGTTTATATGGTTATCAGAAATTATAAAAGCTAATTTTGCAAATTTTACGCCCTCAGTCAGTAAATCTATTGTTTTTGAACATACGAAAAGAGCAAAAATTGAATATAAACAGGTATTTATGTTTTTAAAAACCACGGTAGCAAACAAAATAATTATAATATCTATTACAAAAAGTATATTTCCTATAGATATATGCCCACGGCGTCTGTTGATAATCTTTGCAATTATATCAGAGCCGCCAGTTGAAGCCCCTTTTACAAGGACTAATCCAAAACCGAAACCGCTTAAAGCACCCCCAAAAACTGATGCTGTAATCATATCAGGTGCAAGGTTTGGCAAAAAGGAAAAAATGTCCAAAAATACTGCAAGAGTAAATGTGGCAT
>JAGCLT010000083.1 GCA_017646825.1 Clostridia bacterium | reverse complement strand
TCAAGACGTTTTTCCATATTTGCGGTAAAGTCAATGTCAACTATATCGTTAAAATGCTGAACCATAAGGTCAGTTACAACTGTACCCAGTTCTGTGGGGTGAAGTATCTTGCCTTTTCTTGCAACGTAACCTCTTGCAAGAATTGTGCTTATTGTAGGAGTGTAGGTACTTGGTCTTCCTATTCCCTCTTCCTCCATAGTTTTAATAAGAGTAGCCTCTGTAAATCTTGAAGGCGGCTCTGTGAATTTCTGACTTTCATTCAGTGATACAGGCAACACCTTTTCTCCCACTTCAAGTTCGGGCAGTTTTGTCACCTTTTCTTCTTTTTCGTCAACGCTTTCTATATACACCTTTGTAAATCCTGCAAATTTAATTTTGCTTCCGTTTGCTTTAAACACATAACCGTTTGCAGTAATATCCACGTTTTCGGTATCATAAACTGCGTTTTCCATCTGACTTGCAACAAAGCGTTCCCAGATAAGTTTATAAAGTCTGTACAAATCAGGAGTTACGCTGTCCTTGATTTTTTCAGGAGTAATTGTAACGTCAGATGGTCTTATTGCCTCGTGTGCGTCCTGTGCATTCTTTTTAGTCTTATACACTCTTATTGATTTTGGAGCATACTGTTCGCCATAATTTTGTTTAATAAAGTTTGATGCAGCAACTCCTGCCTCAACTGAAATACGAAGAGAGTCTGTTCTCATATAGGTAATAAGACCTACAAGGCCTATTCCTCCTACATTTACACCCTCGTACAGTTGCTGTGCAGCCTGCATTGTTCTTTTTGAAGTGAAACCAAGTTTTCTGTTGGCTTCCTGTTGCATTGTACTTGTTATAAACGGAGGAGCAGGATTTCTTGTTTTGGTGCTTTTCTTTATATCTGTTACAACATAATCTGCACCATCAAGTTTTTTTACAATTTCCTCAACCTGACTACCGTTTGTAAGTTCTATTTTCCCTTTTTTATCTCCGAAGAATTTGGCGTGGAATTTGTTCTTGCCGTTTTCTTTTGTAAAATCGCTGTCAATAGTCCAGTATTCTTTTGGGACAAACTTTTCTATTTCGCGTTCTCTGTCAACAATAAGTCTTGTTGCTACAGACTGAACACGTCCTGCGCTTAAACCCTTTTTAACCTTTTTCCACAAAAGAGGGCTTATTTTGTAACCCACAATTCTGTCTAACACTCTTCGAGCCTGTTGTGCATCTACCAGATTAACATCTATTTCACGGGGGTTTTTGACTGCATTCTGAACCGCCGTTTTTGTAATTTCATTAAAAGCAATTCTGTAGGTGTTTTGCTTGTCTATATCAAGAACAGACGCTAAATGCCAGGAAATTGCTTCTCCCTCACGGTCAGGGTCAGTTGCAAGAAACACTTTTTTTGCAGACTTCGCCTGTTTTTTAAGTTTAGACATTAAATCGCCTTTGCCTCTTATAGTAATGTATTTTGGCTCGAAATTATTTTCTGTGTCAATACCCAACTGGCTTTTGGGCAGGTCTCTTATATGTCCCATAGATGCTTCTACGGTATAATTAGAGCCTAGATATTTCTTTATGGTCTTTGCTTTAGCCGGTGACTCAACGATTACCAGATAATTTGCCATAAATTTATCAACCTTTCGTTATTTTAGTATATAATATCTCCCTGGCATAGATACTACCAGTTTGCTTATTTCCAACATCATTAAATTCTGGGTGACCGCACCTATGGACTTGCCTGTCAATTTACATATTTCGTCAATATGAACGGGAGTGTTCTTGTTTAAAAAGTACAGTATTTGTCTTTGCTCCTCCGTTACATTTGCAAGTTTGTTGCTCTCTGCAACCTTTTGCTCGTCCTTTAATATCTTTTCAAGCATAAGTTCAGGATAAGATGCGGTTAAATCAACTATTATATCAGCGGGACTTGTAACAATAATTCCGCCGTCTTTTATCAATTCATTAGTTACAAAACTGTTGGGATTGTCAATGTTCCCCGGAATGCAGTACACGCTCTTCCCCTGTTCCAAAGCAAGACGTGAAGTAATAAGTGTACCGCTTCGTCTTGCGCCCTCAACAACTAAAGTTCCAAGGGACATACCTGACATTATTCTGTTACGGTGAGGGAAGTTATATTTAGTTACTCCGTCATAAGGCGGATATTCAGAAATAACACAACCGTTGTTCAGTATTATTTCCATAAGCGGTGCATTTTCAGGTGGATACACCACGTTGCAACCGTTACCCAATACTGCAACAGTTTTTCCTCCTGCCTTAAGTGCCCCTCTGTGTGACTGACTGTCAATCCCTCTTGCCATACCGCTTACAACTGTCAGCCCTTCACTTGCAAGTTCGTAACCGAATTTAAATCCCATTTTGTTTCCGTAAGTAGTAGGCAGTCTTGAGCCCACTACATTTATAGTAACCAGTTTGTTTAGTTCTCTTACATTTCCCTTTATATATAATACTTTGGGTGGGTTATAAATATTAAGAAGAAGTTTCGGATAATTCTCGTCAAAACAACTTATTATTCCTATATCTGTTTTATCACACTGATAAAGAATTTCGTCTGCATGTCTTGTGTCTTTGTCAAGCAGTCCCTGAAGTTCCATAGGTGTTAGTTTTGTGCAGTTTAAAAGTTGTTCTTTGTCTGCTTCGTACACGGCTTTAAAACTCCCGAAAAACTCGTACAGTTTCCGAAAGGTTTCATATTTAAGATATCTAATTGTACTAAGCCATATACAATACAGTTTCTCCATAACTTACTCCCAATTCTTTACTGCATACATCGCAATTCCCGCAGCCACTGCTGCGTTTATTGACTCCGCTTTCCCTGACATAGGGATTTTCACAGGCAAGTCGGCATTGTTCTTTACCTGTTCGCAAACACCAAAGGCCTCGCTTCCTACAACTAAAGCCACATTACCTTTTGGCTTTTTTACTGTAAAAATATCTACTGCACCGTCAAGCATAGTAACGGCTTTGGTATATCCCTTTAAATCAAGAAACTCTTCCACAGTCATTTCCGCAACGGGTATTCTGAACAAAGACCCCATAGTGGAACGGACAGTTTTTCCGTTATACTGGTCAACACAATTATTTATAAGCACTACGGCAGAAAAGCCTGAACATTCTGCAGTTCTTATAATAGTCCCTAAGTTCCCGGGATCCGAAACACCATCGCAAACAACTATATCTCCCACTGACGGAACAGTTGCTTCTCTCATTTCGCATACAGCTAAAACCCCCTGGGGAGATTTAGTGTCCGAAATCTTTTCAAAAATACTTTCCTTTACTCTGTAAGTAACGGGAAAAATATCAGTATCAAAAGTAGTGACAACGTACTTAACAACTCCTGCCTCAATTGCGTCAGCAACAATTCGTTTGCCCTCGGCAACGTACAGACCAAGGGCAGTACGTTCACTTTTCATTTTCAGTTTTTTAACTTGTTTTACAATACTGTTATCAGCAGATGTAATTACTTTAATCATAATTTAAACCATCCAAATTTAATGCAAAAAGGGAACGCTTCGACAATTTACGCCACAAGCGACTCCCTTAAAAACACATTATTTTCTTGCTTCCATTGCTTTTTCTGCAAGTTTTGTAAATGCTGCCGCATCAGATACTGCAATCTCTGCAAGCATCTTTCTGTTAATGTTGATACCTGCTTTCTTTAAGCCGTTCATCATTGTGCTGTAGTTGCAACCGTTTGCACGTGCAGCTGCATTAATTCTTGCAATCCATAATTGTCTGAAATCTCTTTTCTTAAGTTTTCTGCCAATGTATGCATGTTTTAATGCTTTCATAACTGCTTCATTTGCAGTTTTAAATAAAGTATGTCTTGAACCTCTGTAACCTTTTGCAAGTTTTAATACTTTTTTATGTCTTTTTCTGGTGTTCATTGCACCTTTTACTCTAGCCATTTATATGATCCTCCTTAATTCTTAAACATTATACAAATATTATTTGTATGGTATTAACTTTTTGATTACAGATGCATTTGCAGTTGAAGCATAAGCTGCTTTACGCAAACCTCTTTTTCTCTTTGTTGTTTTCTTGTTCAGGATGTGACTTCTGAAAGCCTGTCCTCTTTTTACCTTACCCTTTGAAGTTAAGCTGAATCTTTTTGCCGCACCTCTGTGAGTTTTAATTTTATTTGCCATTTATTACAACCCCTTTCGTTGATTATACTATTTATTTTTCACCTGTCGGTGATATAAACATAGCCATATTTTTACCTTCAAGTTTTGGTTTCTTTTCAACATTACCGTACTCTGCACACGCCTCGCCGAATCTTACCAAAATTGTTTCGCCCAAAGATGCGTGAGTTACTTCTCTTCCTCTGAATCTTACAGAAACTTTAACCTTGTCACCACTTTTTAAAAATTTGATAGCATTATTAACTTTAGTGAAAAAATCATGGTCATCGATATTCGGTGTAAGTCTTATTTCCTTAATCGCAATAACCTTCTGGTTCTTTCTCTGCTCTTTCTCTTTTTTCGCAATTTCAAATCTGTATTTTCCGTAGTCCATAATTTTGCACACAGGCGGTTTTGCCTGAGGGGCAATCTCTACCAAATCAAGATTTTTATCAATTGCAAGTTCAAGAGCCTTCTTTGATGTTACAATTCCCATCTGTTCGCCGTTTTCATCAATTAAACGAACCTCAGGGGCTTTGATTTTTTCGTTGATTAAAACTTCCTTGCTAATAATGCGCACCTCCAATAAAAATAAATAAAGCGGATAGCATAACTATCCGCCAAAATGTACTATAATAATCGCAACCGTAACAAATCATAAAGTCCGTACGGTGAGAAGAATCTGCGGATAACTTCTGCTTTACCAAATGATATTATCATACTTTTTCCCATTTGTCAACACTTTTTTTACCTGAAAACATATTTTCTTCTTTTTCTGTTATTATATAGAATAACAACCAGTATTATGACTGCAAGAAGTATTATTATTCCTGCCGTAACAAATATAAATACTTTGTTTGGCTGTTTGATAATATATTCTTCCACAAGAACAGGTCCTGATGTGTATTTGTCCTTTACAGTAACTGCAGTCAGTTTGCATGACTGGTCAATTTTAAGTTCACCCATATAAAGTTTGCCCTTTGTAATGGGGTCAGAGCCGTCTAATGTATAATATATCTTTCCGCCCTTTGTGGCAGTATCAAGTTTTACGTTTACATATCTTCTATACTTTCCGCCCACTGCAGATGCAACGGGTGTATCAGTAACTAAAAGTTTCTGACCGTCTTTTTCGGATTTTATACTGTCATCAAACACACCGTCGTTATCAAAGTCGGTATACAACCATATATCCCCGTCAGTTATTACACTTTTAACCACAGCGTTCTTTGTAACAGGAATCTGTATAAATGTGTTGTTGTAAGAAAGTTTATTGTTTTTGTCATAACTTTTTACATACAAATCAACAAACCCCTCTGAATTACCTGTCATCGTTATGCAGTTCTCCTCACCTGTAACCGCAACAATGGTGTTTTTACTGTCGGGCTTTATGCATACTCCGTAATTGTTTTCAACATACATTGATGTACTTTCAATGTTTCCTGACTCCCCAGACAGTTTGACTTTAACATCGCCAATAACTTTTACAAGGTCATAGCCTTTTGCTTCTGCAGTATTGGTGTATTTGTTTTTTCCCTCCAGAACAGACAGTATATATTTTGCTACATCTTCTGACTTAAGCATTTCTCCGTGACGGACATTAAATACCGCTACGTTGTTACCCTGTGTACGCGACACTTTTCCCATCATTGAAGACGAAGCCTTTGTTACTGTGCTGTCACCGTCATTGTCAAACGAAATATCGGCAATTTGGCCATCTTCGTATAATAGTTGGGATGCGGTAAGCATTCCGCCGCCCATAATGTAATACACGTTGTCCATTTCTGACATAACGGGCACACTGTCGTTGTATAAAAAGCCTTGGTCTGAAGTCCAGTTTTTTACATAGTCTTTTCCGTAAACTTCTTTTAAGTAATTGTCTGTGGGCATAAGCTGACTTATGGATTCACCGTCAATAAAGCCCATATCAGTTGCCATCTGTGCGTAAACAGTACCCTCAAAAGGCACTCCAATACAGATTGTTTTTTCAACCTTTGAAGTTCCGCAAGCGTTAAGATAACTTGCGGCAACAAGTCCGCCGTAACTGTGGCAGATAAGTATAACTTTTGTTTGCGTCTTTAAAAACTCGTTTAACAAAAACGCAGCGCTTTGGGCATTTTTCGTAAAATCGTAAGAGAAAAAATATACTTTTCTTTTCGGGTATGTGTCGCAAAGCACACTTGCAAGGGCTTTATATTTGTTCCCTGCACCGTATTCTGCGGCTTTTTGCAAATTTATGGGCTCTTTAACAAAAAGTTTTTTTGCCTCTATTTTTGAAAACTCATTTATATCTCCGTTCTCGCCGAAAACTCTGTCATCAAAATCACTGTCCAGATACAATTTGCTTCCCATAAAGCCGGGCACAATAACAATAGGTGTTTCCTCATCTGCAAAAGTAGCAATGTTAAGACACCCTAAAAGCATTATTAAAGACAGAAATATTGAAATAACTTTTTTCATACTACCACTCCTACATACAGTTTGACATAAATTTATAAAAAAGTCAATATATAAAAAAGACGCAGAATGAACAAACTGAGCCAAATCAAGACATTTGTCTTGATTTGGGATACCCGAAGGTGTACAAAGGTACATCGAGTGGCGAGGTTTGTTTATAGCAAAAAGGCAACAAATAAAAGAAAAAGGTCTATGGAAAGACCTTTTTCAACATATACAATAACAAATTATAAAGTTATTACCGTTATCTTACAGGGGTTATTTTTATCCCTGCCTTTTTGCGGTCTGGGCTTTTTTTACGCCCCTTACTATTCTAAGATATACACCCTTGCAGTTCTTCTGCCAAAATTCATACATTCCTGTCTTGTATTAAAGAACAGGTCAATTCTGTTACCCTTAATTGCACCGCCGGTATCTCCTGCTACTGCATTACCGTAAACCCAGGAGCCGTCAACTGCCTCAATGTACAGTTTAGTGCCAAGAGGAATTACGTTTCTGTCAACTGCAATAACACCGTACCCTGCTTTCATACCTGAAGCAGTAATACCGTAACCTCTGTCACCGGGATTTTTACCGCAACTCTCATAACTTAAATCATAAGCAGTTGCAACACAGTCGATGTATGTTTTATATCTGAATTCACCGCCTGAACGTGACACTACAGAGCCGCCCTTGTGATATGCAAGTGACCCCTGTGCAGTTCTTACGCCGTATTCAACTACTTCATTAACTGCTTCTCTTACGACAGTACGTTCCACAAGTTCACGTGCAACCTCTTTGCCGTTTTCATAATAAACCTTGTAACGGTCATTTGTAAGACCGTTTTTACCTTCCTGCTTAACAGCAGTTGTTCCTGCAGGAATTGCAGATGTTGCCTTTTTCTCTGTTGCAAAAGCAACTTCTGTTTCAACGGACACGATTTCTTCTTCAAGGTATGCTATTTCAATAACCATACCTTCATATACTTCATCGTCCATTTCGTGATTTAATACCGTGCCTTTTTTTGTGTCCCCGGCGAACTGTGCAAATACTTCTCCAACAGTTTTCTTACCGGTTAGTTTTTCAAAGGAATTAATGCCATCTACAAGCGTGATTTTTTTGGCACGGGAGATAGTGATTACATCGCCGTCAACCAAAAGTTCATTCTGTGACGGTGAAACCTCGTCTCCTTCGTTCAGGCAAATTCCCTGCTGTTCCAAAACGTCGGCCGCGTTGTTAAGATAAGTCTTAATTATTCTTTTACTTCCAAGACTGTCAACGATGCTAACCTGTTTTGACATTGCGTAAACTACTCCTGACACAAACTGTGCCATAACAACCATTACAACAACCAAGGTTATTGCAATACGCCATTTGGAGTATTTGTTTACGACTTTGTCTATCAGTCGCATTTTAACCTCCAATTATTCGAAGCACAACCAAAACCTCTGATTAATGCCCCTTTTTTCATATTGCATTATACTCTATTCTGACAGAAAATAGAATACTTTTAATGCAACTTTTCTTCGATTAATTACCACAAAATCCGTCAAAATAAGGCATTCCAACGCAAGGTGATAATTATCGATTGGGATTATAGCACAGTTTTTTTATTTTGTCAAGTTTTATTTTTTCAAACTACAATATTTTTTTAATCTTAACAATTTTTATAGTGTTAAACTGTCCGCCAGATCATATATAAGTTTTCTGGTTTTTTCCCAGCCAAGGCACGGGTCTGTAATAGATTTTCCGTAAATGCCATCCTCTTGTTTTTGTGCTCCGTCTTCAATATAACTCTCTATCATCAAGCCTTTTACAATCTTTTTAACATCATCGGAATGACGGCAACTGTGAAGAACTTCTTTTGCAATTCTCGGCTGTTCCATCCATTGTTTTCCAGAGTTTGCATGGTTTGTATCAACTATAACAGCAGGGTTTGCAAGACCTGATTTTTCGTATATTTCCGCAAGATGTATAAGGTCTTCGTAATGATAGTTTGGCATTGACTGACCGTGTTTGTTAACATATCCTCGTAAAATTGCATGTGCCAACGGATTGCCGTGACTTTCTACTTCCCATCCTCTGTATATAAAGGTATGAGAATGTTGAGCAGCAGTAATAGAATTCATCATAACGGAAATATCCCCTGCAGTAGGATTTTTCATGCCCACAGGAATATCAAGACCGCTTGCGGTTAAGCGGTGCTTCTGATTTTCCACAGACCTTGCACCAATTGCTACATAAGACAGTATATCGGAAAGGTATCTGTAATTTTCAGGATAAAGCATCTCGTCTGCACAGGTAAAGCCCGTTTCCTTGATTGCTCTTATGTGCAGATTTCTTATTGCTACAACACCTTTTAGCATATCTGATTCCTTGTTAGGGTCAGGCTGGTGCAGCATCCCTTTGTAGCCGTCGCCTGTTGTACGTGGTTTGTTTGTGTAAATTCTTGGTATTATAAGAATTTTGTCTGCAACCTCCTCCTGCACCGTTCTTAAGCGTGAAATGTAATCGATTACACTGTCATCTTTGTCAGCTGAACAGGGCCCTATAATAAGAACAAACCTCTTATCTTTTCCCTCAAAAATTGCTTTAATTTCTTCGTCTCGCTGTGCCTTGATTTTTTCAAGTTCAGGTGTAACAGGATACTGTGCCTTTATATCCATAGGTATTGGTAATTTACGTTTGAACTCCATATTCATTTTAATTTCCTCCAATATAATTATTTTTTGTCAAGATTAATTGAACCCTCGTCAATAAAACCCTCTTTTAGATTTCGCAATGAGGAGCAAAAGTTCCTGCAATTTTAAGCTGGTCACAAACGCTCTTTAATTCTTCCATCATTTTTTTGCCTGTTTTACCATCTGTTGTTCCGTCAATTTCTATATAAAAATAATACTGCCACGAATGTTTTTTAAGCGGCCTGCTTCTTAAAGCCGTCATATTGTACCCGTACTTTCCTATTATACTTATGGCGTTGGCCAGAGAACCAGCTTCATTCTTAACGGTAAACATCAAAACCGAGTTGGTAAGTGCAGGAGAATTTGCCCTTGCCTTTGAAAGAACCGCAAAACGAGTTGTGTTTTCTCCGCTTTTGTTTATATTTGCTTCCAAAACTTTAAGTCCGTAAATCTGTGCCGTTTCGTAACTTGCAATAGCACCAAGGGATACGTCGTTTTTCTGTGCAACAATTTGTGCCGCATACGCCGTGTTCGTAGCTTCTTCCGTCTCAAAACCTTTAAGTTTTATGTAATCGTGACACTGACTTAAAGCCTGAGGATGGCTTGTTACTTTTTTTATATCTTCTGTTGTAGCTCCCGGAATACCAAGTAAATTCTGACGTATTTCAAGTTCGTAAATGCCGTTTATATAAAGACCTCCTGAAAAAATCAGGTCAATAGTCTGCCCTACTTCCCCTGCGTAACTGTTTTCTATGGGAAGTACCGCCATGTCGCATTCACCCGAAACAACCGCATTATATGCGGATTTAAAATCTGTGCAGGATACCTTGTTGCTGTTTGGGAAAATTCTCGAGGTTGCGATATGAGCAAATGCACCCTCAACTCCGCTGTATGCAACATTTATCCCCTTTTGCATACGGTTCTGATACGCTCTTGACAACAACATTACATTTTTAATATAGTCTGTATAATATTCCTTTATAATACCTTCCTCAACAAGTGCGGAATTGTTTAAGACCACTTCGTCTTCTCTTTTGCTATCTAGAATAGGCAAACCAAATTTTTGCTTATACAAGAAGACAGATTCAACCGCTTTCATTCTTTTTTCAAACAACTGTGCCATCTCGCGGTCACAATTGTTTATAATTTCTCTTGCCTCTTTTAACTGGTCTGACATTTTTTACATCCCTTTCAAATTAAAAAACCTCACTTGCATAGTTACAAGCGAGGTTAGAAACATTAATTAATAATTTTTGTAAACCAAATTACACTCTCACAAGTAACTTTTTCATAGCAAAATAAGCATAACCAAAATAAAAGGCTACGCTAAAGCTAAAGAAATATTTACTTGCATTTAAAAGTGCTAAGTTCATATCAATTATCCTCAAAAATTATTTCTATCATTATACCACCACAAAAATTACTTGTCAATAAAAACTTTAAATTTAATAAGTTAATATTCTTCGGGCAGTATATTCATCAGTAATAAGAGTGTCTACAAGACCTGTTCGCAGTGCCCCTGCTATTGCCGCCGTTTTGTTTTGACCGCAAGCAACGGCAATTGTAGCTTTAGCATTTTTAAGGTTGTCTTTTGACGCACTTAAAGTGTTTTCGTACAAATCAACAAAACTTCCGTCCTGATTGAAAAAATGAGTGGCAATGTCGCCCACTGCCGATAGGTGTTTTTCATTGTACCCGAATATTTTGCCAAAGTTCTGAATAATTTCGTTGTTTCCTATTCCTACTATAGCAATGTCTATGTCTTCCCACAAAGCATTAAGGTTTTTATAATATGAAGTATTTTTAAAAAGGTCGCAGTCAAATGTATTGTCTGGGCGATATGGAAACCAGGCATATTTCACCTTTGCACCTGTTTTATCAGCAAAACTTCTCGTAAGTTCGTTTGACAAGTAACATGCTTGTTCCATATCTGTTGCACCAAAAAGCGGAAATACAATATTGTCAGTGACATTAATTATTTTGAATTCCGAAATTATCATACTTACTGTGTTACCCCAGGAAATACCGACTTTTTTGTTTCCTTTTTCTATAAGGGAAACAATGTAGTCGGCGGCTTTCTTTACGGTTATGTAAAGGCAGAGCTTTTCTTCTGCTGTACTTACTCCGCACACAACTGCATTTTTAATATTAAATTTATTGCAAATTCCCTGCTCCAGTTCTTTTAAAACAGTTTCAGGATTGTGTATTATAATCTCAACCATGTTTTCATTAAGAGCGTCGTTTAATAATTTGGACACTGTCTGCCGTGACAGTTTCATAATCTGGGAAATTTGGCTTTGAGTGTATTTTTTCTCATAGTATAAAATCGCCGCTTCTTCCATTTGTTTTTTGTGAAACTCCATATATTTAACATCCTTTTAACTTTTGTATATTTTAAATTATAACATTTTCCATAAATTGTGTCAACGATTAACATTTGTATTTGACATTTGTTAACCTGGCAAATAGAATAAAGACAAGGAGTGATAATGTGATAAATCACATTATGCCTCCGGCGGAATTTATTGCACCGCCGAACATTCGCGCCTTGACGGCACGAAACGGCGATGTGCATAATTTCCATTATACGCCTTATCTGCCCACGAAAAGGTGTATACATTTTCAAAATTACTATTTGTGGGCAGAAAGGCTATGGAAATTTTATGTTAGTTACTATGAAAGAAATACTTGAAGATGCAAGGAAAAATCATTACGCCATTCCTGCATTCGACGTAAGTAATTATGAAATGATGAAAGCAATCTTAGAAACCTGTGAAGAAGAAAAATCACCCGCTCTTCTTATGACACTTGGTGTAGATACCGAAGGAAGAAATCTGCAACTTTTGTCCTCTATGATTAACGGTGCTTCAAATTACTTTAAAGTTCCTGTTTGTCTTCACATGGACCACGCCACCGACATTGACTTTATAAAATACGGTTGCGACAACGGTTACAGTTCAGTTATGTATGACGGCTCGGTACTTCCATTTGAAGAAAACGCTAAAAACACCGCAATAGTTACAGAATATGCCCACAAAAAAGGCATTACAGTTGAAGCTGAGTTGGGACACGTTGGTAATGCAAGTGTTGGTAGCATCAGCGAAACAGGTACAGACACCGACCCGGGCGAAAGTCTTACGGTACCCGAAGAAGTTAAAAAATTCGTTGAAATTACAGATGTTGATGCCCTTGCAGTAGCAATCGGCACATCACACGGAGTATATCAGAAAACCCCTGAACTTCGAATAGACAGACTGGATGAAATTACCGCTATGTGTGACAGACCTCTTGTTCTTCACGGCGGAAGCGGTACTCCCAATGACCAGATGCAAAATGCCATCCGTCACGGTATTACCAAAATAAACATTTACTCTGATGTGCTTTACGCTTTAAATCAGGGACTTAAAAACACTCTTAATACTATTACAAACCCGTCAACATGGCCGTTTTTAGTGTATGAAGACGCAATGAAAATGATGAAAGAAGTAGTACGAGAAAAATTACACACATTTGGCAGTGCAGGGAGGATATAAGCATGAGAACAAAAGCAGCACGTCTTTACGGTGCAAATGATGCAAGACTTGAAGAGTTTGAACTTCGCCCCATAACTTCAGGCGAACTTCTTATAAAAATTATTTCTGACAGCGTGTGTATGTCAACACATAAAACCATTCTTCAGGGTGAAAAACACCTCAGAGTTCCTGAGGGTATTGCCCAAAACCCCATTATTCTTGGTCACGAATTCTGCGCAGAAGTTGTAGAAGTAGGCGACAAGTGGAAAGACAAATTCGAGGTAGGTGACAAAGTGGTAATGCCACCCGTTCTTGCATATTTGGGCGGTGCAGAAACAGTTGGATATACTTTCGAGCACATCGGCGGAGTTTCTACATATTCTATAGTTTATGAGCATATCCTTGACAACGACTTTCTTATTAAACTAAACAGCGATTCCTACTTTAACGGTTCCCTTATCGAACCTGCCTCCTGCGTTATAAGAGGCTACAAAGCAAGTTTCCACCTTGACGAAAACTACAATCATGTAATGGGAATTAAAAAAGGCGGAAAAGTGGCAATTTTAGCAGGTTGCGGACCTATGGGACTAGTAGCCATTGACATTGCACTTCACGGTCCTGTCAAGCCCTCTATGGTAGTTGTAACAGACCTTGACAAAGCAAGACTTGACCGTGCAGCATCTATCTTTTCAAAAGAGAAAGCAAAAGAGGACGGCATAGAACTTGTATTTGTACAAACCTCTGACAAAGACCAACTTATGGAAATTTCAGGCGGCACAGGTTTTGACGATGTGTTTGTTTACGCTCCTGTTCCCGCAGTAGTGGAACTGGGTGATGCAATACTTGGCTTTGACGGTTGTCTTAACTTCTTTGCAGGTCCCCTTGACAAAAAATTCAGTGCAAACTTTAATTTCTATAATGTCCATTATGCACAACACCACGTAACAGGTACAAGCGGAAGTACACCTGAAGATATGAGAGACATTGTTGACTTAATCGGCGAAAACCGCCTTGACCCGTCAGTTATGATAACTCATATAGGCGGTATTGATGCGGCTATTGACACAACAGTAAATCTGCCCAACATTCCAGGCGGAAAGAAACTTATTTACACTCACATTAATCTTCCTCTTACTGCCCTTACTGATTTTGAAAAATTAGGGGAAACAGATGAGAGATTTAAAGTTCTTGACACTCTTGTTAAAGAAAACAACGGACTGTGGAATACAAAAGCAGAAAAATATTTGCTGGAAAACTTCTAAAAAAATACAAAAAAATGCTTCGCAAACGCGAAGCATTTTTTGTATTCGACCAAAGGTCGCAATTATCTCTTTGAGAACTGTGGTGCACGACGAGCAGCTTTAAGACCGTATTTCTTACGTTCTTTCATACGTGGGTCACGAGTTAAGTAACCAGCCTTTTTAAGAACAGGTCTGTTTTCTGCGTCCGCTTCTAAAAGTGCTCTTGCAATACCGTGTCTGATAGCACCGGCCTGACCTGTAACACCGCCGCCTGTAACAGATGCGATTACGTCAAATTTGCCGTTACCACCGATTGCTTCTAGGGGTTGACGTACGATTAATTTCAATGTTTCAAGACCAAAATAATCGTCTATATCACGCTTATTAATTGTGATTACGCCGGTTCCCGGAACAAGGCGTACCCTTGCTATTGATTTTTTTCTTCTTCCTGTACCGTAAAATGATGTACCAGCCATTTATATCACCTTTCCTACTTAATTTCTCTGTCCCAAGCAACGGGATTCTGTGCAGCGTGTTTGTGTTCGCCGTCTTTGTAAATGTGCAATCTTGTCATTGCTTTTCTGCCAAGTGTGTTGTGTGGAAGCATACCCCATACAGCAAGTTCCATTGCTTTGTCTGAACGGGTTTTCATTAATTCGCTGTATTTAACTGCTTTCATTCCGCCAACAAAACCTGTGTAATGGTACCACATTTTCTGGTCTGCTTTGTTACCTGTCAAAATTGCTTTATCAGAATTTATAATGATAACAAATTCTCCGCAATCTGCGTGAGGAGTAAATGTGGGTTTATGTTTTCCTCTCAAAATACTTGCAGCAACTGTTGCAACTCTACCTAGTGGTTTGCCTGTTGCGTCTATTACATACCATTGTTTATCAAGTTCTTTTGCCTTAGCCATGTATGTGCTCATATTCTTACCTCCTTAATGCTGTGATGCCAAAGACATCTTCATATACTTTAACATACAAAAACTTCCTTGTCAAGCATTTTTCTTAAAAAAATAATTTGTATTTTGCAAACTCGTTTTTTCTCGTTTTTTCTCTTGTTTTCTCTATTTTGCTCACTTTTGATTTTTCACTTTGCTATGTTAAAATATCCCCCAAAGAGGTGAATACAGTGAAAAAACTGCAAAGCACGGTTAGACGTGCCATAACAGATTTCAATTTAATAGAAGACGGCGACGCAATAGCAGTAGGAGTTTCAGGAGGGAAAGACAGCCTTGCACTTCTTTCGGTCCTTTGTGCTATGAGAATATATCTGCCGCAAAAATTCACTTTAAAAGCACTTATGCTTGATTTGGGTTTTGAAGGATTTGACCCGTCACCATTTGTAAAATACTGCGAACATTTAAATGTGGAATGTATTGTTAAAAAGACGGACATTGCACAGGTGGTATTTAATATAAGGAAAGAATCCAACCCTTGTTCACTTTGTGCCAAAATGAGACGAGGGGCGTTAAACGAACTAGCGAAGGAGCAGGGGTGCAACAAGGTGGCTTTGGGACACCATTCCGACGACGCCATAGAAACATTTTTTATGTCTCTTTTGTACGAGGGACGGCTTAACTGCTTTGATGCAAAATGCTATCTTGACAGAACAGACATTACAGTTATTCGTCCTTTTATATACACAGAAGAAAAGGACATAGAAAGCTTTGCAAACAGCGTAAATTTGCCCGTTGTTAAAAACCCCTGTCCCGCAGACGGTTTTACAAAAAGGCAGTATGTAAAAGACCTTATTACAAGCCTTGACAAGGAAACTCCAGATGCAAAACAACACATAACAAAGGCTATAACAGACGGGTTATTACTTAAAAATATCCAAAATTGACGAGGGCTTTTTGTGATTTAATACAAAAAAATTCAAGTCAAGAACTTTTTTCTTGACAAATTGCTACAAAATGCTTATAATCAAGGGGAAATGAGGGAGAATTTTGTCAAAAATCAATTATCAGGAATTAAAAGATGAAGAATTGTTGGTAATGTCCTCCCAGGGTAACAAACACGCCGAAGAAGAACTTCTTTGCAGATACAAAAACTATGTGCGTAAAAAGGTGCGTCCGTACTTTCTGGTCGGTGCTGACACAGATGATATAGTGCAAGAAGGCATGATAGGATTATACAAAGCGATACGCGACTACAAAGTAAGCAAAAATGATAATTTCAAGGCTTTTGCAGACCTTTGTATAACAAGGCAGGTTATAACTGCAGTTAAAGCCTCCCTTCGTAACAAGCACGCGCCTCTTAATTCCTACGTTTCATTAAACAGACCCATTTATGATGACGACAACAGCATGACCTTTTATGACTTGATAACAAAAGCCACAGCATCTGACCCGGAAGAAGTTTTTATAGATAACGAAACAACTAAAGAAATTAACATAAAAATACATAAGGTTTTAAGCAAATTTGAATATCTTGTATTCGAAAGATTTCTCCAAGGTAATTCTTATGCAGAAATTGCAGAGGAAACCGGCAAAAGTCTTAAGTCCATTGATAACGCCTTGCAGAGAATAAAGAAAAAGATTTCCCAGTTATTAACGGAATAATTTATTCCGTTATATATGTCCGTGTAGCTTATACAGTAAAGCGCACGAAATGTGAAAACCGGTGCAACTCCGGTCACGGGTGAAGTAAAAAATCAAAGTGAGGGGTAAACAATGTACGAAGACAAAACATTAGTATGTAAAGATTGCGGACAAGAATTTATCTTTACAGCAGGCGAGCAGGAATTTTATGCTGAAAAAGGTTTTGAAAACGAACCAATCAGATGTAAAGAATGCCGCACAAAGAGAAAAGAGGCTATTAAAGCATCTCGCGAAATGCACGTAGCAGTTTGTGCTGCTTGCGGACAGGAAGCGAAAGTTCCTTTCAAGCCAAAGAATGACAGACCTATATATTGCAGCGAATGTTTTGCGAAACAAAACTAATTTACCCCATTTTCCAAGGGTAAAATCAAAGGCACCCAATCGGGTGCCTTTTTATTATTTCTCTAATACCTGAACCTTACCCTCTGCAATCTCTTCAATTGCAATAGTAACGGGTTTTTTGCTGTCACATTCAACAAGCACTTCTGCGCCCTCTGAAATTTCTCTTGCTCTTTTCGCAGATGCAATAACCATTGAGTATCTGCTTTCAATTTTATCAGTTAATTTACTTAAAGGTGGGCAAATCATATTTTCAACTCCTTTTTAATATTTTCCGCCGTTCTTTGCATCTTTTGTTTTTCAGCGCAAATAATGGCTTTTATTCTTTCAGATGCTTTTTCCACATCATCATTTACTACAATATAGTCATACTTATCGAGATAACCGAATTCCTCGTATGCTCTTTTAATTCTTTGTTCCACTACTTTTTCCGTCTCTGTTCCTCTTCCTATAAGACGTTCTCTCAAAATTTCCATAGTAGGAGGAACCATAAAAATCATTACTGTTTCGGGGAACTTTTCTTTAACCTCCGTACCGCCCTGAACCTCTATTTCAAGTATTACATTGTCACCTTTGTCAAGCCGTTCAAAGCATGGTTTTTTAGGTGTACCGTAACTGCTGGAAATATATTTTGCGTATTCTAAAAGTTCGTCATTTTCTATCATACTGTCAAACTTTTGTTGTGTAACAAAATAGTAGTGCTGTCCGTCAACCTCTCCCTCTCTTGGTTTTCTCGAGGTAGCAGAAACGGACAAAAATATATCTGTTTCGTTCTCTGCCAGGTACTTGCAAACGGTACCCTTTCCTACCCCCGACGGGCCTGAAACCACAAGAAGCAAACCTTTATTCCCGCTCATCTTCAATTACCTCTTTCGTAGTCATTCTGTTTTTGATTGTTTCAGGCTGAATAGCACTTAAAATAATGTGATCGCTGTCTGCAACAATTACCGCCCTCGTTCTTCTTCCGCAGGTCGCGTCAATTAAGCGTCCGCTTTCTTTTGATTCCTGAATAATACGTCTTACAGGCGCGGAATCAGGGCTTACAATGGCAATGACCCTTGAAGCTGAAATCATATTGCCGTAGCCTATGCTTATTAAATTCATACTACCCCTCCGCTATTCAAGATTTTGCAGTTGTTCTCTCATTTTTTCCAGTTCAGATTTTATAGAAACTACCGCTTTTGTAATATCTAAATTATTGGACTTTGAGCCAATAGTGTTTGTTTCTCTGTTCATTTCCTGCATTAAAAAGTCAAGGCGTCTGCCCACAGGCTCATCAGACTGAACTATATGCTGGAACTCCTGCAAGTGGCTGTCCAGTCTTACAGTTTCTTCATCAACTGCAAGTTTATCCGCCATAATAGCAGTTTCAGTTACAATTCTTGATTCGTCTATTGCTGTATCACCAAGCAGGTCTTTAATCTTTGCTTCAAGGCGTTCTCTGTATTCCGAAACAGACTGAGGTGCCAAAACCTTTATTTCTTCAAGATATCCTTTGACAATCTTGTTATGCGCTGTCATATCGTCAATAAGCTTCTTGCCCTCTCTTGCCCTTGCTTCGCAGAAAGCATCAAGAGCACCGTCTAAAACTGTAAACACGATTTCTTTTAGTTTTTCTTCGTCATCTTCTTTATATGATACTTCAAAAAGGTCTCTGAACTCAATAAGGTTTGACACGGTTATATCGTTTTTAAGTTTAAATTGTTTTGCAGTTTCCTTAAGTTCGGAAAGCAAATTTTCCGCAAGGCTTTTGTTGATGACATACTGCTTACTGTCGTCAACCTCTTTTCTTACCGTAACAAAAACGTCAACCTTGCCTCTTGAAACCTTTTGGTTTATTGTCTTTTTAATATCCTCCTCCATAAAAACACAAAATTTCGGTGCTTTTATGCTAAAATCAAAATATCTGTGATTTACTGATTTTATTTCAACGGTAACGTCATAATTATCTATGACCTGTCGGCTTCTGCCGTATCCCGTCATACTGTTTGGCATATTTTTTCAACCCCTTCAAATAATTATATATCCAAATCGGAAAGTTGTCAAACCCTCTCGGGCACTGCAACAAGTCTGCAAATCTTATGTCCCTGACTTGAAAACAACTGTTCATACTCCGTAATAACATTGTTTTCATCGTTGTCCGCATGTAAATCGTAAGTCACATTCAAAAGTGTATATCCGTTTTCTCCAAAAGAAATTACAGAGTAATCAAACAATTTAAGGTTGTCCGTTTTAAACTGCACCACACCGTCGTATGTAAGAAGATTTTTATACATAGCAAGGAACGTCTTGTATGTAAGGCGGCGTTTTTCGTGACGTGACTTGTGCCAGGGGTCACTGAAGTTAAGATAAATCTTTTCAAAGGAGCCGTCACAAAAGTACTGTCCCAGGCCGTTTGCATCTCCCAAAATAAACTTAACATTGGGGACATTCACTGCCTTTGCCTTTTCCACTGCAAGCACAAGTACGTTTTTGTTGGTTTCTACTGCAATAAAATTTATTTCGGGGTATTTTTGTGCCATTTGAAAAACAAAATTACCTTTTCCGCACCCGATTTCTAAATGAACAGGGTTTTGGTTATCAAACAAATCTTTTGCATCTTTGTTTTCTAAGTTTTCTGTATCTATCATGAATGCACAACATTCTTCCAACCTTTTGTCTGCATTCTTTTTGTTTCTCATTCTCATTTTGTCACCATTATTATTTACAGAAACAAAACTCGGTAAATAGTATCACCGAGTTTTATATACCGTAATTAAATTTCGTCGTCCATATCGTCGATAGGACTGATACCGTCAAATTTCATTTGTTTTTTCAAATCTTTTTGCTGCATAATGTTTCTGTTGTCACGAAGAGAACTGATTGTTCTGTCAAGTACCTTTTCAACATCTGCAAGTTTTTCGTCAACATACTGACGTGTGCCCATTTTGATTTCTTTTGCACGTCTGTTGGCGTTGTTGATAATTTCTGTTGCCTGTTCTGTTGCTCTTTTTGTAATTTCGTCTTCGTTAATCATTGCAACTATTTTGTCTTCTGCTTCTTTAATAATTGCACTTGCTTCTTTTTGTGCTTCAAGCAATATTCTTTGTCTTTCGTCTTTTATCCATTTTGCCTGTTTTAAATCATCAGGCAATTTAAGACGAAGTTCCTGAATCACGTCTAAAAGCTCGTCCTTTTCAATAAGACTTTTTCCCATTAGCGGAATATTTACGCTGTTGTCAATTATGTCCTCCAACTGGTTTATTAATTCCAAAGTTTCCATATATGTATCCTCCTAATTAAATTTCTTGATAATGTCTTGTTCAATACAAGCAGGAACCATTCCCGTAATACTTCCGCCGTGGGCTGCCAACTCCCTTACCACGCTTGAACTTACATAAATATTTTTAAGATTGGTTACCATAAACAAAGTTTCTGCCTCGTTGTTTAAATGGTTGTTAACATTTGCCATCTGAAACTCGTACTCGAAGTCTGCGTTATTGCGTAAGCCCTTAATTATTACTTTGGCATCTACTTCTTTTACAAATTGTGCCACAAGTCCGTCATAACTTACCACAATTACGTTTTTTATCCCCTCAGTACAGCGTTTTAGAAACTCAACACGTTCGTCTGCAGAAAACGCATTTTTTTTGCCGCTGTTATTTGCCACCACCACATATAAACAATCAAATATGGCAGAGGCGCGTTTTATTATGTCAAGATGTCCGTTTGTCATTGGGTCAAAACTACCCGGATAAACTGCTGTCATACCGGCAATTCCTCCCTTTTAATAACGGTAACCGCTATTTTGCCGTATTCCTTTCGCTTTGCATTTTTTACATCGATAACTTCTTCAGCCGATGTTTCGCACACAAAAATACCGTTATCCTTAATTAACGAAAGGTTGCAAATTTCATTTACCGCCCACATACATAAACCTTTATTATAGGGCGGGTCCAAAAATATTATATCATATTTTTTACTGCAGTTGCAAAGAAAATCTTTTGCTTCTTTAAAGTGCAACTCCGCCTTGTCTTCAAGGTTTGCTCTTTTTAAGTTCTGTTCTATAATGTCACAGGCAGGTTTATGGTTGTCCACAAAATCACAACACTTTGCACCTCTGCTTAACGCCTCTATTCCAAGGGCTCCGCTTCCTGAAAACAAATCAAGAACAACGCTGTCATAAATGTTAAATTGTATTATTGAAAAAAGGGCTTCTTTCACTCTGTCAGTTGTAGGTCTTGTGTTATCTCCCTCCAACGACAAAAGTTTTAAACCTCTTGCACTTCCTGATACAATTCTCAATCTAATACAACCCCTCTATTATATTTTAACCGATTCTGAATATTTGTCAACACTTTTTGCAATAATATTATTGATTTCTTTAATTTTTTATTGAAGAAATCGTACCAACATCCCCCGAATTCTTCTTTCTTTGTGCCACTTTTTAAAAAGTGGCTGTTTTTTTGTTAAAAAAGTTGTTATTTTAAAGACCGTGTGGTAAAATGGTTTTATAAAAGATAAAATCAGCGATATGAATTCATATCATATCGAGTTTTTTGTGGAACAAAAAACATATCGATTTTACGGCAGTAAAAATATCGAGCAATCGAAGATTGCATATCGACAAAGGAGAAACGCTGGAACAGAACAAAAATCAGTTAAGAGAAGAATCTATAGAATTTGCAATAGCCGTTTCTGATGTGTGCGATAATATTAAAGGGTGCAGTGTATATGTAAATCAATTGTTACGGCTTCATCTTCAATTGGTGCAAATATTCACGAGGCAAAATATGCTCAAAGCACTGTTGATTTTGTTCACAAACTTGAGATTGCATTAAAGGAAAGTTCCGAAACAGATTATTGGCTTGAAATAATGTACAGAAAACAAAAATTCAGCGAAGAAGTTTACAAAAGGCTAAAAAATGATTGTGGTATTATTCGCAGAAAGTTAATTGCATCAATAACGACAGCAAAGAAATCGTCGATATGAATTCTAAAAGAATTCTCGATATGTGCAAAAGCACTCGATATGCGCTTACGCGCTCGATATGTTGCCTGCGGCAACAAGACTTATAATCAAGGTGATAATAGTGAGAATTTTATTTATTGGCGACATAGTGGGTACAAGAGGCGTTGACTTTGTTGTATCCCACTTAAACAGCATAAGAAAACTTAATAAAATAGATTTTTGCATAGCAAACGGAGAAAACAGTTCTCCTGCAGGAAAAGGTATTACAAAAGATGCCGCAGCACGTCTTTTCATGTGCGGAGTTGACCTGATAACTTTAGGCAATCACGCTTTTAACCATAACGATGTTTTTGCTCTTATGGAAGAAGAAAAGGTAATACGTCCGCTAAACTTTCCCAAAGTCGTTGACGGACAAGGCTTTATGGAAATTGACAATTTGGCAGTCATTAACGTTTCGGGACGGGTATATCTGGATAATTTAGACTGTCCTTTTGCACGGACAGAAGAAGCACTCCAGAAGATTTCTGCAAAAACAATAATTGTTGATTTTCACGGGGAAGCCACCAGTGAAAAACGTGCCTTTGCAGAATATTTTGACGGCAAAGTGTCTGCGGTTATAGGCACTCATACTCACGTACAGACCGCCGACGAAACCATATTAAAAAACGGCACGGCGTTTATAACCGACGCAGGTATGACAGGTGCAAAGGACTCAATTTTAGGCGTAAGAAAAGACGAAGTTATAAATATGTTTTTGACAGGACTTCCCACAAGGTTTGCCGTTATGGACAGCCCTGTTTTAATGAACTGCGTAATTGTAGAAACAGACAAAGACGGAAAAGCAGTAAGCATCGAAAGATTAAATTTAGAGTAAAGAGGTGGTATTACATGTCCGGCTTTTATTCAGTACTTGCATCACTTTTAAAGTACATATTTGTTACGGTTATTTACCTGTTTATTTTTGCCATTATCCGTATGATTTTTCTTGATATCAAAAAGGCAAACAGTGACAAAAGAAAGCCCCAGCACGACACCACATATTTAGAAGTAATCACCAACAAAAATAATCTGTATTTTGACGTAGAAAGTTCCTATCCCCTTACCTCTGACGTTGTAATTATAGGCAGAGGCGAGGACTGTACCATATCCATAAACGACCTGTATATGTCAAACCAGAACACGCAACTGTGGTTTGAGGACAAAGAGTGGTATATTGCAGATATGGGAAGTACCAACGGCACATATATAAACGGCGAAAAAATGACGGACGAGCCTCTTATTTTAGACAGCGGTGACAGAATAAGAATAGGGCAAGTGGAATTTGTAATCGTAATTGTGGGAGAATAAATTATGAAAGCCTTGAAAAAACCCATAATTTTATTGTTAATAACAACGGTAATGGCATTTGCATTATTGTTTTTCTACAGAACGCCGATGGATGTAAATATTTTATACATCGGCGGTTCAGTTATGCTTATTTCCGCCATTACATACTTTGCAATAGTGTATTTTAAATTAGGTGACGAGTATCTTTTTTTAATAGTAAGTATGCTTGTGGTGTTAGGCACACTTATGCTTTGCAGAATTAATTACACATACGGAATAAAGCAGATACTTTGGTATCTTATTTCCGTGAGCGCTTTTTATCTTTCGTTTTTTATATACAAATATGTAAAGATGCTTAACAAAATGGGGACCTTTTATTTTATTTTGGGGGTAATACTTTTTATAGCCACCCTTTTGTTCGGCACCCGAAGCGGAGGGGCAAAAAACTGGATAAGAGCAGGTATTTTGTCTGTTCAGCCCTCCGAATTCATTAAACTTTTATACATCTTTTTCCTTGCAAGTTATTTTTCAGGGAAAAGAGACAAACTGGTATTTGGAAAAATAAAGGAAAAATATGCGATACTTTTCTGTGTGTATATGTACCTAGGCTTTTTGGTTTTGCAAAGAGAATGGGGTATTGCGGTATTGTTTTTTGTAATTTATATTGCTATGGAATATATTTTTGAGCACGACCTTATGCTGATTCTTTGTAATTTCCTGTTAGCAGGTTTAGGGGGAGGGGTCGGATACCTTACAATGTACCATATACAAGTACGAGTTGCCACATGGCTTAACCCATGGGCAGACGTTTCAAAAACCGGCTACCAGATAGCTCAGTCGCTGTTCGCAATTTCATCAGGCGGTTTTTTTGGAAGCGGTCTTGGTCTCGGAAAGCCTGAATACATTCCTGCAGTTCATACAGACTTTATATTTTCCGCAATATGTGAAGAGTTGGGGCTTTTCGGCGGTGTGGCAATTATTTTACTGTTTTTTATTTTCACATACAGAGGTGCAAAGATTTCACTTAAACTGCCTGAAGGTTTTGACAAATGTATTGCTGCCGGTATTACCGTTATGTTTGGTATTCAGACATTTATAATCTTAGGCGGTGTAATTAAACTGATACCCCTGACAGGTATCACATTACCCTTCATAAGTTACGGCGGAAGTTCTCTTTTGTCAAGTTTCATAGCATTAGGCGTACTTCAGGCTCTTTCGGGCAGGGAGGTAGAGAAATGACAGACAAACGTATAATAAACATTTTAATAGTAATATGTATTTTGTTTATGTCTTTAATTGGATACCTTACCTATCTTGAACTGTTCGAAGCTGAAGAACTGGCAAAAAGCCCTTACAACCAACGCCAGTGGGCTTATGAAGAAGATATTGAAAGAGGTATGATTTTAGACAAAGAGGGCGTAATTTTAGCCCAGTCAAAAGACGGGGAAAGAACGTATCCTTACGATAATATGTATAGCCATATTATCGGCTACAATTCCCGAATTTACGGCAAAAGCCTTTTAGAATCAAAATATAATCAACTGTTGCTCGGTCAGTATGGCTTGGGAGGACTAAACATTACAGGTAATAAGAAAAAGGGCTATAATCTTTACCTTACCATAGACCACAATCTGCAAAAAGTTGCATACAATTCCATTGGTAACAGAAACGGCTCAGCCGTTGCCATAAACCCGAAAACAGGTGAAATTCTTGCAATGGTAAGCAAACCCGACTTTAACCCAAACACTCTGTCGGAACAATGGGAAAGTCTTGTGGATAACGAAAACAGTCCACTTTTACCAAGAGCAACAAGCGGTCTTTACGCCCCCGGCTCCACTTTTAAAATACTTACTTCCTCTGCCGCTCTGGATTTAAACCTTCAGGACATGGTGTTTGAAGACAAAGGCAGTATTGAAATAGGCGGAAAAACCGTAAGTAACAGCGGCAGCAAAGCCTACGGAAACATTACCTTTGACAGAGCATTCCAACTATCAAGTAACGTTGCCTTTTGCAGTCTTGGCGTTACGGCAGGTTTTGATAAATTAAAATCCACTGCAGAAAATTTTGGTTTTAACAAAGAACCTGATTATGATTTTCCTGTGGCAAAAAGCATATTCCCGTTATCCGCAAAAGAAGATGCGGAAATTGCGGCACTTGCAATGGGACAGGGCAACACCCTTGCTACTCCTTTGCAAATGGCACTTGTTGCCTGTGCCGTTGCAAACGACGGAGTTATTATGGAGCCAAGACTTGTGTCCCACGCCACAAACAATTCAGGCGTAACAATTCTTGCAACAAAGCCGAAACAACAGTCTGTGGCTATGTCAAAAGAAAATGCAGACTATATTACTGATATGATGGTAAAAACAGTTACACAGGGCACAGGTACTTCTGCTATGATTAACGGCATTACCGTTGCAGGAAAGACAGGAACTGCGGAGAACGAACAAACAGTAATGCAGAAAAACAAAGAGCACACCTGGTTTGTTGCCTTTGCACCTGCAGAAGACCCCGAAATTGCAGTAGCCGTTATGCTTGAATATAGCGGCGGAAGCGGTGCATCTGTCTGCGGACCAATTGTAAGAAACATTATAAGAGAGTATCTCCGATAATATGCAAATATTTCTATTGAAATTGTATATCAAAAAGTATATAATTAAGTGGAAACCCAAGATAAAGGAATGAATAAAATGTATAAAATTATTACAAAAAAACAGTTAAACCCCACTGTTACCTTAATGGAAATAGATGCTCCCCACATTGCAAAAAAAGCAAAAGCGGGACAGTTTATAATTTTAAGAATTGACGAAAAAGGTGAAAGAATACCTTTAACTATTGCGGACTATGACAAAGAAAAAGGAACTGTAACCATTATTTTTCAGATTGTGGGTGCCACAACTATGAAACTTAATACCAAAAATGAGGGCGAAAGCATCCTTGACTTTGTAGGACCTTTAGGTACCCCCTCCCACTTAGACGGAGTAAAAAATGCCTGTGTTATCGGCGGTGGTCTTGGTACAGCCATAGCATATCCCCAGGCGAAAGCACTTCACAATATGGGTGCAAAAGTTGACGTAATAACAGGTTTCAGAAACGACGACCTTGTAATTTTAAAAGATGAAATTACTGCCATTTCTGACAATCTTTATATAACTACAGATGACAAAGGCTTCGTAACAGATGTACTGAAAGAACTGCTCGAAAAGGGCAACAAATACGATATGGTAATAGCAATCGGTCCTTTGGTAATGATGAAAGCAGTTTCAAACGTTACAAAACCCTACGGAATAAAAACAATAGTAAGTATGAACTCAATTATGATAGACGGAACAGGTATGTGCGGAGGATGTCGTTTAACAGTAGGCGGAGAAACAAAATTTGCCTGTGTTGACGGTCCCGACTTTGACGGTCATCTTGTTGACTTCGACGAGGCAATAAGACGTTCATCTATGTATAAAGACCATGAAACCCGTTCCACAAAAGAGCACAACTGCAGAATGGAGGGAATGAGATAATGCCTAATATGTCCCCACAGAAAGTAGAGATGCCCGTACAGGCAGGTAACGTAAGAAACAAAAACTTTGACGAAGTTGCTTTAGGCTACACAGAAGAAATGGCAGTCGAAGAAGCCACAAGATGCCTTAACTGTAAAAATATGCCCTGTGTTGGCGGTTGTCCCGTAAATGTCCGTATCCCCGAATTTATACAGGAAATAGCAAAAGGCGAATATGAAAAGGCATACGAAATTATAAAAACCACAAACTCACTTCCTGCCGTTTGCGGACGTGTGTGCCCTCAGGAAAATCAGTGCGAAAGCAAATGTGTAAGAGGTATAAAGGGAGAAAGCGTAGCCATAGGTCGGCTTGAACGCTTTGTAGCAGACTACCATTTAAAAAACGACAAAGAACAAATAGAATTACCAAAGAGCAACGGTATAAAAGTTGCCGTTATCGGCTCAGGTCCTGCAGGATTGTCCTGTGCAGGGGATTTAGCGAAAATGGGTTACAAAGTAACTGTGTTTGAAGCATTCCACACCGCAGGCGGTGTATTAATGTACGGAATACCACAGTTTCGTCTCCCAAAAGAAATAGTACAAAAAGAAATAGACTCTTTAAAGGAAATGGGCGTCGAGATAAAAACCAACATGGTTGCAGGAAGAGTTTTTTCCATTGACGAACTTTTACAGGAGCAGGACTATAAAGCGGTATTTATAGGAAGCGGTGCAGGGTTACCCAGTTTTATGAAAATACCGGGAGAAAACTTAAACGGTGTTTACTCCGCTAACGAATTTTTAACAAGAATTAATTTAATGAAAGCATACAAATTCCCCGAATATGATACTCCCGTAAGAATAGGGAAAAAAGTGGCAGTAGTAGGTGGCGGAAATGTTGCTATGGACGCCGCAAGATGTGCAAAACGCCTTGGTGCGGAAGAAGTGTATATTATATACAGACGTTCAGAAAAAGAAATGCCTGCCCGCCTTGAAGAAGTGCACCATGCAAAAGAAGAAGACATAATATTTAAAACACTTACAAACCCCGTAGAAATTGTGGGTGAAGACGGGTTTGTAACAGGTATTAAATGTGTGGAAATGGAACTTGGCGAGCCTGACGCATCAGGCAGAAGAAGACCCGTTCCAAAACCCGCCAGCGAATATGTAACAGATATTGATACTGTGATTATCGCAATAGGTCAGACACCTAACCCTCTTATTAAATCAACAACAAAGGGACTTGACACAAAACCCTGGGGAGGAATTGAAACAGACGAAGACACAGGAGAAACAAGTATCAAAGGCGTGTTTGCAGGAGGCGACGCAGTTACAGGTGCCGCAACAGTAATACTTGCAATGGGAGCAGGAAAGAAATGTGCTAAAGCAATAGACAAATATATAAAGGAATTGGGTTAACCAATTCCTTTATTTTTTTACTGTAACAACCTGATATATTCCAATTGCCAAAAGCAGTACTGCAAATATTTTTCTTAAAATCTGTGCAGGGATAACTCCAACCAGCATACTCCCTGCAAACGCTCCCAAAACGCCCCAGACTACAAGATGTTTTGTAAGTTTAAAATCAAGATTTTTATTTTTATTGTGAACAAAAAGTGCCACAAGAGAAGTAGGTATAAAATACACAAGATTAATTCCCTGAGCCACTTTTTGCGGAAAATCAAGAAGCATAGTAAGGGCGGGAATAAGCACTATTCCACCAAGTCCCATTCCCGTTATTATTCCTGACAATAACCCCGTAACCAACAGTACAACGTACATATATTACCTCCGAAACATCATTACTCCAAGAACTATAGTTGTAATACCAAAAAGAATTTTAAGCCAGGTGTCAGGTGTTTTTTTAAGTAACTTTGCACCGATAAAACCACCTAAAGTCCCACCTATACCTACCAGTACTGCAGGTAACACTTCCAGATGTCCATTTTTAAAATACATAACAATCGAAACCAGACACAAAGGCAGTATAACCGTAAGTGCTGTTGCGTGGGCAATCTTTGGTTTTACACCCATAATTTTAGTTGCGGTTACCAGTATAATTCCTCCGCCTGTACCTAAAAGACCGTTTGCCAGTCCCGCAAAAAAGCCGATTATTCTAAGCATATTTACACACCCTTTTGTTAATATTTTTAAATTTTCTGTTAAAAATATACTTAAAATTTAAAATAGTATTGATATTTTTCAAGTTTTGTATTAAAATAATTATATATAAAATGGAAAGGCAGTGATTTTATGTATGCTTCAATAACAAACAGTTGTGGAGAAATTATGGTTGACAACGACGTTTTGGCAAGTATCGCCGGAGAAGCCGCTATGACCTGTTACGGCGTAGTTGGTATGGCTACAAGAAGCACAGCAGACGGTCTGGCATCACTACTTAAGAAGTCATCCGCCAAAAAAGGCATTAAAGTTACTTCTAACGAAGATGGCCTTGTAATAGAGATACATGTAATAATACAATACGGCGCAAATATAAAAACAATTTGCGACGGCATAATTGAAAGAGTTAAATACGACATTGAGAACCTTACCGGCTTTATTGTAAAATCAGTAAGCGTTAATGTAGAAAGCGTTCGTGTGAGTTAAGGAGTGAACACATTGCAAAGTATTATAGACGGCATACTTTTTAAAAGTATGGTTATTAGCGGTGCAAATAATCTGGCAAACCAGAAACAAATGGTTGACGATTTAAACGTATTCCCCGTCCCCGACGGAGATACAGGTACTAATATGTCAATGACAGTAAGTGCTGCATCAAGAGAGTTACTGGCAACAGACAGTACCTCTGTATCAGAAATTGCCCAGATTATCGCAAGCGCTTCATTAAGAGGAGCAAGAGGTAACAGCGGCGTTATTATGTCACAGTTATATAGAGGTCTTGCAACAGGAGTTAAAGGTCTTGACACAATAGACATTATTGCATTTGCAAAGGGACTTAAATCAGCGGCAGATACTGCATATAAAGCGGTAATGAAACCCACCGAGGGTACAATTTTAACTGTTGCAAGAGAAGCGGCAGAAAAAGCAATTGAAAACTGCGAAACTGCCGAGGATATGACATCATTTTTAGAAGAGGTTGTCAAAGGTGCAAAAGAAGCCCTTGACAGAACACCCGAAATGTTGCCTGTTTTAAAACAGGCAGGAGTTGTAGATGCGGGTGGTATGGGCTTTTTGGTGATTTTACAAGGTATGCTTGAAGCATTAAAAGGAAATCCCATAGAAGCAGATGAAAAAATCGAAGTTAAAACTGCGAAAGTTAACAAAGAAGACATAGATACTGCAAACATAAAATTTATGTATTGCACAGAGTTTATTATTAACAAGAAATCTGCAAATTACAGTGTTGCATCTTTCCGTGCGTCAATTGAAAAAATCGGTGACTGTATGCTTGTAATTGAAGATGTGGATATTGTTAAAGTACACATTCACACAAACAACCCCGGTTTTGTTCTTGAACAGGCGGTTAAAATCGGCGACTTGTCCAACATAAAAATAGACAATATGAAAATTCAGCATAACGAAACTATTTCAGCTCCAAAAGAGCCCGAAAAGGAAATGGGCGTTGTGTCAGTTGCAAACGGTGACGGTATTGAGGCGCTATTTAACGACGTGGGCGTTGACCAGATTGTAAAAGGCGGTCAGAGTATGAACCCAAGTGCCGAAGACATTGCAGACGCCGTTGAAAAAGTCAATGCAAAAACAGTATTTGTATTGCCAAACAATAAAAACATAATTTTAGCGGCTCAGCAGGTGTGCGAATTAACTGACAAAAATGTTGTGGTAATCCCCACTAAATCTATACCACAGGGTATGACTGCTATGCTTTCATTTGACCCATCCGTTTCTGCCGAGGACAATGAACAGGCTATGAACGAAGCAATTACAACAGTTAAATCCGGCTCAGTAACATTTGCTTCCCGTGATTCCGAAATGGACGGAATTGAAATTAAAAAAGACGACATTATGGGACTTATCGAGGGCAAAATCGTTACAGTATCTGATAACGTGGATAACGTTGCAGAGGAAATTATAAGCAAAATGCTTGACGAAGAAAGCACTATGATTTCTGTTTACTACGGTAACGGCGTTACTGAAGAACAGGCACAAGAACTGGAAAGTAAATTGTCCGCCCAATATAAAAACTGCGATATTATGGTTTACTATGGCGGGCAGCCCATATACTACTACATTATAAGCGTAGAGTAGAGTGATAAAACAATGATTGAAAAAAGTATTGAAACATTAAAAGGCATTGGAGAAAAAAACTTAAAATTGTTTCAGCATTTAGGCATATCTACAATAGGAGATATGCTTAAATTTTATCCCCGTTTTTACTCCGACAGAACCGTGAAACCTATAAAAGATATTAACGGCGGTCAAATCGGCTGTATAAGAATAACGGCACTTGCCCCCATTAAAACTATGCGCACAAAAAGTAGGCTTACCGTACATAAACTGTACGCCACAGACGGAAATGATACAATAACAATTACCTGGTTTAATCAGGATTGGCTTGCACAGAACTTTGATTATAACTCCTGGTATAATGCCTACGGCGACGTATCTGTTTCTTTGTACGGAAAAGAAATGGCTCTTCGTGTGCTGGAACGGTCAGACAAAGCAACTACCACAGATGCAAACGTCCCCGTATATTCCCTTACAAAAAATCTTTCCCATAATATGGTGGTAAAAACAATAAAACAGTGTATTCCTTATGTATCTGAAATTCCTGAAAATCTACCACCCGAAATCAGGGAAAAATACGGTCTTTGCGGCATCGGGTATGCAATTACAAATATCCATTTCCCCAAAAATGCACAGTCGGCATTTTTTGCAAGAAACAGACTTGCCTTTGACGAACTGTTTTATCTTCAACTGGGGTTAAGACTTCTTAATAAAGCGAAGAACAAATTAAAGGGTACAGCTTTTATAAACGGCACAGAAATTGCCTCGGAGTTTATAAAAACTTTGCCATATAAATTAACAAATGCCCAGTTTAATACTGTAACAGATATTATAAACGATACAAAAAGCGGAAAACTTATGAACAGACTTGTTCAGGGTGACGTTGGTTGCGGTAAAACGGTAGTTGCTGCCATTGCCCTTTTAATAGCGGCAAAAAATGGCGGTCAGGGCGCAATGATGGCACCAACCGAAATTCTTGCCAAACAACATTACACTTATTTAAAAGATGTCCTTACACCCTTTGACGTAAATGTTGTTCTTTTAACAGGAAGTCTTAAGTCTAAAGAAAAACGCGAGGCTTTAGAAAGCATAAAAGACGGCGGTTACAACGTAATTGTAGGTACTCACGCCCTTATACAAAAGGACGTGGAATTTAATAACCTGTCTTTGGTGGTTACTGACGAGCAACATCGCTTCGGTGTTGAACAAAGAAGTGCCCTTGCAGGAAAAGGCGGTACGCCCCATACTCTTGTTATGACTGCAACACCCATACCAAGGACACTTGCACTTGTACTTTACGGAGACCTTGATGTTTCGGTAATAAACGAAATGCCTCCCGGCAGAAAAGAAGTCAAAACATACAGCGTTGACGAAAATATGCGTCAGCGTATAAACAACTTTATGATAAAAAATATTAACGAGGGGCGTCAGGTTTACATCGTGTGCCCTATGGTTAACGAAAATGAAACTACGGAATTAAAAGCGGTAACAGAGTTTGCAAAAACTTTGCAAAACACAGTTTTTTCAGACTACAAAGTTGATATTATTCACGGCAAACTAAAAGCCGCAGAAAAAGACGAAATAATGTCCCGCTTTGTGTCAGGAGAAACAAATGTACTGGTAAGCACCACCGTTGTAGAAGTGGGTGTAAACGTGCCTAACGCATCGGTAATGGTAATTGAAAACGCAGAGCGTTTCGGACTATCCCAACTGCATCAGTTAAGGGGCAGAGTCGGACGAGGCGAGTGGCAGTCATACTGCATTATGTTTTGTGACGGCGGTGAAGTGGCACAAAACAGAATGAAAGTAATGACAGATACAAATGACGGCTTTGTAATTGCAGAACAGGATTTGAAACTTCGTGGACCAGGGGAATTTTTCGGCACAAGCCAACACGGTCTTCCTCCTCTTAATATTGCTAATCTGTACGAAGATTTGGACCTTGTCAAAATTGCAGGAGATGCAGTAACGGATATTTTAAATGCTGACAGTAACCTGTCAAAACCCGAAAACAAGATTATCAGACAAGACGTTATTAAAATGTACAAAGGCAATTTAACTCTATAAAAAAATAAACGGAATTTCTTCCGTTTATTTTTTTATAGTATAACCCAATTTTACAATTAATTTTAAGGTATTCAGTGCAGTTTCTCTGTCGTACTTCTTTTCTGACTCGGGCAACTGTTCATAAGGTATAAGGCAAGGTGTTTCCTTTAACTGGTCGTTACGCTTTTCCCCGTACTTCCAGCCATCTGCAATTCTTCCTGTTGCCCATACTTCGTGAGTGTTTTTGGAAAGAACTTCTGCAAGTTCCATTATATCGTCACTTAAAACAACATCTTTTGTATCAATAGGTTGTGGCTTATACATTACTTTCCCTCCCCCGGAAAATCCTTTTCAGGCAAATCATACCCTTTAAAGTTTCTGCTTGCAAGAGTTCCCACATAGTCAAGGCGGTCACTTGCATATCCGTCTGTATTAAATTCTGTAAACACGCCGTTTGTTTCTGTTAGACAGCAGTGTAATTTAAGATCAAGATTTTTGTGACTGCCGTGTGTTTCGTAAAACTTATCTACGTCATAAGGCGCCTTAAAACCGCATACTCTCATAAATGCACACCAGCGTCTGTGCTCAAGCCACGCCATAGCGTTTTTGTCGCATCCCGCTTTATAACTTTCAATGTCATTTTTATTATTGCTCTCTTTTTTGTTAAATACAGAATAATCTATAAACCCTGCAGAAAAGACCTTGTACTTTATGTGAAGGGCACGGGCAATATCTGCCCAGTAATCATATAACTTGTTTCCGAAATTGCTTTCCGTAATGTTCTTCGCTATTTTTTCATACTCGTCTTTTATTATTTTACTGTCTTTTACAGTTGCACTCATAAATATATTTTTCACATTAAAGGTGTCCTCTGTAGAGCCAAAAGCATTCATATATATGTTTTTATCAAGGGCATCTTTGTTAAAAGTACGGCACAAATCAGGGTCGGTAATTAAATATGATATAACTGTGTTTTGTTGTTTTCCGCTTACCACAAGTGCCTTTTTAATGTCTGAGGCAATTTTAAAGTTAAAAGCATCTCCCCCTGCAGATACCACAAAATAATCGGTGTCTGTAAGTTTAAATCCGTCTTCCCATTGTGGATTTATAATCTTGCCCTGATAATCGCCCAACTGGAAATCCGTATTTAAATACCTGAATTTGAAATAAGGCTTTGCCGTTTCCTCTTTGTCTTTATATATTTTCATTATATCTTTAAAGCGAGAAGTTTTTCCGTCTTGTTCAAATGTACCTTGCGGTGCATCTGTTAATGGTTTTATTCTTACGCATGTGTCCCAGAGTTCGCTGTTAATATGTGCAATTCTTTCTATAAACTCCCTTTCTTCCTCTCTTGACACTACGTTAAGACATAAATCATAACCAAAAATCTGTCCGTACCAGTAAGAAGAAAGAAACATTTCTGTACCTATGTTTCCTGCACCGAAAACTGTAATGTTTAGTTCTTTCTTGTCCTTTACCGATACCAGAGGATCGTATAAAGGCACGTCGGAAAGCAGGTTTCTTATTAAGTTTCTTTTTGGATTAACAGTAATTATACGTGTTCTTAACAACTTTTTACCTGTGACTTTATTCATTATGGTTTCACAGTCAAGGGCAACAGAATCGTCACAGAATATATAAAGTTCTGTGTTGTATAATCCTTTTCTCTTGTTTATAATTGATGTGAAAATATGTAAGTTGTCTGCACCGTCGGCAATAATAATTTTTTTCTTGAACAGTCTTCTGAAGGATATGTGTAAAATGTCGTTTTTAATACATATTGCACCACACATTTTTGCAGATGCTACAAGTTCTTGGCTTGCCTGTGCTTTATCCGCAAAAACAACAATCGGTCTGGTAAATATGTTTTTGCAATTTATTGCACTTTTGGCAAGAGATAACATTTCATTATCAAGGCGGCTTATATAAATGACCTCTTTCCATATAAGTTTTGATTTTATAAACAACTGGAAAGAGGGCAATATGTCTGCTAAAATTTCAAATATAACAATACTGCTCGTTACCGGTGCTGCAAGATATAAAAATGAAAGATATGACTTTACAAATAACGTCCTGCCTATAATTTCACCTGCGGCTATAAAACTGTAGTAATCGGTGTCAATTTTAAACATCTTTATTGTTTCCACTAAACAGCCAATAACTGCAGTAAAGTCAATAACGGAAGGATAAATTATAAGAAGAACAAGCCATATTGCAGCGGCTAAATCAAATATCAAAAGACCAAATTTGCCTAATTTTGAAAATCTTTTTGTAAGTCCGGGAAAGACAACAACAACTAAAAATGCCACCGAAAAAAGCAAAGACAGTATTAAGCATATATTTGTTTTTGTGAAAAAATCCATATTAACCACCCTTTATATAACTCTTGTTTTTAACATATCCGAAAATGTCTCTTTGTAAAGTTTGTGAACGTCACAGATAATTTCTATATTCATATCTGCCGCACGTTGCAGGATAAATTCTCTGCTTTCCGCATTGTTATTTATGTATGTGCAAAGCAGGTATTTTTTTGCGTACTCACCGCCAAATTTATCCGCCACTGTATTAAGCTCATACAATGCTTCTTTTTTTACGCCGCCGTTTTTGCAAGACACAAAAACAGGCACTATATCCCGCATTAAAAATATGTCGATTTCATTTTTGGTGTCTTTTTTCTCGCTGTCAGGGCTTTGGAAAACTCCGTCCCAGTCCACAAATACCCCCACGTCTATATCATCATAAAAGGTTGGGTCTTTTGCCTCTATTTCTTTTAAATACATATATGCATATAATTCCAGTATGTTTCCCGCTTTAAACAAGCATCTTTTTACCTGCTTGTTTTTGCAACAAAAACTTACCTCGTGACCGTTGTTTTTATAATTGTATATAAGTCCGTTTTTAATTAGTTTGTCAATAATTACATAATTAAAATATGGCTTCTTGATGCAATTCAAATTCGCTTTTACGTAAGTACCATCAGAAATTTCCCCAAACTTTTCCAAATCTTCAAATGTGGAGCATTGTTTGTTCCACTTTGCACAGTTCTTTCTACTTATTTCCCACATGGTTTCTATATCAGATTTAAAGTCATCTGTTAATACCCATTCGCAGTCACCTTCGTCACCGTATGAAATTGCTCCGCCATTTAGTATAATATTTTCATTTATGCTCATAGATACCTTTTTCGGTTCACCTATATTTTCGCAGTTTTTAACTCTTAATAATGTTCCATCACTTATGTTAAACTGGAAAACAGGGATATCTCTTTTTGCTGCCACTTCTCCCATTGCCGTTAAAACAAGTTCTTTTCCCCCTGTTAGGTCAAGAGCACAGCCATGATTTTTGTCAACAATATTGTTTAAAGTATTTAAAATGTTATTATAATTATCACGTTCAACAATATTGTACTCCAAAGAAATATTAATGCCTTTTACTTTTAAAAACTTTTCAAGGTCAGAGATTCTGTCATTAGTCATAACATCTTCAAAACCTACATAAATTACTTTTTCAGGCGCAAAACTTAAAAGTCCAACTATGTTTTCGATCTGGCTTTCATCAAACAATTCAATTAGTGTTTTAATGGTAATCACCCCTATATTTACAGTATAACATAAGGAAGTTTGATTGTCCATAATTAAAAAGTCGAATTATTTTACATATTGACGAATAAACTGATATAGGTGATGTTATGAAAATATTTTTCTTTCCCATGCTTTTGTACTCTTTTTTTGGCGTAAAAAACGCCCTTGCTTAAATTCAGCAATGGCGTTTGGGACTATTATGGGCACATTACTAGTGCCTGTTATTTTCTACACATATACAGGAATACTCGGCTATAATATTGCTATAGTTGATATTACCATATTCTATCTTTGCGTAATTACAGCATTTATTGTAGCAAATAAATACGCAACGAACTGTAAAATGCAGCCGTATGATAAACTGCTTAATTTAATGGTAATTTCATTTGCAATTGCTTTTATAGTGTTTACAATTTATACGCCAAACATATGATTATTTGTTGCATCGTAAATGTTATTGTCTTATAAACATCTGTGTCCAGTAGTTGCCTGTTTTAGCATAGCCTACACCAATTTGTGTATAAGATGGATTTAAAATGTTTGCTCTGTGTCCTGATGAAGTCATCCACGCATTTACTACATCTTTAGGAGTTTTTTGTCCTTTGGCAATGTTTTCAGCTGCACCTTTATATGATATACCGAAATTCTTAATCATATTAAAGGGAGTGCCGTAAACAGGACTAGTGTGTGAAAAGTAGTTGTTTTGTTGCATATCAGTTGACTTGTATCTGGCAACTCGGCTTAATTCCCAGTTTGCTGTAAGGGGTTTTAGCCCGTTATTTACTCTTACCTCATTGGTAAGTCTTATAACTTCATTTTCAAAGTTTAAAACAACACTGTCAGTTCCAGGAATATTTAATACCTGTCCGGGATAAATAAGATCCGGATTGGCAATATGAGTATTAGCACTTTTAATTTCTGATAATCCAACCTCGTATTTTACTGCAATCTTCCACATACTGTCACCTGACACAACTGTATGCTTTGTAACTTCATTAGCATTTACTACTGTAAATAACTGAACAATCAATATTAAAAATATAATTATCTTTTTCATTGTTATACCACCTTTAAATAATATATTTTAATCAGCAGACAAATATATTATAACATATACAATTTTATATAATCAAATGTAATATATGGTATAAAAAAAGAACACCTGACGGTGTTCATTTTTTATGGGAAAGCAGAACCATAGAGATATTTTAGTTTTGATTTTTCTTTGCAGTATTTATTGAAGAAATAAGCATTTTCTTAATTTCTTCTGCAAGTTTAATATAAACATCATAATCATATTCAAACAGTTTAGTATTTCTCAAAAGCGTAAGCCAATATATGCTTTCACTTACCTCTTTTAGAGAAATATGTAATTTTGCGATAAAGTCAGGTTTACTATTACCATAAATAGCTTCATTGATATTTGCACCGACGCTTGTTGCACTTCGAAGTAGTTATTTTGCAATAGTAGTATCTCTTTTAGATTTAGCATATTCCTCGTAAAACAAAACAATTTGTGTTGCAAATTCTAATGATTTATTTAACAGTGGACTCCCCATATATTTTCACCTCGTATACAGTATATCATAACTCTTCCAGCAATTCAATGTTTTGCGTAGCAAAACTACCTTGTCTCTTCTCTATTCTCTTTTATCTCTTATCTGGAAACGACAATTTTTTTAGCGAAGAGTGAAGAGTGAAAAATGAAAAGATAAGAGTACAAAAAGAAACGACAACTTTCTGTCGAAAATTGTCGTTTATTTATGGAGCTGTCTAGCAGATTCGAACTGCCGACCTCTTCCTTACCAAGGAACTTAAAAGCCAATAGTACCAGTAGTTGCGAGGTTTTTGACAACTTTTTTACAACATTTGTTCTATATATTCATTCATTTTGTTCATTTGTTTTTGTTGTCTATCTTGCCATATATGCGTATATATATCTTGTGTTGTAGATGTCTTTGAATGCCCTAATTGTTTCTGTGCGGTTTTTACATCTACCTCGGCATCATACAGTATTGTAGCGTATGCGTGCCTTAGTTGATGTGATGTGACTTTCAGTGCTGTTTCCTTTCTATATCTATCGTATGCCCTTCTAAATGCTGTTTGGCTCATAGGTTTTTCACCGTTGCCAAAAATATAACCTTTTTTATGTTTCAGGTATGGCTCTAATACAGTTGGAAGAAAAATGTTTCTTATGCTGCTTTTTGTTTTTGGCACAGTAATTTGTGGTTGGTTATTTACAAAAATAACCGCTTTATTCACACTAATTTGTTTTTTTTCGAAATCAATATCTTTATCAGTTAATGCCAATAGTTCTTCTCTTCGCATTCCTGTTAATACCGCCATGCAAGCGTATAATCCAAAAAACTTATTAACTGATTTCAGTATTATTTGTATTTCTTCGGGTGTTGCCGGCTCTCGTGTTTCTTGTTTTAATCCTTTTGGAATATCTATTACAGAGCACGGGTTGAACGTCACAAATCTATTTTTTATTGCATAATCAAAAATCTGTGACAGAACAGATTTATTTATAGATACTGTATCTCGTGCATAATTTCTTTTTGCCAGGTCTTTTAGAAATAAATTGACATCTGCACATTCGATATTACTGATATACTCTCCTTTAAAGTATTCTTTAATTTTTTTTATACAATTACTATATTTACATGCAGTGTTATATCCTATCTCGGCAAAGTGCTCTCTTTCCCAATCGTCAACTACTTTTTCAAGTAACATTCCTTTTTCTTTTTTTTGAGAAAAGGTTAACAATTGCTGTTCTATATCTTTTATTGCTTTTTTCTCAGTGTCTGCTTTGGAATAGAAAAACTTAACAGTTCCATCAGGAAGCGTTATTTTTTTTACCCAGCGACCGTCTTTTCTTTGTTTCATATTTTCACCCTAATATTTTACTTCTTCTGTTTTACTTATGTTAAAAATTCCCTTAATGTTCTTTCATGGTCATAAACTATATACCGTTCGCGATAACTACATCCATAATAAAAATTATGATATTCGGGTTCTTCATCTTTGGAACGCGGTATAACACATGGAATATGACCATCAGTTATTTTTTCCATTTCTTCAGGGCTGATGCCATTTTCCTTTGCTACATCATCAAACGCTTTTTTGAATTCAGTAATATATTGTTTTCTTTCATAATTGTATAATTCTTTTTTATCAAGCCGTTCCAATGATTCATAATTATACCTCATTTCAAAAGCATAATTTTTGTCATACCCATAATAATCCTCAACATATTTTATTTCTAAGTCTGTATCAATTTTTAATAGTCTATATGCCAACACTTTACCATTATG
>JAGCLT010000082.1 GCA_017646825.1 Clostridia bacterium | reverse complement strand
AATCAAATGTTGTGTTTTCCGAAACAACAGGTCTTGGAGATTCAACAAAACCTGACAGTACAATAGAAATACCTGAAGAAAAAATAGATTATTGCTGTGAATAAAATAAAAAATCCGTAGCATACGCTACGGATTTTCTTATTTATATTAGTCTTGTACCGGAGCACCTACAGGGCAAACACCTGCACAAGCGCCGCATTCGATGCATTCGTCAGCGTTGATAACGTATTTGTCATCACCTTCTGAAATACAACTTACCGGACATTCACCTGCACAAGCACCGCAGTTGATGCATTCATCTGTAATTTTGTAAGCCACAAAAAACACCTCCTGTAAATTTTTATATATTATCTTTGTTAAGCCGACGGCTTATGCAAAGTATATACCTATTTGTCTTCTAAATCTTTTAAAGCCTTAATTTCTTCTTTTGTCAGTTTAATAGCAGCATCCTTAATGATGGTTACATCTTTATAACTGTAAGTCTGCGGCACAGTAATATCTGAATCGTCAAGTTTTACTTTAATCATTCCTGACAATACGTTGTTGTCCACAACTACGCCTTTTCCGTCGGGAGTGCTTACTATTGCATCAACCTTGGGAACATATTTAAGCATTTCCTCATAAGTGTCGTTTTCATATTTTAAACAACACATTAAACGTCCGCAACAACCTGAAATCTTTGTGGGATTAAGTGACAAATTCTGTTCTTTTGCCATTTTGATTGAAACAGGGTGAAAATCGTTTAAAAATGTTTTACAGCAAAGTTGTCTTCCGCAAATACCGATACCGCCTAAAAGTTTTGCCTCGTCACGTACACCAATCTGGCGAAGTTCTATTCTTGTTTTAAATATACTTGCCAGTGATTTAACCAGTTCACGGAAATCTACTCTTCCGTCTGCGGTGAAATAGAATAATACTTTACTTAAGTCGAAAGTGTATTCCACGTCAATCAAAGTCATATCAAGTTTATGCTCTTTTATTTTTTCCTGACAAAGGTCAAAGGCTCTTTTTTCCTTTCCCTCGATTTCAGAAAGTTTTTGCATATCTTCCTTTGTAGCCATACGAATAACAGGGCGAAGAGGAGAAACAAGTTCTTCTTCGGGAACAGGTCTGTTGTCAAGGGCGATTTCCCCTATTTCAACACCTCTTGAAGTTTCCACGATTGCCATATCGCCTATTTTGAATTTAATATTCGTCGGGTCAAAGTAGTATATTTTTCCAACTTCTTTAAATCGGACACCGATTATTTCTACCATAATTACATCCTTCCGTTATTGTGTTAATTCCAACACCAGTTCGCTTACGGTCATATTGTAATTTACATTGCTTTTAAGGGCTTTTTTGCACCTTTCAATATGACCTATACAACGGGCGCTTGTCTTTCCGTCAGGCACCCTAAAAGGTATTGTAACATTTTTTTCGCAAAGTTGCAACACCGATTGTTGAAAAAACACAATAAAAGTATCTAAAATTACATTTATACTGTCCTTGTTTTGTTGCAAAAAGTTAATCAGTCTGTATTTTGCGTCACCGTTTTTGTAAAATAAATCAGACAGCATACCAAGGGTTTTTTCGCATAAATCAAGGGTTTCTCCGTTTTCGCATAAGGTTACCGCTTTATTTATACTGCCGTCTGCAAGGGCTGTAACAACGTCGCTGTATTTATAACCCTTGTCCTTTAAATAACCTGAAATTTCCTGCTCGGTAAGTTTGCCAAAACGTATATTTACTGCTCTTGAACGGATGGTAGGAAGAAGTTCCTCGTAATTGTCCGTAATAATTATTATCACACAATAACGGGGTGGTTCTTCAAAGGTTTTTAAAAGCGCATTTTGTGCGGGAATGGACATAGTTTCCCCATGGGGTATAACGTAAACACTCTTGTCCGCAACAAAGGGTTTTAAATACATATCCGCAGTTGCATTTCTGACGGCATCTACCGATAAGGAAGCAGTCTTTTTAGAGGGACAGTAATTTTCGTTTGTTACTTCTTTGATGTCCGCAGTATGCCCATTTGTTATCATTTGTGCCCATGCTTTTGCTATATCATATTTTCCTACGCCCATTGGACCTGAAAATATATATGCGTGGGACAATGTGTTATTGTTAACAATGTCCGTTAACTGCTTTTTCACCGTGCTGTGACCGTAAATACTATCAAAACTCATATTTTCTTGAACTGGTCAACATCAACAACAAAGATTGTTGCACCGCCTACTACAACTTCCATAGGCATACTGATACCTGCGTTGAAGCCGTAAGCAGGGGCTGTGATTGTTTCTTTTCTTGAATGACATGTTTCTTCGATAATAGCAATGATTTCTTCAACCTTTTCTTCTTCAGTACCAATTAAAAGTGTGCAGTTTCCTGCTCTTAAAAATCCGCCTGTTGAGGCTAATTTTGTAACTCTTACTTTGCTTTTTGCTAACTTGTCAACTAATTTGTTACTGTCCTCTGCGTGAACGATTACCATAATTAATTTCATAATGACACCATCCTTTTAATTTTTTATACATAAAACATTTTCGTCTATATAATCTATTGCCTCTTCCGTAACAACTTCACCCGGGCACAAAACAGGCATACAGGGAGGAAGTTTATACACGGTTTCTGCACAAATTCTGCCGATTGCTTCCTTTTTGGGAATTCTTACAGTTTCCATATTGTACGCTTCATAGGGAGCCATTACGGCTTTTGTCTTATGAATAATTCCCGTACTTTTAACAGGTTCTGCATTACAACGTGATACAAAATCAACAAGCCTTTTAAAATCGGATTTTTTGTTGTAAGGCGTAGGAATTAAAACTGCATTGCAACCATCGTACATCTCTATTATAATATTTTTTTCGGAAAAATGCAAATCAATATTTTTTCCGTTAAATACAAGCCTTGTTTTGTCGTAATCGTAAAACCCGTCCCAAAGAGTTTTTAATTTGCTTTTTTCACGTATTTCTTCGCATATTTCAATCAGTTTTTTGTAGTCGCATTTCTTAGCATCATATACGGACTGCTCTATTGACTGCATCAAAAGATAAGAGGGGCTTGTGGTCTGTACCATATTAAGATGCTTTTTAAAAATATCACAATCTACTATGTTGCCGCCTATATGTACTATTGCTCCTTGCGTTAAACAGTTTAACGTTTTGTGGGTACTGTGAATTACAATGTCCGCACCTGCCTCAACACCGCATTGCGGCAAACTGTTATCAAAAGCGAAATGTGCGCCGTGGGCACCGTCAACAATTACGGGAATTCCGTGTTTGTGAGCAATTTCGCATATCTCTTTTATGTTACTGCACACTCCGTAGTAGGTGGGAGAAGTAATAAATACCGCCTTTGAGTTGGGGTGTTTTTCTATTGCTTCTTTTACCCCTGCAGGTGTTATACCCATACCCACGCCGAAAAAACTATGTGTTTCGGGGTATATGAAATGAGGTACGGCACGGCTTAAAATAACGCCGTTAATTGCAGAAATGTGGCACTGTCTGTCCATTATTATTTCACTGTTTTTACAGGTGGTAAGTATAGACGCCAGTATTGCCCCTGTGGAGCCGTTTACAGATAAAAAACTGCACTTGCTGCCGTAAATCTCCGAAATATTTTTCTGTGCCGAAAGTATTTCTTCTTTCGGGTCTGCAAGGTTGTCTGCTCCGTCAATTTCCGTTATGTCGTAAAAGGACAGTTTTCCTTTGTGCCCGGGCATACAAAACCGTGCAGAATTTTTATTCAGTATTTTTTTTGTATTATTCTTTATACTCATAGTCAAAAAAGTTGCAAAGAACGTTGACTGCTTTATCTTTAATTAGATATTCTCCGTTTTCTGCAAGTACTCCTTCAAATTCGTTTCCGTATTTTATTTTATCTCCGTAGTCGCACATAAGAGTTTCGCAATCTTCTGACACGAAGTTATTTACTCCTCTTAAAGAAAGATAATAATTGTTTTTGTATTTGTATAAACTGCTTGCTCCAGAGAAGAACACGTCTATTCTTTTGCATCCCATTACCGCATCCTTAATGCAGGGGAACTTATATACCATTGTTTTTTCGGAGGCAACTTCCATTCTGGTTATGAACAGCACAAACTCCCTGCCTTTTTGGATTTCCACCTTTAACTTGCAGTCTTCTTTTAAAAAGTCAAGGTTATAGTCGGTGTCGTTAATAAGATAATCAACAAAATCATAAGCCAAATCGTAATTGCTTAAGATTTCGTTGCAGTCTATGTCGTAATCTGCCATTTCATCGTATGTAAGTGTTATCTTTATCCTGTTATACGAAAGTTGTTCGACTTTCATTACATACCCCTTTCTTATATTATACTACAGTATATGCAGTTTGAAAAGAGGAAATTGAAAAGACTGTTGTTTTTTTACAAAATTTATAGTATAATATTTATAATTGTAATTTAACATAAAGGAGGTATCCTTTTTGCGAGGGAAAACATTTAAAGGCGGTATTCACCCGCCCTATAACAAGCAGTATTCAAAAGATTTACCGATAGAAGTATTAGACGGAGCAAAAGAAATGTTTTATCCGTTGTCACAGCATATAGGCGCTTTTGCAGAGCCCGTTGTAAACGTAGGGGACAAAGTATTTTGCGGTCAGGTTATAGCGAAAGCAGGGGGATTTGTTTCTGCAAACATTCATAGTTCTGTTTCAGGAACTGTTACGGCTATAAAACCCTATCCTCATCCAAACGGTACTGAGGTTATGACAATAGTAGTGGAAAATGACGGCGAGTACAAAGTTCATGAGTACATTAAGCCAAATAAACCATTGGAACAGTTAACTCCTGCCGAGATAGTTGACATTGTAAAAGAAGCAGGTATCGTAGGTATGGGAGGAGCAACTTTCCCCACTTACATAAAACTTATGCCACCAAAAGACGGGGCTGTTGACTGCGTAATCGTAAACGGCGCAGAATGTGAGCCGTATCTTTCTTCTGACCACAGAGTGCTTGTGGAAAACACCAAAGGAGTCCTTGACGGTCTTAAAATTGCTATGAAAGCACTGGGAGTAACAACAGGTTACGTTGCAATAGAGGACAACAAACCTGATGCTATAGAAATAATGGTACAGTGTGCAAAAGAGTATGAGGGAATTACAGTTGTACCTCTTAAAACAAAGTACCCTCAGGGCTCTGAAAAACACATAATCAAAGCGGTAACAGGAAGAACTGTACCCTCAGGGGGACTTCCTTCAAGCGTTGGCTGTGTAGTTATAAACACAGATACTGCAAATGCTATTAATACTGCAGTGGTTACAGGTATGCCTCTTATAAGCAGAGTTGTTACTGTAGGCGGAGATGCCATAGAAAACAACAAGAATTACAAAGTAAGAATAGGTACACCTGTTAGTTTCGTAATAGAGTGTGCAGGAGGTTTTAAAAAGGAACCGTCAAAGATTATCCTTGGCGGACCTATGATGGGAACTGCTGTATCCAACACCGATGTTCCGATAATCAAGGGGACAGGTGCTATTTTATCTTTCACCGACGAGGCTCTTCGAGAAACTGCCTCAAGCAAATGTATGAGATGCGGAAAATGTGTGGAAGCGTGTCCTATGTTTTTACAGCCCCTTTTACTTGGTGCATACGGTAAAAAAGACGATATAGAAAAAATGAAAGAATTAAATGTAATGGACTGTATTGAGTGCGGAGCGTGTTCGTATCTTTGCCCGGGACATCAGAATCCGTTACAGTATATAAGAGTGGCAAAACTAAAAATTGGGAAGGCAGGTAAAAAATAATGAGTTTGTTAAAAGTTTCAGCACCTCCCCATATAAGTACAAAAAATGATACAAATGTTATAATGTTAGACGTAATTATTGCACTTATGCCTGCATTAATTGTGGGGCTTTTGTTTTTGGGTACAGAGCAGTGCTTGTTGTTGCAACTTGTGCGATTTCTGCTGTACTGGCTGAATATTTGTGGACAAAGTTAATGAAACTTCCCACAACAATCGGAGATTTAAGTGCAGTTGTGTCAGGTATTTTGCTTGGTTTTAACCTGCCATCTACGGCACCCTTTTGGATGTGCATTGCAGGTTCATTCTTTATGATGATTATAGTTAAAGCATTCTTTGGCGGTTTGGGACAGAATTTTATTAACCCTGCACTTGCGGGACGTGCATTTTTAATGGCGTCATGGCCCACACGTATGATTGCTTTTGCACAGCCGTTTTCAAAAGTACCGCTTATTTCAAAAATTGATGCGGTAACATCACCTACGGCACTTAGCATTATTAAAAATGGTCTTGAGGGAGAGGTTCCTACAAAAATGGACTTGTTTTTGGGAAATGTTTCAGGATGTATTGGCGAAGTGTCTGCCCTTGCACTGCTTATAGGTTTTGTATATTTGCTTATAAGAAAAGTAATATCCTGGAGAATACCTGTTGTGTTTATCGGTGTTACAGGTCTTTTGTCTTACGCTTTCGGCGGAAGCGAGGGACTTTTCACAGGTGATTTTCTGTTTTCGATATTAAGCGGAAGTTTGTTTTTAGGTGCGATTTTTATGGCAACTGATTATACAACTTCTCCTGTAACAAGTCTTGGACAGTACATATACGCAATAGGTTGCGGAGCAATGGTATTTATTATAAGAAAATGGGGCGGATACCCCGAGGGTGTATCCTATGCAATAATGCTTATGAATGTTGCAACTCCTCTTATTGATAAAATAACTCCTCCAAAGAAATTCGGAAGGAGGAAAGCATAATGAAATTAATTGTTAAATACGGCGGAATACTTTGTGCAATAACACTTATTATGGGACTGCTTCTTGGTTTTGTTAACAGTGTTACCGAGCCGGTAATACAGCAGTTGGCAGAAGAGACAAGACTCCAGTCAATAAAGGAAGTTTTGTCAGGCGACATTACAGGTGATGAAATTATCCACGAAGTACAAAAGTCAGAGTATATTGACAGTATTATGGAATATCCCACAACAGAGGGCAGAGCCTTTGCGGTTACTGCCGTACCAAAAGGTTATGGCGGAACAATCAGCCTTATGATTGGACTTAACGGCGAGGGCGTTGTGACAGGCGTTTCTGTTATGGATATGAGTGAAACTGCAGGACTTGGTGCAAAAGCCAAAGAACAGAAATTTTTAGACCAGTTTTTAGACAACAATACGGAAATTAATGCCTTAACAGGTGCAACAGTCACTACAAATGCAGTT
>JAGCLT010000081.1 GCA_017646825.1 Clostridia bacterium | reverse complement strand
TCTGTCTGTGAGAGGCAAAAGAAGCATTTTGCCCACGATATCCTTGTATCTTTCGTCTTCGGGATTAACAGCAACAGCAGTATCACCAAAGAGTGTTTCAGGACGTGTTGTTGCAATAACAACATATTCGTCAGTACCCTTAATCTGATACTTGATGTGCCAGAAATGTCCTGCCTGTTCTGCGTGTTCAACCTCTTCGTTTGAAAGAGCGGTTATACAGTTGGGACACCAGTTAATGATACGGGGACCTCTGTAAATAAGACCTTTGTTATAAAGGTTTACAAAAACTTCACGGACTGCTTGTGAGCATCCCTCGTCCATAGTGAATCTTTCTCTGTCCCAGTCACATGAGCAACCGATTTTTTTAAGCTGACTTATGATTCTGTTTCCGTATTTTTCCTTCCAGTCCCACACTCTTTCAAGGAACTTTTCACGACCAAGGTCATAACGTGTAAGTCCCTCTTTTTCGCGAAGTTCTGCTTCAACCTTGATTTGTGTTGCAATACCTGCGTGGTCTGTTCCGGGAACCCACAATGCTTCAAAGCCCTGCATTCTCTTGTAACGGATAAGTATATCCTGCAATGTTTCGTCAAAGGCATGTCCCATGTGCAGCTGTCCTGTTACATTGGGGGGAGGAATAACGATAGTATAAGGTTTCTTGTCGGGGTTTGGTTCTGCGTGAAAATATTTACCGTCAACCCATGATTTGTAAATTCTATCTTCAACATCTTTTGGATTGTATTTGGTCTCCAGATTTCTCATTACTTTACATCCTTCCGTAAACAAAAATATTCAATATATTATATAACATTTTAGGGTGTTTCGTCAATAGTAAATAAGGAAAACATTTGTAATATTCTTGTTATTGAATTAAGTTTTTATTGGTGATATAATAATTAGTATGAGGAGGTGTAGTTGTGAAAAAGTTAATAGCTATTCTAATTGCAGTATTAATTGTAAATCTTTGTGCTTTTGCAGACACTTTTGATTTTTCCGATATTGAAGACAAAGTAGATGTTCCTGACAACTACACTGTTTTTACCAGTTGGCACGATATTGCCGAAGATGTTAATTACATTTTATCCTGGTCGGGAGATGACAGTGACGGCGGTGTTTTAACTGTAGTTGCAGATAGCCAGATGAGAATTAAATCATACTCTAAATACGAGTACGGAAAGTATATGGGTAATAATAAGTTATCTTCCATAGATTACAACGGTGCAGTAACAATAGCCACGGAGTTTGTAAAGAAACTTGCTCCCGAGTTTTATGACAAACTGGTGATAGTAAAACAAAACAACTTTATTGCACGTAACAACGAAAACTACGATATTTTGTTTTACAGATACGAAAACAATATCCCCTGCTACAGCGACTATGTAACAGTTTCGGTAGATGCTTATACAAAAGAGCCTGTAGAATACAGTGCCCACTGGACAGACTGCGAAAGAATTTCACCCTCATACAGAACAATGGCAGAAAGCAAGGCGAGTCAGTTGTATTTTGAAAATATCGGTGTGTTGCTGACAGAAAGCCCTGCCGGACTTTTATACTCTATAGACAAGGATAAGTATATAAACGCATATACAGGCAAAGTAATCAGTTTTAATGAAACGGGTTATAGTACAGAGGGGGAGGCGGTTTTGACTTCCGAAGATGCCTTTGGCCTGATGCTTAAAAACTGCAATTTCACTTTGCAATACATTCCCCTTATTTCAAATGACAGAATGGAATTTCGTGCAGTTTATGGGTTTGACCCTACATATCCTGTTAACATTGATGCAACAACAGGGCAACTTTGTACAGACAACGGACAGCCTTACAGAATTGCACCTTCTAAGAAATATAAGGATATTGACAGAAGCAGTTCCAAAAAACAGATAGAAACTTTGCTTTTGGCAGGAATAACTCCTTTTACGGAAGAAAACTTTAATGCTGACAGTTTTGTAACCAAAACAGAATTTGCGCAGATGATATATCTTGCCTTTGGAAAGATTGCAACAGTTTACGGTGATGATTTTATAACCCACGAACAGGCAATAGAACAGTTAGTTAATGCATTGGGGTATGGTGAAATAGCATATCTGCCTGACACTTACAGAGTAGATTTTGTAGATGGAGAACATATTTCAAAAGACCTTGTAGGGTGCGTATCAATAGCTCAGGGGTTAGAAATAATAAGAGGAAACGCCTTTATGCCAAAAAGCAATTCCACCAGAGCATATTGTACAGAAATAATATACAATGCAATCGCGGAAAGGACAGAAAACAAATGAAAGTTAATTTAACTATGCTGGCTGATTTTTACGAATTAACTATGGCTAACGGATATTTTCAGCAGGGAATAGGTGAAAAAACTGCATATTTTGAAATGTTTTTCAGAAAAGTTCCTGACGGTGGCGGTTTTGCCATTATGGCAGGACTGGAGCAGTTAACTGAGTACCTTGACAGTCTGCATTTTGACGATGACGATATTGAATTTTTAAGAAGCAAAAATATGTTTGACGAGGGATTTTTGCAGTATTTAAGAGATTTTGAATTCAAGTGTGACGTGTGGGCGGTACCCGAGGGTACACCTGTTTTCCCCGGAGAACCTTTGGTGGTTGTTCGTGGTCCTGTAATTCAGGCACAGTTTATAGAAACAATGATTTTGTTATCAATTAATCACCAGTCCCTTATAGCAACTAAAGCACAAAGGATTGTAAGAGCAGCAAACGGAAGAGCGGTTATGGAATTTGGCTCACGCCGTGCCCAAGGGTATGACGGCGCAGTTTACGGTGCCCGTGCAGCCTTCATTGGTGGTTGTTCAGGTACAGCCTGCACAATATGCGAACAGAATTTTGGTATTCCTGCACTTGGTACTATGGCACACAGTTGGGTGCAACTTTTCCCTGACGAGTATTCCGCCTTTTGTGCCTATGCTTCAATTTATCCTGACGACTGCACTTTACTTATTGATACTTACAACGTATTAAAATCAGGACTTCCCAATGCCATTAAAGTTCACAAGGAAGTTTTAGAGCCTAATGGCAGTTATTTAAAAGGCGTAAGAATTGACAGCGGTGACATTGCATATTTAACTAAAAAAATAAGAAAAGAATTAGACAATGCGGGGCTTACAAAGACCAAAATAGTTGTTTCTAATTCCTTAGACGAATATATTATAAGAGATACATTGGCGCAAGGGGCTTGTATTGACAGTTTCGGCGTAGGGGAAAGACTTATTACCTCCCGTTCTGAGCCCGTTTTCGGCGGTGTTTACAAACTAACCGCAGTAGAGTCGGGAGGAGAAATTGTACCAAAAATTAAAATAAGCGAAAATGTATCAAAAATTACTTTGCCCGGTTTTAAAAATTTATACAGATTATTTACTCCTGAAAACAAAGCGATTGCAGACGTGATTACTTTGCACGACGAAGAAATAGACGATACGAAACCGTACACGATTTTCCATCCTGAACATACATGGAAGAAGAAGGAGTTAAAGAATTTTACTGCAAAGAAACTTTTAAAAGAAATATATGTTAAAGGTAAAAGAGTGTATGAAAACCCCGCCATAAAGGATATTAAAAAATACTGTGCAGGGCAGGTAGATACTTTATGGGATGAAGTAAAAAGATTTGAAAACCCCCACAGTTACTATGTGGATTTATCACAGAAACTATGGGATGTTAAGAATGATTTGATTAACAAATTTGAATAAAAAGAAAAGACCCGAAATTCGGGTCTTTTTTGTGTTTTTAATTATTCAGCCTGTTCAACAAATGTATTGCCGTAACCGCGTTCAACTTTGCCTGAACGTAAGCAACGTGTGCAAACATAAAGTCTCTTATGTTCACCGTTTACAATTGCTCTTACTCTTCTGATGTTTGGTTTCCACATTTTGTTGCTTCTTCTGTGTGAGTGACTCACTTTAATACCGAAAGAAACACTTTTATTACAAATTTCGCATTTTGCCATTTTCGGCACCTCCTCATATATTAAGTAAAAAATTATTAACTAATCTAATCAGCGAATAATATTCTACCACAAAAAATCAATAAATGCAATAGTTTTTTTAAAAAATTTTAAAATAATATTTATTGACTTTAGTGCTTTGGTATGATACACTTTTTGTATTCACAAAATGTGTCTTTTATGGCGTAAGCCGATGAGAGTCGACTTCTGGCCATATTAGGTGAAAAGAGAATCAGGTGAGAATCCTGAACGGACCTGCCGCTGTATGCACCGAAGATTTTATACTTGACGACGAAAGTCGGTCACCGGGGAACTGGGAAGGCAAAGTATAAAACCGTTTTTATAAGGTGTGAGTCAGAAGACCTGCATTTTCGTTGCTTTTTTTGCAATGTTTATTTACTGTGCCGGTAAATAAAGTGGACTGACACAGAGAATACAGCTGCGTCAATTTATAATTGTCGCAGTTTTTTTATTTAAAACTGCGAAAAAAAGGAGAGGATAGAAATGAAAAAAATTTTTGCAGTTTTACTTATGTTATGCTTATTAACAGGCACATTAAATGGCATAACAGTATTGGCAGACGATGTAATCAGTGAAATTGTAACTGCAATTTCCGAGGATTACAGTGGACAGGCAACAGAATGGGAACTTTTTGATATGGCGGTAAACGGTATGTCAGAAAACCTTAATTCCGATGATGTTGTAAATTACGTTAAGAACACATCCGTCTCAGTTCTTGACGAGGACAGGATAACAAATCTTGCTAAAGCATCAATTATTCTTACATCTCTTGGGTTTGATGCTACAAGAATTACAGGGGAAAACGGGGAACTTGTAAGTATTATTGATAAAATCGCAGGTTATGATGGTTTTGAAGGAATTAACGAAGCGATTTTTTCTTTAATTGCTTATGATTGCGGAAATTATACAGTGGAATCGGGGCTTACACGTGAAAATGTTATAGATTATATTTTATGTCAGGTTAATGCTGACGGCGGTTGGGCGTTAATGGAGGAGGATGAGTACTCTGACCCCGATGTAACATCTATGGTTATATGGGCTCTTGCACCTTATTATGAAAGTTATACGGAAATAATTGACAACGCGGTTTTATGTCTTTCAAATATGCAGCAGGATGACGGTCAGGTTGCTTCCTGGGGAACAAAGAACAGTAATTCCGCTGCAGCAATAATTATTGCACTTTCATCTCTTGGAATAGACAGCGATGTTGACGAAAGATTTGTTAAAAATGATATAAGTATTTTAGATGCTATGTTGTCATACAAAACTTCAGATAATATGTTTGGTTATTCGGATACTACATACAATGCTATGGCGACAGAACAGTGCTTCCGTGCATTGGTTGCATATAACAAATATAAGGAAAACGGTGTCTACAATATTTTCTCTATAGAATATGATACACAGTTACCTACACAATCAAAAACAGTTTCATTGAGAATTGAAGGTATCGGTGAAAACAAGTTAGATGCAGAAAATGAAATAATTACTTTTGACACGCAGAACATAACTGTTGCAGATGTGGTTAAGGTTTTAGCAGGCAGTGATAATTATGTGTGTCAGGATACTGGATACGGCGAGTATTTTTCATCACTATACGGTGACGAAGAAGGCACATTCGGAGTTGACTACGATGGTTGGCAGTATAGAGTAAATGGTGAAACTCCAAGCGTTGGTGTATCAAGTTACTATGTAAAAGATGGCGATGAAATATTATTCTACTATGGCGGAATGAGTATTGCATATCCAAATCCACCTGTAATTACATATAAAAATGAAATTGCTAAAATTGAATTTACTTATGAATTGGTATCATACGGGGGAGCGCCTGATTATGCAATGACAATTACCACAGAGCCGCTTTCTGATGCCATTGTTACTGTTGACGGTGCACTTCAATACATAACAGACCAAAACGGTGCAATAGGAGTTCCTTATAAAACACTTAAAAACGGTGTTTACAGTTTGCAGGTTTCTAAAGTCAACAACGATGGTTTGCCGTTAGTTGTAAGATTTGACCCTGACTATGAAATTGAAATAAAACACCCCATTTACAATAAACCAACACCTCCATCAGGCGGTGGCGGAGGAGGGTCCTATGTAAAGCCCGCAGAAACACCTGAAGAAGAAACAAAGGAAGAAGTAAAAGAGGAAGTACAAAAAATTACTTTTACCGATGTAGATAACACCCATTGGGCTTATACCTATATTGATTATTTAACTGAGAAAGGTGTAATTAACGGGAAAGAAAATGATAAATTCTGTCCCGAAGACAGTATTACCAGAGCAGAGTATGTAACTATTTTATACAGATTATCAGGGGAAGAAACTGAAGAAAAATCAGTTGTATTTGATGATGTATCGGAGAATGACTGGTATTTTGATGCAGTAATGTGGGCATACAATAACAAAATTACAAATGGTATTAACGACACAGAGTTTTGCCCCGACAACAACATTACAAGGGAAGAAATGGCAGTTCTGACTGTGAGATATTTAAATTATTCAGGAAAAACTATGGCAAATAACGAACAGGATAAACAGTTTAACGACTATATAGATATTTCTGACTGGGCGGTATCATCAGTTGAAACTTTGCAAAATGCAGGTTTTTTAAACGGTGATGACGATTTTAACTTTAATCCGTTAAACAGTTCGACAAGAGCAGAAACTGCAAAAATTCTGTATCTTGTAACAAAATAAGGTGATGTAATGAAAAAGTATATATTAATACTGGTTGCTTTGCTTATTCTGTCAGGTTGCAGTAACAAACAGCAACAAATTGTTGAAACTCCGGTTTTTGAGGAGCCGGTTGTTGAGGAAACTATTGTAATAGAACAACCAAAAAAACAACAAGAGGTTTCGCTACCGCCGATAGTGGCGGAAGAGCCGGAGATACAACAAGAAGAGCCAAAGACTATCTGCAGTCTGTCCATTAAATGCAATACAGTATTTGATAATTTAGACAAATTAAAAGACGGAAAAGCAGAATTACTTCCTCAAGACGGCATTATGTACGAAAATAACAACTTGAACTTCGAAGAGGGAGAAACGGTACTGGATATTGTTGTACGGGAAACAAAGAACAATAATATTGCTATCGATTACACCGCCTTTGGCAGTGCATATATAAAAAGTATAGGCAATCTGGCTGAATTTGACTGCGGAGGACAATCGGGTTGGCTTTACAGAGTTAATGGAGAAACCTTGAGTCTTGCTACAAATCAGTATGCTGTAAAAAATGGCGATATAATCGAAATAATATATTCGTGCAAATTGGGAAGAGATATATAAAAACAAGGTTACGGCTATGCCGTAACCTTGTTTTTTTAAAATAATGAAATTGCATCATAAATGTTTGAAACAAATACTATTTCAATACCCTTGGGAACAGTTATATTCTTTTTATTCCAGTAGGGAACAAGTATTTTTGTAAAGCCAAGTTTTACAGCTTCGTTAATTCTTCTTTCAATAAAACTTACCGACCTTACTTCGCCTGTAAGACCTATTTCACCGATTGCCACAACATTCTTTGGAATTACTATATTTTTAAAACTTGATGCAATTGCAAGAGCAATTCCAAGGTCGCAGGCGGGCTCATCAATTCGTATTCCGCCTGTAATATTTACATAGGCGTCCTGGTTATTTAAATTAAGTTTAACACGTTTTTCTAAAACTGCCATTATAAGTGATATTCTGTTGTAATCAACCCCAGTTGACATACGTCTGGGAACAGGGAAAGACGTTCTTGTAAGTAACGCCTGAACTTCTGCAAATATTGGCCTTGAGCCTTCCATGCAACTTACTACGCAAGAGCCTGTAACGTTTTCGGGACGTTCTTTTAAAGTAAGCATAGAGGGGTCTGTTACTTCTACAAGACCGCTGTTTTGCATTTCAAACACGCCTATTTCGTTGGTAGAGCCAAATCTGTTTTTAACTGCCCTTAATATTCTGTGTTGCAGGTGTTGTTCTCCCTCGAAGTATAAAACACAGTCAACCATGTGTTCTAATACTTTCGGTCCTGCCAATGCACCGTCTTTTGTAATATGCCCTACTAAAAATATGGAAATATTATTTTCTTTTGCAATTCTCATAAGTGTCATTGTAATTTCACGAACCTGACTGACACTTCCGCTTGCAGATGTAAGTGCAGGGCTGTAAACAGTCTGCACAGAGTCGATAATTACAACTGACGGATTTGTTTCATATATTGTTGTTTCAATATCCTGCATATTTGTTTCTGCATATAAAAGCAGATTGTCGTTCTCAATTCCCAGTCTGTTTGCACGGAGTTTTATCTGTGACTGTGATTCCTCTGCAGAAACATAAAGTATTTTTTTGTCGGCATTTATAGTTTTGCACATCTGAAGTGAAATAGTTGATTTGCCTATTCCAGGTGCACCGCCAATTAAAACCAACGAGCCTTTAACTATTCCGCCGCCCAAAACTCTGTCAAACTCACCGATACCTGTTGTAAATCTTTCTTCACTTGTAACTTCAATTTCTTTGATTTTTTTAGGTGTTGACTTTGGTGCGGTGTCGGAAAATACTTTGGTTGTTTTTGTAACTCGTTGTTCAACCATAGTATTCCATGAGTTGCAGCCTGGACATTTACCCATCCATTTTGCAGACTCGTAACCACATTCTGTGCAGAAAAATATAGTTTTTTCTTTCATAAATCTGACCTCAATACTCTTTCATATTAAAATACTGCAAGTGTTTATACTGGTTTATAAGATTTAACTGTTTATCGTTGTAAAGTTGTCCGTACTGGCCGTTACTGCAAAAATAAGTTGGAGTAATTATCTGTAATTCGGAAAATACGTTATCAACAAAGTCATAAAACGGTGGTAAGTCCATATTCATATATTTTAGCATTAATGTTGACAAAAAGTTAGATGAAATGTTTCCTATATTGCCATTTACCGATGGCGTATTATCTTTTAAATAAGCGTCATTTCCGATAATTAAAAACGGAACTCTGTGTTTGTTAAGTTCGTCTTCTATTGTGTCACCATAAATATCGTAGCCAAGTTGACCGTATCCCTCAAATTCTGTGTCAAGATGTGGAAGATGGTCACCGAAAAATACAACTACTGTGGGCTTGTCTATTGTGTTTGTATAGTCAACAACTCTTTTTAGCATATTTACTGCATCGTTAACACCGTTTAAGTAGTTGTTGATTATGTTGTAGGAGGTATCCTTCATACCTTCTACAGGCTTCATTCTGGGCTCCTTTTCGATTTTATCCCACACATAAGGTCCGTGATTCTGGATTGTTACGGTGAAGTTGAAATAAGGCTGGTCGGGTTTTTCTTTTAAGTGATTTTCATACTCTTCTATAATTAAATCACCGGTAACACTATCCGAAACATACCAGTTAACTTTTTCAACATCTTTTGGCAAGTCTTCAACAGAGATGAATTTTTCAAAGCCCATTCTTTTATATACGTTTTGTCTGTTGTAAAACCACTTGTCCCCTGGGTGAATTGCAATATTTGTATATCCCATATCCTTAAACATCATAGGAATACAATACATATCTTTTGTAATGTGTGTTCTGTAAACAGTAGGCAGAGATTTGTCGATAAGTGAAAGATTGCTTCCTGACAAAAACTCGAACTCTGTGCTGGAAGTTCCCCCTGCAAAACCGGGTACAATCAAAGAGCCGTATAGGGCGTTTTTCTTTAATTTATTATATTGTACCATAGGGTCTTTTCCGTAATAATACTCTATATCTTCAGCAAGAGAAACGTCAAAAAACGCCTCGCTCATTATGGCAATTACATTTGGTGTTTCCTGAGTGCTACTGAATTCTTTTCCGTAATTTTTAAGTGTTTCATCTACGCCCTGTTTTGTATAGCCCTCAGGCTTCTGATAAGACGTTCCTGTGGTTTTGTAAAGGAAGGTATATAAAAATCCCCTTGATTCGTTTATGCTTACGTCATAATATATGTTTTCGTTTACATCAATTTTGTAATAAAGTTGCTCGTTGTGATAGATGTATTTGACGGACAGACAAAGAAGTATAACTATAACTGCCGAACTGATTATCCTTGTGTACCATCTTGGTTTTTCGCTTTTTATAAACAATTTAACAAATACACCTAAAAGGATAAATGCAAAACCTATTATAACCACACGCCAACTTATTTCAAGGGTGTAGTTGCCCATAATACCAAACAAGTCTCTTGCAAGAACTAAGTCGTTTGGTGCAAATGGTTCATCACGTAAAACAATCTTGTAGTGATTAATTATCAAAAACAAATAAAATATCGAAGATGTAATTGTGTAACTTATAAACACGCTGTTAAATATAAAATACAAAAGTGAAAGTACCAGAAAAATTGGCAAAAAATTAAAGAAGAAGAGGGGAGATATGAAATATCCCATAAATATTTCAAATTCTGATACCTGCATAAACATTTGAAAGAATGTAATAAGTATTGAAATTATAAAAATTAATAACACCGACAAAACCGGTGATTTTTTCTTTTTCAAAATATGTCATCTCCGTTTCAACTTCATATTGTAACACATTTATACAAAAAATACAAGAAAAAAATGGATTAGGCAAAGCCTAATCCATTTTGTTTTTATACATATCTACTAAATTGTCTGCAACATTACCCATTGCAGTAAAAACCTTTGTTGTACTTTTGGCAATTTTCTTTTTGTCTTTTTCAGACATAGGATTCATTACCATATAAGCGCCTATTCCCATTACGGCACCTGCAGCCATACCTTTTAAAAAACCATGTGTCATAATAATATCAGTCTCCTTTCGATATTATTATTTGCACAAAGTGGAAAATATAATCTTTCCAATTATTTGGTTTTTTCGTAAAAATTGTAGCCGCAAGAACGATAAAGTCTGTTTTTAATAGCAAGATTAATTCCAGTATCGTCAACATCCTGAGCGAGAATAATATCCGCATTTTGCTTGTCAAAATCACGCATTGCAGAAAATAGTATTTCTGCATATTCCAATGGTGAATTAACAACTTTTTTGAGTTTGCATTTTTTGTTGATTTTTATATCGCCGTAGCAAATAACTGCAACATTTTTATATTTTTCGCAACACTCGTTTATGTAATTTTCAAAATCGTTTTTAACAACAACTACTTTTGCCTCGGGAGCATAGTGTTTATACTTCATTCCCGGTGATGCAGGTTTTTCATTGTCATTACATTCGAATTTTTTTCAACTTCACCTAAAACTTCTGTTAACTGCTCAAAAGTTACGCCGCCAGGTCTTAAAAGTTTCGGAACGTCACCTGTTATATCAAGAACAGTTGATTCAAGACCTACTTCGCAGTTGCCACCGTCAATAATCGCATCAATTTTACCCGACATATCATCAACTACGTACTGTGCTTTTGTAGGACTTGGTTTTCCCGATGTGTTGGCACTTGGTGCCGCAACGGGAACTCCCGAAAGTTTAATAAGTTCTAATGCAACAGGTTTTTTTGGCATACGTATTGCAACTGTATCAAGCCCTCCGCTTACAGTTTCCGGTACTTTTTCACTCTTTTTAAAAACGAGAGTAAGAGGGCCGGGCCAGAATTTATCCATAAGCACTTTTGCTTTTTCGGGAATCTCAGTTACAAGTTCATTCAAAGCGTCATAATCTGCAATATGGACAATCAAAGGATTGTCTGACGGTCTTCCTTTCGCTTTAAATATGTTTTTTACCGCATCTTCATTTAAAGCATTTGCACCAAGACCGTAAACAGTTTCTGTAGGGAATGCCACAAGTCCGCCTTTTCTTAAAATTTCTGCACCAATATTTAATTGCTCGAATGACAACAATTTTGTCATTATTCTTCACCTTTTAATTTTTCTGCCTGATAATAAGTAATCAAAGCATCTATTATTTCATCTAAATCACCGTTTAACACGCTGTCAAGACGGTGAAGTGTAAGACCAATTCTGTGGTCACTTACACGTCCCTGAGGAAAGTTGTATGTTCTTATACGTTCGCTTCTGTCACCTGTACCTACCTGACTTTTACGTTGTTCTGCAATTTCGTCATGCTGTTGTGACTGCAGTAAATCGTAAAGTCTTGAACGAAGAATTTTCATACCCTTTTCTTTATTTTTAAGCTGAGATTTTTCGTCCTGACATGATACTACAAGACCTGTAGGCAAGTGAGTAATTCTTACAGCAGAGTCTGTTGTGTTAACGCACTGTCCACCGGGACCGCCTGCTCTGAAAACGTCAATTTTTAAATCGTTCTGGTTGATTTCAACTTCAACCTCTTCAACCTCGGGCAATACTGCTACAGTTACTGTTGAAGTATGAATACGCCCGCCGCTTTCTGTAGAGGGGATACGCTGAACACGGTGAACACCGCTTTCAAATTTCAGTTTACTGTAGGCACCGTTTCCGTCAATACCAAAAGATATTTCCTTTATGCCACCAAGTTCTGTCTGGTTAAGGCTTAAAACTTCAATTTTCCAGTTTTTAGTTTCTGCATACATTGAATACATACGGAACAAATCGGAAGCAAACAGAGCTGCTTCGTCACCACCTGCACCGCCACGAATTTCCACGATAACGCTTTTTTCGTCATTGGGGTCTTTGGGAAGAAGAAGTATTTTAAGTTCTTCCTCATACTGTGCAATCTTTTCTTTTGCATCGTCATATTCTGCCTGTACCAGTTCTTTAAAATCTTTGTCAAGGTTTTCACCAAGCATTTCTTTTGATTCTTCCAACTGGTTTTTTGCACTTTGATACATATTGTATTTTTCAACAATAGGCGTAATGTCGGAATGTTCTTTGCAAAGTTCTCTGAATTTGTTCTGGTCTGCAATTACTTCGGGGTCGCTTATCTGTGCAGATAATTCCTCATAACGCTGTTGCAAAAAAGATAATTTATCAAACAAAATTAGTTCCCCCTTATTTTAAATTCAACTGACCAAGAGATGCTTGTTTTAAGTATTCGTTAATAAAACCATCCAAGTCCCCGTCCATTACTGCACCGATATTACCTGTTTCAAAATTTGTTCTGTGGTCTTTAACAAGGCTGTAGGGATGGAAAACGTAGGAACGAATCTGGCTTCCCCAGGCAATTTCTTTTTGTTCGCCCTTTAAGTCAGAAATTTTGTCTTTCTGTTCACGTTCCTTAATTTCAAACAGTTTTGATTTAAGCATTTTCATTGCAGTATCACGGTTTTTGTGTTGTGAACGTTCACTCTGGCATGATACTACAACACCTGTGGGTATATGTGTAATTCTTATAGCACTGTCTGTTTTGTTAATGTGCTGACCCCCTGCACCACTTGCACGGTATGTGTCAACACGTAAATCTTCGGGGTTGATATCAATTTGAATATCGTCATTAATTTCAGGCATTACCTCGCAGGAGGCAAAGGAAGTATGACGTCTTCCCGAAGCGTCAAAAGGTGATATACGCACAAGGCGGTGAACACCCATTTCTGATTTGCAGTAGCCGTAGGCGTTGATGCCTTCTATTAAGATAGTAACACTTTTAACACCTGCTTCATCACCTGCAAGATAGTCCAAAACTTCGGTTTTGTAGCCCTTTTGTTCTGCCCATCTTGAGAACATACGAAGAAGCATCTCACACCAGTCCTGGGCTTCGGTACCACCTGCTCCTGCGTGAAGTGTTAAAATAGCGTTATTTTTGTCATAAGGACCGCTTAAAAGCGTTTCAAGGGATGTTTTTTCTATGTCTGTCTTAAGAGTGTTCATACCCTCTTTTACTTCGTCAATTACACTTTCGTCGTCCATTTCAATACCAAGGGCAACAAGGGTTTTTAAGTCCTCCCAACTGCCGTACAAAGAATTGAAACTTGCAATTTTATCTGACAGTTGTTTTGACTTTTGAAGTACCTTTTGTGCTTTTTCCATATCGGAATAAAAATCCGGTGCAGCAGTTTCTTTCTCCAACTGTTCTACCTGACTTTGAAGGCCTGATATGTCAAAGTGAATCCCTCAAATCATTGATTTCTTTTTCCATTCCGTCTAAAGTTAATTTGTATTCTTCAAGTTCGATAATCAATTATTTCACCTCTTTATATTATTGTCCGCAACATTTTTTGTATTTTTTACCGCTTCCGCAGGGGCACGGGTCGTTTCTGCCGATTTTTTCACCTTTTCGTACAGGTTTTTTCTCGACTGTACCGTCACCGTGAGATGTGGCAACCGGGGTTGCGACATGCTCGCGTTTTTGCTCTGTGCCGATTCTTGTTCTGTATATCAACTGAACAGTTTCAAGTTTTATCTCAAGTACCATCTGGTCAAACATATCGGCACCTTCGTTTTTATAAACGTCTATCGGATTTCTTTGTGCGTAAGCGTTAAGCCCTACCCCGTGACGTAACTGTTCCATACAGTCTATATGGTCCATCCATTTTCTGTCAACAGTTTTAAGCATTGCAACTCTTTCTAATTCTCTCATTACAGAGCTACCAAATTCCTGCTCACGTTGTTCATACACTTCTGTTAATTTCTCAAGAAGGTATTCGTCAAATTCGGGTTTTGTAAATGAGTTTTTCTGTTGCTCTGTAAGTGGAATAACCAAGCCGAAACGCTCTATCATTCTTGGCTCGTAAATACTCCAGTTCCACTCGTCTGCAAACTGCATATTTCCTGCGATTTCGCTTGTTAAATAGTCAACAGCAACACCAATCATTGACATTATACTGCTTTTAATATTGCCGTCTGCAAGTACTGTCTGGCGCTGTTTATAAATAACTTCACGCTGTTGATTTAAAATATCGTCATACTGAAGAACGTGTTTTCTTGAGTCAAAGTTTCTGCCCTCAACTCGTTTTTGTGCGTTCTCTATAGTGTTGGCAAGTATCTTTGCTTCAATGGGCTGATTTTCGTCTAAATTAAGGGCGTCTACCAGCATCTGTGTTCTGTCTGATCCGAATATTCTCATTAAATCGTCCTGAAGAGAGAGGAAGAACTTGGAAGCACCAACGTCGCCCTGACGTCCGCTTCGGCCTCTTAACTGATTGTCAATTCGTCTGCTTTCGTGACGTTCTGTACCTAAGATGTACAGTCCGCCTGCCTCTATAACTTCCTGTCTTTCAGTTTCTATTTCGTCTTTAAACTGTTTATACAGTTCGTTATAAGTGTTTCTTGCATTGATAATTTCTTCATCTGTTGTATCGCCGTGTCCTGTTGCTTCTACAATAAGCCGTGGCTCAAAGCCCATTTTTTCCATTTTTGCTTTAGCCATATATTCGGCGTTACCGCCAAGCATAATGTCAGTGCCTCGACCTGCCATATTTGTAGCAATGGTTACTGCACCTTTTTTACCTGCCTGAGCAACTATCTGTGCTTCTTTTTCGTGGAATTTGGCATTTAATACTTCGTGTCTGATGCCACGTTTTTTAAGAAGTGATGAAAGTTCTTCCGATTTGTCAATGGTAACTGTGCCTACAAGTACGGGTTGACCTTTTTTGTTGCATTCTATAATTTGCTCAACAATAGCATTTAATTTGCCTTTTGTATTTTTATATACAACGTCTGTATGGTCAATTCTTTTTATTGGTTTGTTTGTGGGTATTTCAACTACGTCAAGGTTATAAATGGCACGGAATTCGTCTTCTTCAGTTAATGCCGTACCTGTCATACCTGAAAGTTTTTTGTAGAGGCGGAAGAAGTTCTGGAAAGTAATTGTAGCAAGTGTTACGCTTTCTCTTTCAACTTTAACGTTTTCTTTTGATTCAATTGCCTGATGAAGTCCATCGCTGTAACGTCTCCCCGGCATAACTCTTCCTGTAAATTCGTCAACTATTAAAACCTGACCGTCTTTTACCATATAGTCTTTGTCTCTGTGCATAATTCCGTGTGCACGTATTGCCTGATTTATATGGTGTGAAAGTTTAATATTTTCAGGGTCTGAAAGGTTTTCAATGCCGAAATTACTTTCTGCTTTTTGGATACCGCGTGCGGTAAGAGTAGCGGTTTTTGCTTTTTCGTCAATAATATAGTCTGCATTTACGTCTTCTGTATCAACTTTGTCGTCGCTTTCTTTTATTACAAGGGGTTTTAAGGAACGTGCAAAATGGTCAACCAGTTTATACATATCTGTTGACTGACTGCCCATACCTGAAATGATAAGAGGAGTACGTGCTTCGTCAATTAATATACTGTCAACCTCGTCCACAATTGCAAAAGCGTGTCCTCTTTGTACCATATCTGATTTAAAAATTACCATATTATCTCTTAAATAGTCAAATCCAAGTTCGTTATTGGTAACGTAGATAATGTCGGCATTGTATGCTTCGCGTCTTTCGTCGTTTGTCAGTTCGTGAACAATAAGACCAACTTTAAGACCTAAGAATGAATAAAGTTTACCCATCCACTCGCTGTCTCTTTTTGCAAGGTAGTCATTAACAGTAACGATGTGAACGCCTTCACCTGTTAAAGCATTTAAATATGCAGGAAGTGTAGCAACCAGAGTTTTACCTTCACCAGTTTTCATTTCGGAAATTCTGCCTTGATGAAGAACTATACCACCTAACAACTGAACGTCAAAATGACGCATTCCCAAAATTCGTTTTGAGCCCTCACGTACAACGGCAAAGGCTTCGGGCAGCATACTGTCAAGAGTTTCACCGTTAATGTAACGTTGTTTAAATTCTTCTGTTTTATTTCTTAATTCGGCATCGGACAGCTTTTCAAACTCGGGTTCCAGTTTGTTGATTTGCTCAACAATAGGATAAAGTCTCTTTAATTCACGTTCACTATGACTGCCAAATAATTTATTTATTAAATTTTTCAACAAAATCACCCACTTTAATATGTTCAATAATATATGATACCATATTTTAGTCAAAAATAC
>JAGCLT010000014.1 GCA_017646825.1 Clostridia bacterium | reverse complement strand
GTTTATCTAATGGTTGTTCATATAATCTTCTTTTAACTTTACCGTAAGTTCTCTCAAAAATATTCAATAATTCTTCATCTGTAGCAACGGTTTTGTTGTTTATAATCTTAGGTGCCGAAAGTACCTCTTCTTCCTTTTTATCCTGCAAATAAGGTATGTGCATATACTTATACACATCATCCCATTTTACAAGGAATCCTGCACCACCAGCACAGAAAACGGAATCAGGTATATTTTCAATGTCACCTTCAGGATTATATGCTATATTTGCTATCACTTCTTCGCTGTTCTGACAAGGATAATATCCCAGAAAGGAACAACTTAATTTACCTTTTCCGCCCGTATAAGATGTTATCTCTTTTAAATAACCGTTAATTTTACTAACAGGTACACTGCCAGTGAGCACAGAAACATCGTTTTGTAGATCTGGGGAAGAAAATTCAGCACCCATTTGCTGCAGATCTGTCATTGCACGTCCTGTACATTCTACAGGAATTTCAAGTTTAAATTTATTGTATGGCTCTAATAGAACACTTTTGGCGTTCATAAGTCCGTGTCTTACAGCACGGTATGTTGCCTGTCTGAAATCACCGCCAACAGTATGCTTGATACTTGCTCTGCCATTTATAAGAGTAATTTTAACATCTGTAATTTCAGATCCTGTAAGAACTCCGATATGTTTTTTTTCGTTAAGATGAGTGTATATTAACCGTTGCCAGTTTTTGTCGAGAACATCTTCGCTTACATCAGTTTCAATTACAACGCCTGTTCCCGCAGACATAGGTTCCAACAATAAATGCACTTCTGCATAATGTCTTAATGGCTCGTAATGTCCTACGCCCTCAACGATGTCTGCAATAGTTTCTTTGTAAACAATACCGCCATCTTCAAATTCAACACTCAAGTTGTAATTTTCTTTAAGTATACGCTTTAAAACCTCAATTTGTATATCACCCATAACGTGAACGTTTATTCTTTCACCTAAAGTAACTTTTAGTTGGTGATCTTGTTGTTCTAATATTTTAAAATAATCATATGCAGTATGAATGTCAGTTCCATCAGTAATTTTTACAGAATACTTAAACAACGGCTCAGTAAGAAAATCTTCGAAATCCCTCTCAACCCCCATACCCATTCCGCTGTAAGTATTGCTAAGCCCCAACACCGTACATATTTCACCTGCGCCAACTACTGATACGGGAGCAAAGGCAGTACCGTTATAAATTCTGATTTCATTAATTTTTTCTTCATTAATTTGCGTTTTAACTTTTAATTCTCCGCCCGTAACTTTAATATGTGTTAACTTCTGACCTTTATCGTCTGTGGTAATTTTATACACCTTGGCACCGAAATTACTGCCATAATTTGGTTTTGACGTGTATTTGTCAACACCTTGCAGCAGATCATTAACACCCTCTAATTTTAAAGCAGAGCCAAAATATACGGGAAATACATTACGGGAATTGATTTCTCTGACTATAGAATTATGTTGGATTTCGTTTTCATTTAAATACTCATCAAGTAAACTGTCGCTGCACATTGCAAGTTTTTCATAGTTTATATCGTTAAATGAAATACATTTTTCATCTAATTCTTTTTGTAGCATTGACATTATTTCATCTTTATTGTTATGAGATATGTCCATTTTATTTACAAAAATAAATGTAGGAATCTGGTACACACAAAGCATATTCCATAAAGTCTTTGAGTGGCTTTGAACACCGTCAGCACCACTGATAACCAAAACTGCATAATCAAGGACCTGCAAGGTTCTTTCCATCTCAGAAGAAAAATCAATATGACCTGGGGTGTCTAACAGAGTAACAACAGTATCATTATAATCAAACTGTGCCTGTTTTGAGAATATAGTTATACCTCTGTCACGCTCAATAACATTGTTGTCAAAAAAAGTATCCTTATGGTCAACTCGTCCCACTTTATTCAATTTTCCCGACTGGTACAACATGCCCTCTGACAACGTTGTTTTACCGCTGTCAACGTGAGCAAGAATACCTAATATAATTCTTTTCATATATACCTCAATAATCTAAACAACCTGTATCATAACCATCAAAAACATTTACTACAAAATTACGCCAGTATTCAACGCTAACCCTTTCTTTATAATTTAGCCCGTGCAGGGCAGAAAGTTCGCTTGAATATTCCTTTAACGGATATACGTCAAAATCGTCAAAATTGCTGTTATAATGGGTTACTATCGGCATAAACGAATAATTGTCTATTGTAACTGAACTGCCGTCAAATCTCAATTTTACGTCTGCTAAACCGCCAAACAGATTTTTTGCTTCCAACTGACTGGAAACAAAATTACCTAAAGAATAATAAACAAGCATTTTATTGCCGTTTTCACTCTGATACCATTCAACAGGCTGAATAACGTGGGGATGTGCACCAATTATAAGGTCAACACCATACTCGCACATCTGGTTGCATAAATCAATTTGTTGTTGATTTGGTTTGGTTGAATATTCTGTTCCCCAGTGCATAAAAGCAATAGTAAAATTAGCATTATCTTCGGCATACAAACAGTCCTTTTTAATCTGTTCTCCGTTAATATAATTTACAAGATATGTCTTGTCGGGAGGCAGAACAAGTCCGTTTGTATCATAAGTGTAGTTAAGCACCGCAATTTTTGCACCTTTTACGTTTTTAATTTTAACTTTATCCTTTTCATCATGGCTTCTGTTTATACCAAGGACAGTAATATCAGGGTAGTTTTCCCAGAAATCAAGGGTATTTTCAACACCCGACGCCCACTTGTCAAGGACATGATTGGAAGCATGAAGAACTATATCAAAACCCTCGCCAATTAAGGTGATACCCACATCCTCGGGAGAATTAAAAAGCGGGTACCCTGAATAACCCAGATGTTCACCGCCAAAAACTGTTTCCTGACCGATTACTGACAAATCCGCATCTGTAAATATCGGTTGCAATACTTCAAATATATGTGAAAAATCATAGCTTCCGTCAGGTTGTTTGCCACTGTTAATAACAGGCATGTGAAGCAAGTTGTCACCTACAGCCACAACAGATATTATTTCATCGGGTACTTCAACTGGTGCAGTAGAAACCGGCTCTGTTTTAGCGCAACCACTAAGCAACAATGAAATTACAACATACAATATTAATATTTTCATTAATACTGCTCCTTTATTCTATGTAATCCGGTATTGAGGGAATAGCACCCTTGATTTCTGTGCTTTTTCCGGCAAGATGTACCGCAGTTTTAACGTATTTAAATAAATCACAATTCTCAAAATCCGAAACATTATCTTTAATAAGTCCGTATAAAAAACTACCAAAGAAAATATCTCCGGCACCGGTAGTGTCAATAGGATTTACATCTAGAGCAGGAATATGATTTTTACTGAAACTATTAACATAGAATGCACCGTTTGGTCCATCTGTTATCAAAACAATTTTTGGCCCAAGTTTCATAACACTTTCCGCACACTCATACACTTCAGTTCTTCCCGTAATCATCTGTGCCTCTTCCTTAGACAACTTAACAATATCAGCATACTTTAAATATTTACCCATCATCTTTACTGCAGTTTCCTTGTTTTCCCAAAGGAGTTCTCTGTAATTGGGATCATAAGTTATTACACAGCCGTTTTTCTTTGCAAATTTCAGCGCATACTTAGTTGCAGAACGTGAAGGCTCGTTTGTAAGAGATAAAGAGCCGAAGTGAAATATCTTTGATTTTTTAATAATTTCAGTATCAATTTCCTTTTTGCTTAAAAATACGTCAGCACCAAAACGTCTGTAAAAACTAAAACTTCTGTCACCATTATCGTTTAATGACACAAATGCAAGAGTAGTATTGTGCATATTATCTGTTACAAGTCCTTTAGTATCAATACAGTGTTTATTCAAGGTATCTATTAAAAACTCACCAAAAATATCATTTCCAATTTTACCAATAAACGCAGTACTTCCTCCGTATTTTGCAACAGTAGCCAGAAGATTAGCAGGTGCTCCTCCCGGGTTTCTGCCAAACAATTTAGTATTGTCAGTTATGTTCTCGTATGGTGTAAAATCTATTAAAATTTCACCTAATGCAGTAATGTCATACATAACAATTCTCCTTATTGAAATAAAATAAATCCAATAGTATTAATTGCAAAATTTGCAAACATATGAACTTGCCACGAAATATAAATATTGTCATATACTTCGTCAAATCTGTTGAAAATAAGACCTCCTGCAAAAAGACCTGCAACAACAATCAAAATTACAGGCAATCCAAACCAGCCTATCATCATAGAAATATGATATAAAGCAAAAACGGCACCGCTGAAAATATATGCAAATCTTCTAGACGAAAGGTTTTTAAGAGTAAGAAAAGCAAAGCCTCTGAAGAAAAATTCTTCCAAAAAGGAATTTACAAAAGAAATGTAAATCGAAACCCAAATAAAATTACTTTTATTAACTCCTGTAGTTTCACCTAAACTTTTCGTAAGTGCAGAAAAATCAAATATATTCTTAAATATTAAATATGCAACGATGATTACAACATAAATAACCAAGCCAAAAGAAATTGCGATTATTATGCCTTTTTTATTTACTTTCAAGTAGTTTGCGCTATCCTTTGAAAACCCGTAATATATTACGGGTATCAGTAAAAACAACACAATTTTAATAAGTGATTTGATTATATATCCCGGCTGTATTATTCCGTCAACAATCCCTATTATAACACAGGCGAATATAACCGAAAATAAAATAATATTCTTTCTCATAATACCGATACAATAAATACAATAAGCAAAATCACCGGCAAGACATAAGACAGATAAGGTCTTAACCATTTAGCCATTTTAAGACCTTTGCCTCCGTTAACTTCTGCAAAGTATTTGTTCCATCCCCAACCGTAACGGCTTGTGCAGAAAAGTACATAGAACAAACTTCCTAAAGGTAACATTATGTTTGAAACTGTAAAATCTTCCAAATCCATAATACCTTTACCCGCAATCTGGAAATCATTCCATACAGTAAAACCTAAAATACAGGGCAAAGACAAAGCAAAAATCAGAATAATATTGATTAGTGCAATTTTTCCACGTTTCATTTTAGTAAGTTCAAGCCAGAACGACATAATGTTTTCAAATACAGCAATTACTGTTGAAAACGCGGCAAAAATCATAAATACAAAGAAAAGCGTGCCGATAACTCTTCCTCCTGGCATAGAATTAAAAATGCTTGAAAGTGTTGTAAACAAGAAACTTGCACCTACTGTTGAAGCATCAGCAGTAACTCCGTTGTTATACGTAAAACAAGCCGGAAAAATTATTAATCCTGACATTAATGCAACAAATGTATCAAGGGATAATATTGTTAACGCCTCACCGGTAAGACTTCTGTCTTTACCTATATAACTTCCAAAAATAGCAATAGAACCAATACCGATGCTTAAAGTGAAGAAAGACTGGCCCATTGCAGCTGAAATAACCGTCCAAATACCGTGAGTCTTTATACCGTCAAGATTAGGAATTAAATAAAACTCAAGACCTGCTTTAGCATTAGAAAGTGTGCAGCAATAAATTGCAAGACCAATCATTAATGCCAAAAGAGCTATCATCATAACTTTTGTTATTTTTTCCACACCATTTTGCAAACCCAAAGAACATATACCAAAACAAATACCAATAACCAAAGCATTAACGCCGATTAACAAACCGGTATTGCTTACAACACCGCCGAAGACATCACCAAGTTCCTGTACTGTTGAATAATGCATAATAGAGCCGGACAAATACTTATAGAAATAAATAACCATCCATGCAGAAATTGTTGTATAAAACATCATAAGGAGATAGTTACCTGAAACACCCATGTATTTAAGCCAGTGCCATTTCTGACCGGGTTTTTCCAACACATCAAAAGATGATGCAATACTCCTTTGGCTGGCTCTGCCAACAGATAACTCCATTGTCATAATGGGAAGTCCCATAAGAAGTAAAAATCCAATGTAGATAAGGACAAAAAGTGCTCCGCCATAGGAACCCGTCATAATGGGGAAACGATAAACGTTACCAAGTCCTATTGCACATCCTGCAGAAATAAGAATAAAACCCAACCTTGAAGAAAACTTTTCTCTTTGCATAATTAATTCTCCTTTATTTTATCAATCCTTTTAAACTCAAGCATTACAAGTGAATAACATACAATTACAGCAATAGTATCAGATATCGGACCCGAATACATAATACCGTCAATTCCAAAATACAATGGCAATATTACCAGCAATGGTACCAGGAATATAACCTGTCTTGTAAGAGACAGAAAAATACCTTTTACAGGCTTGCCTATTGCAGAGAAGAAATTTGATGAAATAATCTGAACACCCGTAAATGTTATCATAAACAAAAATGTTTTTATGAATCTGACTGAAAAATCAATATATAGTTTTTCACCTTTACCGAACAATGCAATAATTTTTTCAGGAATAATCTGGAACATTAAAAAACCGAAAAAAGCAATGCAAATACTTGTTGTAACTGCAAGTTTATATGTTTCTTTTACTCTTGAATATTGTTTTGCACCATAATTATAGCCCATTATAGGTTGAGAGCCCTGTGCAAGTCCGACGAACACCGAAATAAGTATTGAGTTTACTTTCATAACAATACCGCATCCTGCCAAAGGAATTTCACTTCCGTAAACAGACAATGCACCGTAATGTATCAAAGAATTGTTTAATATAATCTGTACCAGAGTAATTGCAACCTGATTTAAACTGTTGCTCATACCAAGAGAAGCAATCTTTAACCATTTTTTAACAGCAAATTCAATTGGTTTACCCTGAATATCTATACTCTTAAAAAATTTAATATAATAAACTGCAACAAAAAAAGAAATGATTTGTCCAATAACTGTTGCCCAAGCGGCTCCTGCAATACCCATTTTAAAAACAAATATAAATACTGGGTCAAGTATTGTATTTAATACAGCACCGATAATCATACACGTCATTGAATATTTAGGACTTCCGTCAGCACGGATTAAATTACTCATTACGTTAGTTAATATTAAAAAAGGCATACCAAGAGCTGTTATTCTCGTGTAATCAATTGCATAATCCATTATGTCAGCAGTAGCACCAAAAACCTTTAACATAGGTTTTAAAAATATACATATTAAAACAAAGTACAATACGCCCAATACACTTGCCATTCCTAAAGCATTTTTAACATAAGATGCGGCTTTGTCTTTGTTTCCCGCACCAAGTTCAAGGGAAAAGCCGGATGCACTTCCTACACCTGTTAAAAGAGATATTGACATACAAATTGTTGATAACGGAAAAGCAACATTTGTGGCAGCATTTCCCAAATATCCTACACCGTGTCCTATGAATATCTGGTCAACTATATTATATAAAGAACCTACCAGCATTGCAACAATACTTGGTACTGCAAATTTTCGTAATAAAACAGATGTTTTTTCAAAACCTAAAATATTCTTGTCCATAATTATCTCCTGTAAATATAGTCTGTCAAATCTATTTTACCACAAAAATTAGCATTATTCAACAAATATTATTCAATTGACAAAAAACTGTTTCTAATGTTATACTGTATGTATGCGTTCGTAGCTCAGTGGATAGAGCACAGCACTCCGACTGCTGGTGTGGTAGGTTCGACTCCTATCGAGCGCGCCATGTCACGGTAAGCCAAACGGCTTGCCGTATTTTTTATGAATATTACCTGTTATTCTAAAATATAAATTTATGAGGTGATATTTATGGAAAACAAACAATGTAACATAATTATTGAAGGCAGAAAAAAATTGAGTATTTCTGCAGTAACAGATGTTGACAGTTTTGACGAAGAAAACATAGTACTTGTTACCGAAGAGGGAACACTGGTAATAAAAGGCAGCGATTTTCATATTAACAAACTAAATGTTGAAACTGGCGAGGTAATTATAGAGGGCTACTTCACTAACTGCGAATTTGACGATAAATATTCAGGAAAAGCAAAAGGCAGTATGTGGTCAAAAATATTCAAGTAGGTGTAATTATGACAGTAACAATGTCAGGGCAGACTATACTTTTTGTCCAATTCTTATTGTGCGGTGTAGCGTTAGGAATATTATTTGACATATTCAGAATAATACGAAAAATCATAAAACACGGTGTTATTCTGACAGCTTTTGAAGATATAATTTATTGTATTTTATCTATTTTTGTATTTATAATGTTTTCAATAAAATTTAACTATGGAACAGTAAGATGGTTTATGGTTGCAGGATGCTTATCAGGAGCAATAATATATTTTAATACATTTAGCAAACTTCTTATTAAGGTCGCTGATTTTATTATAGATACAGCCAAAAAACCCCTTATTTTCACTATTAATTTAAGTAAAAACATTTTAAAACCTTTTAAAAAGTTCTACAAACAGAAATTATTGTTGAAAAAAAAGTAAAATATGTTATAATATACATATAGTACTTAATCTGGAAGTGTATATATGAAAAACAATCTGTCTTTTAAAGACGGAATTATAGATGCGTTGCCCATATGTCTGGGATATGTTTCAGTTTCCATTGCTTTTGGTGTGTTAGCAATACAAAACGGACTTCCTCTTTGGGCACCGCCAATAATTTCTGTATTTGATTTGTCAGGAACAGGACAATTTGCTGCATTGGACCTTTTAAAGGCAACGGCTTCATACCTTGAAATCTTCTGTGCAATACTGGTAATCAATGCACGGTATTTTCTTATGTCTGTGTCTCTTTCGCAGATTATACCGACAGACTTTAAATGGTGGCAAAGAATTATTGTTGCCTATGGTAATACTGACGAAATATTTGCAATGGCAACAAGTAAAAAAGTGCCGCTTAATTTTAAATATATGATTGGACTTATTATTGTTCCCGTTATCGGGTGGACGAGCGGTACTGTAATCGGAACTTTTGCAGGAGATATTGTGCCTGAAGTTTTATCATCTGCTCTGGGCATTTCACTGTACGCAATGTTTCTTGCCATAATAATTCCCCCTGCAACAGACTCCAGGCCTGTTACTTTCACAGTAGTTGTGTCTGCTTTATTAAGCATATCTTTTTACTACACTCCCTGTCTTAACAAATTATCCTCAGGATGGGTAATTATTATTTGCGGACTGACTGCATCAGTAATTTCTGCAATTAAGTATCCTGTAAGGGAGGCAGACGATGAATAAAAGTTATCTTGTTATTGCAATAATAACTATGACTTTGGCAACTTACGTGCCGAGAATGTTACCTATTGCAGTAATTAAATCAAAAATAAATAATGCCTTTCTGAAGTCGATACTTGTTTATATGCCTTATGGGGTACTGTCAGCAATGATTTTCCCTGCTATATTTTATTCCACAGGTAACACAACTGCAGGTATATTCGGATCAGTTGTTGCTTTGTTTCTCTCTTACAAAAAGAGAAGCCTTTTAACTGTTGCTGTTGCTTCGGTACTAGCAGTTCTTCTACTTGAGGTGGTAATATGAAAAATGTATTGGTAGTAGGCAGTCTTAATGCTGACTTAGTTATATATACAAGCAAAATACCCAAACCCGGTGAAACGATAAAAGGTGAAAAATTTGAAATTAACTGTGGTGGCAAGGGTGCAAACCAGGCAATTGCAGTTTCCAAATTAGGCGGAAATGTTAAAATGTTAGGTTGCGTGGGAAATGATTCAAACGGTGAAATGTTACTTAACCACTGCAAATCTTACGGCGTTGATGTTTCAGCTATTAAAAAGCGTGAATGCAACACAGGTGTTGCTGTAATTACAGTTTCAAATGGTGATAATTCTATAATTCTGGACAGCGGAGCGAACAACCTTGTATCCGAGGAACTAATTGACCAAAATATAGAACTGTTTAAATGGGCGGATTACTGTCTGTTTCAGTTTGAAATCCCTGTAGATACTGTATTATATGGCGCCAAACTTGCAAAATCCCTTAAAAAAACTGTAATAATAAACCCTGCTCCTATGTGCGATTTCCCCGACGAGCTATTGGAATATACTGACATAATTACCCCTAACGAAACTGAGTGTTCATCGATGCTTGGCAGGGAAGTTACTGATTATAAAGAAGCAATAAAAGAAATAGTTAATATGGGTGTTAAAACTGTTATAGTTACACTTGGAAGCAAAGGCTCCGTTTATAACGACGGAGAAAAAATCAAAACAAGAGATGTTGTAAAATCAAAAGTAGTTGATACAACTGCTGCGGGAGACACATTTGTTGCCGCAGTAATAAATTCACTAGCAGAGGGTAAAAATATCAACGAAGCAGTTGATTTTGCAACCTATGCCTCTTCCATTACCGTAAGCAAACCTGGTGCAAGTAAGTCTATTCCAAATTATGATGAAGTAACAAAATACATTAAGGAGATGTTATAATTGGCTGATATTATGCTACATAAATATGTGCATTTTATAGGAATTGGCGGTGTAAGTATGAGTGCACTTGCCCACATTCTTTTAAATAACGGTGTAATCGTATCAGGCTCGGACGCAACAAAAACTGATATAACTGACAAATTAGAAAAATGCGGTGCAAAAATTACAATCGGTCACAGTGCGGACAATATTGATAATCAGACTCTTGTTGTATATACTGCGGCAATTTCAAACGAAAATCCCGAACTTGTATGTGCTCAGGAAAAGGGCATTGAAACAATGGAACGTGCTGACTTTTTAGGCAAACTGATGCTTAGTTATAAATGTCCGATTTCAGTTAGCGGTACACACGGAAAAACCACAACTACCTCTATGCTTTCAACTGTATTTTTAAAAGCCCAGTTGGACCCTACAATATTAGTGGGCGGCGAATTTCCCCAAATCGGCTCAAATTATAAAATAGGCAGTAAAAACCATCTTATTTTTGAGGGTTGCGAATACGTTGACAGTTTCTTAAAGTTTAATCCCAAAGGTGCAATAATTACAAACGTTGATAAGGACCACCTTGATTATTTCAAAGGAATAAGACATATAAGACAGTCTTTTAACAAGTTTTTAAAACTTATTCCTGATGACGGTTTTGCGGTAGTAAATGCCGACGACAAAAACACAATGAAATGCTTAAAAGGCGTAAAATGTAAAATTATCAAATACGGCAAAAAAGGTCAGTGGAAACCAAAAAACATTTCATATAACGATTTTGGTTGCGGAGAATTTGACGTGTATAACAACAAGAAATATGTAACAAGAGTAACTTTAAATGTTCCCGGCATCCACAATATTTACAATGCACTGTCTGTTTTCGCCTGTGCAAGTTACTTCGGAGTAGATAAAGATGTAATTTCACAGGGACTCAGCGAGTTTGTCGGTGCAAAAAGAAGATTTGAGCATAAGGGTTACTTAAACGATGCACCCGTATATGACGATTATGCCCATCATCCGAACGAAATCGTAACTACAATATCTACTGCAAGAAAAATTACTCAAGGTAAAATGTGGTGCATATTCCAGCCCCACACTTACACAAGAACATCTGCACTTCTTGGGGACTTCGCAAAAGTTCTTTCAAAAGGTGACAATATAATAATTAACAAAATTTATGCGGCACGTGAAAGAAATACAGTGGGTATATCAGGAAAAGACCTGGCAGACAAAATTAACGGTGCCATTTATATTGAAGAGTTTGAAGACATTGCAAATTATTTAAAAGCAAATGTAAAGAAAGACGACATAGTAATTACAATCGGAGCTGGTACAATTACAAAATTATCAGATATTTTAGTAAAATAAAAGAACTTTAGAGCATCTAAAGTTCTTTTTCTTTAATTATTATATTTTCTATAAACTTGTATTTATCTTTTCTTCGGGAATACAAATAAGCATATACTGAAAAAACAACAGCACCAATCATATTAACAAATAAATCTTTCATTGTGTCAACAAGACCGATATCAAGATAACCATCAAATGATGCAATTTCATTACCGTTGTTGTCTTTAATCTGCGTCTTTCCCACATTGTTAACAGGAACAGAAATGTTTGAGCATGTATCATCAAGATTGACAGTTGAAAACTGATTGATATAAGTATCTTTTTGCATATCAGTTCGTAATACAACATCAGCACCAAACTCAAAAAATTCCCAGAATACCGCAATGGTCATAGAAAAACAAAAGGCAACCGCAACAACAAAAAACGGCGTCATACTGATTCTTTTAGCATGAGTGTTAATAAGGTCAATAGCACCGAAGCCAATCGCGGCAGCAAGACAGCCTGTAGTTACATGTAAAATACTGTCCCAAATTGGAATATAGTAATAAAAATTACTTATTTCACCTAATATTTCTGCCGCAAAAACAAAGCATATAGTTATTATTTCCAGGGTTTGCGGAAATTCTATTCTTGTTTTAGATTCTATAAACAAAGGCAGAGTTATTAATACAAGAGAGAAAGTACATAACAGTACATTAAAGTAGTTTCTGTTTACCGCCTGACGTATCAGCGAAAAAACGATTAAAAGCCCTATAAACAAATATACAACAAGCGCAAGTTTTTCCTTTTTGTTGATTTTTTCCTGCGTAAAAAATCTTACCCTGTCAATAAATCTCATTACTTCTCCTTAATAATCTTCTTTAACTCATCCATAAATGTACCAACGTCTTTAAACTGTCTGTAAACAGAAGCAAATCTGACGTATGCAACATCATCTACTTCCTTTAATTTTGACATGACAATTTCGCCAATTTCGGAAGTAGCAATTTCTCGTTTTCCAAGTTTGTACGTTACAACTTCTACACTGTCAACAATTTCTTCAAGTTGAAACAAAGAGACAGGTCTTTTTTCACATGCCCTAACAAGACCATTTAACAACTTATCTTTATCAAAATGCTGTCTTGTGCCGTCTTTTTTAACAACAACAATGGGGCTTTCAATTCTTTCGTAAGTCGTAAAACGCTTTCCGCAATTAAGACATTCTCTTCTTCTTTTTATAATTGTATTGTCCTCATTGGCACGAGAGTCAATTACTTTACTGTCATCGTTTCCGCAAAATACACAGCGCATATTTGCCTCCTTATTTAACGATTGTACCTATCTGTTCACCGTTAACTGCTTTAATTATATTTTCAGGTTTATCAAGTCCGAATACCAAAATCGGGATATCATTATCCATACAAAGAGAAGTTGCTGTTGAGTCCATAACACCAAGACCCTTGTTAAGTACATCAAGGTATGTTAAAGCATCAAATTTAACTGCATCTGCTTCAACATTGGGGTCTTTGTTATAAACGCCGTCAACTTTCTTAGCAAGCAAAATAACGTCTGCATCAATTTCTGCTGCTCTTAATGCTGCGGCAGTATCTGTTGAAAAATACGGGTTTCCGCTACCGCAACCAAATATCACTACTCTGCCTTTTTCAAGGTGTCTTATTGCTCTGTTTCTTATATACGGCTCAGCCATTTGCTGCATACTGATTGCAGTCTGTACTCTTGTTGGCACGTTTCTTTGTTCCAAAGCATCCTGAAGGGCTAAGGCATTGATTACGGTTGCAAGCATACCCATATGGTCAGCTCTTGTTCTGTCCATATTTTTGCCTGTTCTTCCTCTCCAGAAGTTACCGCCGCCGCAAACAATAGTTACCTGAACGCCTAAATCTACGCATTTTTTAATCTGGTCAGAAATTGCACCGATTGTATCTTCATCAAGACCAAATCCCTTTTCACCTGCTAATGCTTCACCGCTTATTTTTAACATTACTCTCTTATATTTTGGCATAACTCTTCTCCTTATGTATTTTTTCTTTATTTTATCAAAAATATGTTCTAATGTAAAGACTGTTTAACTAAATATTGCAAAAAATTTACAAATATGATACAATATAAGCGGTGATTATATGAAAACAGTAGAATTATTTGCCGACGGTGCCTGCAGCGGCAATCCGGGACCGGGCGGATATGGCACAATACTAAGATATAATGGTGTTGAAAAAGAATTTTCAGGCTTTGAGGCCGACACCACAAACAACAGAATGGAATTAACTGCTGTTATTGTGGGCCTTGAGGCTTTAAAAGAACGTTGCAACGTTATATTAACCAGCGATTCAAAATATGTTATTGACGCTTTGGAAAAAGGCTGGGCTGTAAGTTGGCAACAAAACAACTGGAAAAGAAAATCCAAAGGCAAGGCACTAAACCCTGACCTTTGGGAACGACTTTTAAAACTTACAAGTTATCACAATATGACTTATGTGTGGATAAAAGGGCATGACGGTCATCCCGAAAATGAACGGTGCGATGCTATGGCTGTTAAAGCGTACGAGAATTACAAAAACACTTGTCAAGAATAACGGCCCTAATTTTATCAAACTCTTTATAATCAAGTCTTTCCATATATTTGTTATTTAAACTGTCACAGTTTGTATTTGCATCATTTAAATATTTAACTGCCAATGCTATATCCGAACGGTACTTTGCAACTATATTATTCAGTTGATTTTCGTATTTTTCGTCAGTACCCTCGGCTATGGCATTTTTGTATATGTCAATAATATTGTCACTTTCCCTGTCAGGAAAATATTCGTGAGGCTGCGTACTGTCAAATACAACCGTGTCAAAGTCCTTTAATACTATCATATCAATACTTTTCGGGTCAAATGCGCAATGGTAAACGTCAATATCCGTGCCTGTTTCCTTTGCACAGTTAATTATTTTTTTAAGCATAGTTGATTTACCGCTTCCTGGTCTTCCTTTTATATAATATCTGTTACCGATTTCGTTTATAATTTCACCACAATAATCAACTGCGCCTTTAATTGTTGTTGCACCGAAAAATCTGTCCTTAATTTTTGACTGTTTATTAAGGCTGATTTTTGGAACAACAATCTTACATACCTCCTCTGTCATTTTATCTAATTTATTAAAATCAGTGTTTTCGATATAGATTTTTTCCCATTGATCGTGAACTTTTATTGCATCATTTAAATAACTGTATGCTTTTTCAAGATTACTTTTGCAGTCAGCAAGACTTTTTTCATTATCAAGATAGTTAATGCAGTAATTTTTTTCAAAATAAACAGGAATATTAATAACACCAATGTGAAGTTGCGGGAGTACTACACCCTCCAGAGAATTGTTAAGACAATTATGTATTACTTCGATATCCGTATTAATCTCCTCTGCTTTGGCGATTATAGATTTTACAATACTTTCCACAGCAGGAATAGGGTAACTGTTTAATAAAAATCTGTCTTTTGGCATATTGCAGTCAATGTAACTTACAAAGCCAAGGTGACTGTTGGAATTGACAAAATAATGCACAAAAATCACTCCTTCAAAAACAGTATATGAAAATTTGAAAAATGTGTTAAAATTGCTTGACATTGGGGAAAATATGTGGTATTATATTTGAGTATCCGCATGTAAAGGGTTGGAAAATATACAACGGTATATACCCCATCAGCGAGTTTTTGATTAAAGGAGGTGCGTTTTGGTGTACGCAGTAATCGAAACAGGTGGAAAGCAGTATAAAGTTAACGAAGGCGACGTTATTTACATTGAAAAATTAGACGTTGAAGCCGGTGCTGCTATTACATTTGACAAAGTTTTAGTTGTAGGCGAAGGTGCTGACGTTAAAGTTGGTGCTCCCGTTGTTGACGGCGCAACAGTTTCTGCTACCGCTGTTAAAAACGGCAAAGCAAAAAAAGTTGTTGTTTACAAAATGAAACCCAAAAAAGGTTATCATAAAAAACAAGGTCACAGACAAGCCTATACAAAAGTTGAAATCACAAAAATCAACGGTTAATTTAATTTGAAATCTATATTTAAAGAGGTGAATTCTAATGGCACATAAGAAAGGTGTTGGTAGTACCAAAAACGGTAGAGATTCAGAGTCAAAACGTTTGGGTGCTAAAAAAGGTGACGGACAATACGTTCTAGCCGGTAATATCCTTGTTCGCCAGAGAGGAACAAAAATCCATCCCGGACTAAATGTTGGCAAGGGTAGTGATGATACATTATACGCATTAGTTGACGGTAAAGTTAAATTTGAGCGTAAAGACAAAACAAGAAAACAAGTTAGTATTTACACAGTTGCTCAATAATTTTGTATAATATCAATTTTAAAGCCACATAATTAATGTGGCTTTTATTTTTAGGGTGACAGGAACTATCCGAACCACGCCTTAAACCGCGTAATATTGGTGTATTTCGGCTTGTCATCTTTGCAAGGCGTCAGCCTTGCTGCATCTTCCGCACCAAAATCCCCTCGAAATTCCATCGATTTAAGGTCGAAGAATTTTCAAAGAGGGAATTTTATGACTATGCAAGGCAAAAACACAGGTAATCCTGACGGATTACCGAGTATTTTAACGTGGCAGAGGCCAAAATTAACCTTTGAAAATCGAGGTTGGGATAGTTTCTGTCACCCTAAGGAGATAAGTATGTTTGTTGATGAAGCAAAAATATTCGTAAAAGGCGGAGACGGCGGTAACGGTTCCGTTGCTTTTCACAGAGAAAAGTATGTTGCTGCAGGCGGTCCTGACGGTGGTGACGGCGGCAAAGGCGGTTGCGTAGTTTTAACTGTTGATACAAATATGTCAACGCTAATGGACTTCCGCTACAAAAAGAAATACGTCGCAGGGAACGGTATGGATGGTACCGGCGGACGTATGAAAGGTAAAGACGGAGCCGATTTAATAATAAAAGTTCCTAATGGTACAGTTGTAAAAGATGCTGAATCAGGCAGAGTTATATGTGATTTATCAGGAGACACCTCCTCTTTCACAGTTGCACATGGCGGTAAAGGCGGCTGGGGTAATGCACGATTTGCTACTGCTACAAGACAAACTCCCAACTTCGCAAAAGCAGGGCGAAAAGGACAGATAAGAGAAATAATTCTTGAACTTAAACTTATTGCCGACGTAGGACTTGTAGGTTTCCCTAATGTTGGCAAATCGACTTTGCTTTCTGTTGTAAGTGATGCAAAGCCAAAGATAGGTAATTATCATTTTACAACTTTAAATCCAAATCTCGGTGTTATAAATGTCTTTGACGGGCAAATGGTTATGGCAGACATCCCCGGCATCATTGAGGGTGCAAACGAGGGTGTAGGACTTGGTCACGACTTTTTGCGTCATATTGAAAGAACAAGACTTCTTATGCATGTTGTTGATATTTCTGGTTGTGAGGGCAGAAATCCCGTCGAGGACTTTGATTTAATAAATAACGAACTTCAAAAATACAGTGAACAACTGTCAAACAAACTCCAGATTGTTGTAGCAAACAAAATTGACGTAACTGATATGTATCTTGACGAGTTTAAAAAATATATAGACAGTTTAGGACTTGAACTGTTTGTAATTTCTGCTTATGCTAAAAAGGGCACAGAAGAACTTATCAAAAGAGCATATACACTTTTACAAGACATTCCTGTACCTGTATTTGAAGCGGAAGCGGCTCCTGAGCCTGAACCGGTTACAATTGACACATCATTTGAAATTGAAATTGAAGATGACGTTTATATAGTAACAGGCGAAAGCATTGAACTATTAGTTAATTCTACAAACTTTGATGATACCGAATCAGTTTCCTACTTCCAGAGAATGTTAAGAAAAAGCGGAATAATTGCCAGACTTGAAGAAATGGGAATCAATGACGGTGACACAGTTCGTATTAACGATCTGGAATTTGATTATTACAGGTAATTAAAAAATATACACCTTCATACTTATTAGTATGGAGGTGTTTTAATGTGTACGATTATAATCAATTAAAAAACGATATTGAACTTCTTTCTTCTTCCTATGACTTAACAGATATTTTTTCAATTGGAGACTCGGTAAAGGGCAGAAAACTATATACCGTAAAATTCGGCACAGGCAAAAAAGAAGTATATTACAACGGTGCCCACCACGGACTGGAGCATATTACGTCAAAACTACTTATGAAATTTATTTTTGACTTGTGTTACAGTTATAATAAAAATATAAAATTAAGAGGCTGTAACTTAAAAGACTTGTATGAAAAAAGTTCAATTTATATTACTCCTATGGTAAATCCAGACGGTGTTGAAATGTCAAAGAGATTAAAAGACTGGCAGGCAAATGCCAGAGGTGTTGATTTAAACCATAACTACGATGCAATGTGGAAGCGAGGCAAAATCGAAATTGCAAGGCAGGGTATATCGAAACCAGGTCCCACTAAATACAGCGGTCCCTATCCCTTTAGCGAGCCCGAAACCAAAGCAGTAGCAAACTTTACGGTCAAACATAATTTCGACTATGTAGTTGCGTTTCACAGTCAGGGAGAAGTTATTTACTGGAAATACGGACCAACTATACCTGACGAAAGCGTAATCCTTGCAAATGCAATGTCGAAAGTATCAGGATACGCCCTTGATGAAACATCAGGTACCGCCTCATATAGCGGATATAAAGACTGGTTTATTAAAACATATAACAAACCGGGATTTACTGTAGAAGTGGGCAAAGGTACTAATCCAATATCTGAAAATCAATTACCTAAAATTTATAACGATATACTTGAACTTCTACTCCTTGTTGGTGTATAATTAGTTTATGAAAAAACTAATTATTAACTCAAAGAAAATATTAATAGCAATATTAATCATATCTGCCGTTGCGGTTTTACTTGTAAGAAACGTTTCCAAATGTACTAAAAACTATTTTATTATGGATACTTATGCAACTATTACAGTCAATGGTATAAATGCACAAAATATCGTCACAGAGGTTTATAATGTTCTTAAGGAAACTGAAAATAAAATGAACAGTTTCAACACGAACAGCGCACTTAATAAAGGGGAATTTGACAAAGATATATTAAATGTATTGGAAAAAGGCGTTTATTATGGCGACATAAGCAACGGACTGTTTGATATTACCATAAAACCTTTAACTGAACTTTGGAATGTAAACGGTGAAAATCCTGTTGTGCCAAGTGATTTGCAAATTGAACAGGCATTATCCTTAGTAAATTACAAAAACTTAGATAATGCGAGAATAGATTTAGGCGGTATTGCAAAGGGTTACGCAACAGACGTTGCAGTATTAAAACTTAAAGAGAATAATATAAAAGATGCAGTAATAAATATCGGCGGTAACGTGTATGGGGTGGGAACTAAAAAAATAGGTCTGCAAAATCCAGAAAAGAAAAACGGTGAGTATCTTGGAATAATAACCGCTACTGACAGTGCCGTTGTAACTTCAGGTTCGTATCAAAGGTATTTTGAACGGGATGGTGAAATATATCATCACATATTAAATCCAAAAACAGGGTACCCTGCAGTAACAGACTTATTAAGCGCTACAGTTATACATAAAAACGCCACTGATGCAGATGCTCTTTCTACTATTTTGTTTATGATTGGAAAAGACAATGCAATAGAATTTGCAAAAGAACATAATATTGATTATGTATTGATAAATAAAAACAAAAACATATATTGTTCACAAAATGTAAATTTTAAATTGACTGATAATAACTATTATTTGGAGGAATAACATATTTCCTCCAAATAATGAATATATATTTAAAAGTTACATATAATATTAAATAACAGTTGACAAATATAAATTTTAGTGTTATAATATCAAAGTAGTAAAAATTATATATCGCGGGGTGGAGCAGTCTGGTAGCTCGTCGGGCTCATAACCCGAAGGTCGTTGGTTCAAATCCGGCCCCCGCAACCAAAAATAATGCACTTACCTGATTGGTAAGTGTATTTTTTTGACCTGAGGGTTATGAGCCCGAGGCGAATAACTTGCTTTTGAACCTTGCGCCGCCAGTGGCGGATTTAGCAAGGTGAAAAAGGGGCCGCGGTCAAAACTATGTGTCTTCATTTATGATGACACAAAATAGTTTTGGGCACCGCAACCCGTATGGTCGTTGGTTCAAATCCGGCCCCCGCAACCAAAAAATCCGTACACAATCGTGTACGGATTTTTATTTTTTCTATCAACTGGAATCAAATGCATCATTTTAAAAAACCAGCTAAAAGATGATTCAAATAACTCTTTTTTCCCCAAAAAATGAATGGGTCTATTAGTACCAGCAAATAATAGGTAAGAATCAAAGCCGCTCTCGTGATTTCCTTCTAAAATGCATT
>JAGCLT010000080.1 GCA_017646825.1 Clostridia bacterium | reverse complement strand
GTTGTGCCTTAAAAATGTTGGCTGCTCTTTGTATTTATTAAGACATTCTGTAATTCTGTCGGGTATAAAATGAACATACTCAAGTTTACTGTCCTGTGCACCGTAATTTAAGTTTGCCTGTACCAGTACAACCTCCTTTATCACAATTCATATTATCAGACGTATTATTATTTACATAAGTTTCTTAAAAACACAAAAAACCCGTATGGCACTTGTCACAAACGGGTTTTTATATTTATGTAATTTTAAATTCCAACAGGTTTGTCTGTGTACATTTCCTCAAGGTAACAGAGCGGTTCGTCAATTCCAAGCAAAGGCAGTACTGCATCAAGAACACAGTTTGTAAAAGTTTCTGTACCTAAAGAAGTATAGTAGTGAACAGGGTCAGAATGTGCTTCCTCGGGAAGTTTTACTGACGCCGAATACAAATCGTTGACTTTAAAACCATATTTTGTTACAACTTTTACGGCAACCTCATTGTATTTTGCGATTTCTTCATTGTAACGTTTGAAATCTTTACTCATTTTTTCCGAAAGCACTGTTGTAGATGTGGCAAAAACCACTTTGGCATTAGGACAAAGTTTTGTAATTCTGTTACATATTCTGTCTATATAGTACTCATACACTTCGATTGGTGTATGTGGTTCTTCTTCAAAGAGTCTTAAACAGTCCCAAAGACCTGCGTTCCAGTGAATAACATCTATTTCTTCGCCTTTTATATCGCCTAAATATTCATGCAGATATCTTAAAACATAACTGGCAAAACGGCAGTTTTCTGCAGGAAATATAACGTTTGCTTTGCCTTCCAGCGTCTTTTTAACTGATTTATCGTATCCCGCTCTTATTGAATCACCAATTAACAGTAAATTTTTCATTAGTTGCACCTTACTTATGTTAATTATATCAAACGTCTATCATAAAATCAATAGTACAAGTAAATTAAATAAGGTGCACACAACTATTCCGCATAATGTGGGTACAATGGCAGACAAAACTGTCCATTTAATACTTCCTGTTTCTTTTTTTATTGTCATAAGAGTTGTTGAACATGGCCAGTGCATAAGAGAAAAAAGCATTGTCGAAATTGCAGTAACCCAGGTCCAGCCGTTAGTTATAAGCAAATCACGAAGTACTGACAAGTCTGTAATACCAACCAAAGTACCCGTTGACATATACGCCATTATAATTATAGGTATTACAATTTCGTTTGCAGGGAACCCCAGTATAAACGCAAGTAAAATCACTCCGTCTAACCCTAATAATCTTGCAAATGGGTCTAAAAAGTTACTGCAATATAAAAGCAGACTGGTACCACCAACACTGACGTTAGCAAGAACCCAAATTACAAGTCCCGCAGGTGCCGCCACAACTATTGCCCTGCCCAAAACAAACAGCGTTCTGTCAATTATAGATGTAAATATTATTCTTCCAATTTTCGGTTTGCGGTAAGGTGGCAACTCCAGAGTAAAGGCAGACACTTCACCCTTTAACATAGTTTTTGAAAGAACAAAAGATGTAAAAAAGGTCATCATTATACCAAAAAGTATAAATAACGTTACCAAAGTTGCACCAAAAAACGACTGTACTGTTCCTGTTACAGAAAACACAAGAAACATTGTAATAATTGAAATCAATGTTGGAAATCTGCCGTTGCAAGGCACAAAGCTGTTAGTAATCATTGCAATCAAACGTTCTCGTGGGGAATCTATAATTCTGCAACCGACAACCCCTGCAGCATTGCAGCCGAATCCCATACACATAGTAAGTGCCTGTTTTCCGCAGGCGTTGCATTTCCTGAATGTTTTATCAAGATTAAATGCAATTCTAGGCAGATAACCCAAGTCCTCAAGTAATGTAAACAACGGAAAAAATATTGCCATAGGGGGAAGCATTACCGATACCACCCACGCCAAAACTCTGTAAACCCCATATACAATAATTTCATATAACATCTTCGGAGCATTTATAAATGAGAAAAAATCCACCAATCTGTCTTCAAGCCAGAACAGAGCCAAAGACAGATAATCCGAAACATAATTTGCACCCACAATGGTTATCCATAAAACAACGCCTAAAAGCAATAACATAACGGGAACACCGGTAATCCGGCTAGTGAGAATCCTGTCAATTTTTCTGTCGAATGACGTGTATTTTTTATTATTAAACACTACTGCTTCATTGCATATATCTTCTGCAGTTAAAACAATACATGACACTATTGTATCTGTCAGTTTTTGTCCATAGTAACCATTGTCAGCAAGGTTTTCTCTGATTTTTTTAAAATCATAGTCTGCTTCTAAATCATACCCTACATATTTTGAAATACAAGAAATTAACTCATGGTTGCAATCAAGAAGTTTTAATCCTATCCATCGAAGATTTAAATCAGTGTCTTTGATTTTTGTTTTAAGTAGTTTTGTTATTTCTAATAGAGCGTCCTCAATAGGTTTTACATATCTGACCGTAACAGGTTTTGTTTCTGTGTTTTCTACTAAATCAAGTAACTCCTTTAAACCTTTGCCTTTAGAAGCATCGGTACCCACAACCGGAACTCCCAAAAGTTGTTGCAATTTCTCCAGATTCACATCAATTTTTTTGCGTTTTGCTTCGTCCATAAGATTAACACAAACTATCACGTTGTTTTTAATTTCCACAGTCTGAAGTACAAGATTAAGATTTCGTTCAAGGCAGGTCGCATCACATACAACTATTATCTTATCTGCATTACCGAAACATATAAAATCACGGGCAACTTCCTCTTCTTTTGAATGTGCCATTAACGAATATGTACCCGGTATGTCAACCAATATATAATCTTTGTCATTGTGCTTACAAGTGCCAAAAGCGTTTGTTACTGTTTTTCCCGGCCAGTTGCCCGTATGTTGTTTTAAGCCGGTAAGAGAGTTAAAAACAGTACTTTTACCTACATTTGGATTTCCGGCAAGAGCAATAATTTTGTCCGTTTCGTGGTTTTTTGTAACAACAAAGCCGGTGTCAACTGACATTATTCCGGTAGAATTCTTTGTTAAGCCCATAGAAAACGCACCTCCATCGTAATTTATACTATGTTGGTGCGAAAACTTTTGTTACATATTATATTTTAATAAAATTTTCTCGCTGTCAGCATTACGCAAAGCAACAACTGCCCCGCGTATGTTATAAGCAACAGGGTCGCCGCTTGGACTTTTCAGTACGCACATAACCTTTGTACCTTCAACCAGCCCCATATCTAAAAGTCGTCTTCTTATATCATCGCCTGCAATAAGGGAGGAAACATAACCCACGTCATCAATATCTAGGTCTTTTAATGTATATAAATTGTGCAAAATTCTCACTCCTTACTTTTATAATATGTATACAAAAAATATTATGTTACCTAACAAAAAAAGACTGAAGACGATTGTCTTCAGTCTTTTTGTTGATATTAAACGTTAAATTATTTAAGTTCGATTGTTGCGCCAACTTCTTCAAGTTTTGCTTTCATTTCTTCAGCAGCAGCTTTTTCTACGCCCTCTTTTAATGTTTTAGGAGCGCCATCAACTAAATCTTTAGCTTCTTTCAAACCAAGACCTGTGATTTCACGAACAACTTTAATAACTTTAATTTTTTCAGCACCTGCATTTGCAAGAACTACGTCAAAGTCTGTTTTTTCTGCACCTGCAGCGCCTGCATCAGCAGCGCCAGCAGCCATAACTGCAACTGGAGCAGCAGCTGTTACACCGAACTCCTCTTCCATTGCTTTTACTAATTCTGCTACTTCTAATAATTTTAATTCTTTAATATCGTCTAGAATCTGTTGTACACTTGCCATTTTAATTTACCTCCTATAAAAAATTTAATTAATTATTCTTCTGTTGTTTCTTCAGCTTTTTCTTCAGCAGGAGTTTCTTCTGCTGGAGCTTCTACAGCTGGTTCTTCTGCAGCAGGTGCTTCCTCAGCGGGAGCCTCTTCTGCTTTTGCTTCTTCAGCAGGAGCTTCACCTGCTTTAGCAGCGATTAAATCAGCGATTTCAGTTCCACCTTCAACGATTGTGTTAAGCAATCTAGCCAATGCTGAAACAGGAGCATTCAAGCTGCCCATGATTTTAGCAATAAGAACATCTTTAGAAGGTGTAGCAGCAAGAGTTTTAATTTCATCAATAGAAATTACTTTACCCTCCATAAAACCTGATTTAATTTCAATAACTTCGTTTGTTTTAGCATAATCTGCTAAAATTTTAGCAGGAGCAACCATATCTTCTCTATGGAATGCAATAGCAGTAGGACCGTGCAATACGCTGTCAAGTTCGTCTAAACCAACTTCTTTAGAAGCGAAACGAAGCAAAGAGTTTTTAACGATTTTGTATTCAACACCTGCTTCACGGAACTTTCTGCGAAGTTCTGTATCCTGTTCAACAGTAATACCACGATAATCTACCAACACACCTGCAACCGCGTTTTTCAAGTCTTCGGTTAAGTTAGAAACTGCAACTTTCTTTTCTTCCAATACTTTTGCGCTTGGCATTATCAATTTCCTCCTTTCAGTAATTAAATTTGTAACAAGTTTTTGACGAGGAACAAATAAAAAAGGTTCTTCGTCACAGACAAAGAACCTTAAATTACATAATTATAGTAAAATAACATTCCTCGGTCGGACTTACCTTTATGCCGACTGTCTGTGGAAACACAAATATTTTAACATAAAATATTTTACTTGTCAAGCAAATTAACCATCAATTTTTGCGGGATTAAGTTTTATACCGGGTCCCATAGTTGTAGTGATAGTAACACTCTTTAAATACTGACCTTTAGCAGCACTTGGTTTAGCTTTAACTACTGCAGACAACAATGTGTTAAAATTATCTGATAATTTTTCTGCACCAAAAGATGCTTTACCGATAGGACAGTGAATAATGTTTGTTTTGTCAAGACGGTATTCAATCTTACCTGATTTAATATCAGCGATTGCTTTAGCAACATCCATAGTAACTGTACCGGCTTTAGGGTTAGGCATAAGACCTTTAGGACCTAAAACTTTACCCAATCTACCGATAACACCCATCATATCAGGTGTTGCTACGATAACGTCATATTCAAACCAGTTTTCATTCTGAATTTTTGGAACAAGTTCTTCTGCACCAACAAAGTCAGCACCTGCTTGTTCTGCTTCTGTTGCTTTATCACCCTTTGCAAATACCAAAACACGAACTGTTTTACCTGTACCGTGTGGCAATACAACTGCACCACGAACCTGCTGGTCAGCGTGTCTTGAGTCAACACCAAGACGGATGTGAGCTTCAACAGTTTCATCAAATTTTGCTTTTGCAGTTTTTGTTAATAATTCAATTCCTTCTGCCGGGTCATAAAGGCATGTTTTATCAATAAGTTTAGCACTTTCTTGATACTTTTTACCTCTTTTCATATAATAACCTCCTTGTGGTCAAACGGAAACCGGGTTTCCTCCCACGAATTTAAATTGTTGAAATTATTCTTCAACGGTAACGCCCATACTTCTTGCTGTACCAGCAACCATGGACATAGCCGCTTCTAAAGAACCGGCGTTAAGGTCAGGCATTTTCTGTTCTGCAATCGCCTGTAAATCAGCTTTTTTAAGAACAGCAACCTTTGTTTTGTTTGGTACTCCGGAACCGCTTTCAATACCACAAGCTTTTTTGATAAGAACGGCTGCCGGTGGAGTTTTAGTAATAAAACTAAATGATCTGTCTGCATAAACTGTGATAACAACAGGGATTATAAGACCTGCGTCTTTTGCAGTTTTTTCGTTGAATTGCTTACAGAAATCCATAATGTTTACACCATGTTGACCAAGTGCAGGACCAACTGGCGGTGCAGGAGTAGCCTTACCTGCAGGGATTTGAAGTTTAATGTAACCTGCTACTTTCTGAGCCATAATTTACACCTCCTAACTTACATTGATGTGGTACAAACGGAAGTTTAGTTTCCTCCCACTATAACAACGCAATAAGCGATATTATACATTTTCTACCATATTAAAGTCCAGTTCAACGGGAGTTTCACGTCCGAACATTGAAACAACAACTTTAACCTTTTTCTTTTCCATACTGATATCTTCAACTATACCTACGAAGTTTTCCAAAGGACCAGTTTTAATTTTAACGCTGTCCCCAACTGCATAGTTAAGTACGATTGTCTGATTCTCAATGCCCATATTCTCGACTTCTTCTTCAGTTAAAGCAATGGGTTTTGAGCCCGGGCCAACAAAACCTGTTACACCTCTTGTATTTCTTACGATATACCAGGAATCATCAGTAAGCACCATTTTAATAATAATGTAGCCGGGAAATTTCTTACGGGTAACTACGCGTTTTTCCTCGTCTTTCATTTCCACAACTTCTTCCATCGGAATCTGAATGTCAAGAATATAATCTTCAAGGTTTCTGTTAGCGATTGTTCTTTCCAAGTTCGCTTTTACCTTGTTCTCATATCCTGAATAGGTATGCACTACATACCATTTTGCTTTAGTTTGCATCGGCTTCACCCTGTTCTGCAGGAGCTACTTCGCCTGCATCACCGGTCTGAACCTGCTGTTCAACCTGTGTAGGATTTTCTTTATCTATTATTGCTTTAAAACCTGCACTGAAACCCAAGTCCAACAATGCGATAAATGCACCAACGATAAGAACGCATACTAAAACAATAACTGTATTGTTACGAACCTGTTTGAATGTAGGCCAAGCTACTTTTTTAAGTTCGCTTTTAACTTCTTTAAAATAGTTAGCTACTTTATTTGTTTTTTTCTTTTCAGGCATATTATTCACAATCCCTTTCTAACCAAAATCAATTATTTTGTTTCTTTATGAAGAGTATGCTTTCTGCAAAATCTACAATACTTGTTCATTTCCAAACGATCCGGGTCATTTTTCTTGTTTTTCATAGTATCATAATTTCTCTGTTTGCATTCTGTGCATGCTAATGTAATTTTTACTCTCATTATATATACCTCCATTTAATTAAATACAAACTTTATTCCGCACAAAAAAAAAGACCTTTTTACACGGATACAACTCAATATATCATATTTTAGCAGACTTGTCAATACTTTTTTTACATATTATTGTCAAAAATCTCTGCAAATTCCCGTGACGAAAAAACCTCACCGGGAGTTCCGTGAGCCATTATTTTTTTATCCAGCAAAATTACACGGTCTGCATTGGCTTTAACCTGGTTAAGACTGTGGGAAACGATTATTATTGTGGTGTCATACATTTCCCTTATCTGAGAAAGCACTTGCCAGAACTGTTCTGTTCCTGCTTTGTCTACCCCTGACACAGGCTCGTCTAAAAGCAACAAATTAGGCACAGGCACAAGAGCAAGAGCAAGTAACGCCCTTTGCAGTTCCCCACCTG
>JAGCLT010000013.1 GCA_017646825.1 Clostridia bacterium | reverse complement strand
CAGAAAAGACGTTTTTAAAAATATATCGGACAAGCCAATAGTACTTACATCATTAAAATCAAGATTTGTTTTTGAGGGCGGAGAATATGAAGTATATACACAGTACAACAACTGGCAATCAGAGAGCATAGGCGGTTGGCAGCCTCTTGTAACAGGTGTTACGGCTGGATGCACAAGTACAAGAAGTACACAAACCGCATAACAGAATAGTTGCTTGTTGTGACGCATGGTGGTATGATATTGCAGGTGTTCATCCCTCATATCTTGAGGCATACCACACCTGCGGACCTGTTGAGTTCAGTTGTGACTTGACAAGAGTTTCAGAAGCCGACCGTGCACGTTTTACAGAATTTATTGCAGGTGTAAAGGAAAAGAGAGAGTTCTGGAAAAAGGCGGTAGCAAGAATACTTTGCGATACTGAGTCTGTTACAGTATATCAGTACAGCGATATGGAACTTACTGATATTATGATTCAGGTGGTTTCAGGCGAAGCACTGCAGAATCAGATTACTGTTTATCCCGTTGTGTGCGAAAATAAAATGTATCTTGTAGATGGAGATAAGCAAGTAAGCGGTAAGGAGATTACGAAAGAGGGTATAGACATCCCCGTTAACGGCTGGAAAGAAATGAGCAAAATCACACTTGTTGCGGTTGAATGTTAACCGCAACTAAGTTTACAAATTGACTATTATTATTTTATCCTGACTTGACACGAGTAATTGCGTTGCATAGCAACCTAAGCGATATAAATTCCTTTGGAATTTGCGATATACCAAAAGGCGCGATATTGTAATGCGATATGTTGCCTTTTAGGCAACGAGAAAAAGGAGAAACAAATTGAACAAAAAAACTTTTTACAAAAAACTATATAAATTACTCGAAAATGTAACTCCGTTAACTGTAGATTGCGGAGGGCTTTGTGACGGTGCCTGTTGTGCGGTTACGGAAGAAATTACGGGGATGTACCTGTTCCCTGGGGAAAAGGTGATGTTTAATCCATTGCCAGTGTGGGCGGAACTTTACGACATTGACTTTACATACGACAACGGAAAGGAAGTTGACCTTATCACCTGCATCGGCACTTGCGACAGAAAACTTCGTCCTTTGTCCTGCAGAATTTTTCCTTTAGTTCCTTATGCTAAAAGGGGAGAAAAGTTGCAGATTTTAATGGATATAAGAGGAAGAGGACTTTGTCCTCTTGCTACTGCAATGAAGATTACCGACCTTGATCCGTTGTTTGTAAAAAGAGTAACAATGGCAATGAATATGTGTATGAAATTCCGCGACACAAGAGAGTTTATATATTCTCTTTCGGAGCTACTTGATGAGATAAAAAACCAAACTTATGAAAAATTTGTCAAAGATATTGACAAATTGTAAAAAAAAAGTTATAATAGTCGAAGTTTAGTATTTGAGCTATGTGAAGTATGCAGGAGAAAGGCGTGAGCCTTGCCGAAGGAGTAATGCTCTCAGGCGCATTAGCAAAGACTGTATATGGATAGCGCTCCGGAGAAGTCCGGTTTCTTAAAAGGAAACCAAAAGGATGCCGAAGGTGTAAAACCCGTAAGGGTTAATCTCTCAGGCAAAAGGACGGAGAAAATGCATAATTTTGTTATGCATTTGTGTTTTATCCGGAGTCGCCTCAGATATGGCGACTTTTTTATTATTTTTTTAGGAGGATAAAAAATGCAGGAAACATTATTAAATCTTGTGGCAAATGCCAACAAGTATCTGTCCGACTACATACTTATAATTCTTCTTGTCGGCACAGGTTTATTCTTTAGTTTTAAGACAAAATTTGTTCAGGTTCGTTGCTTTGGCGAAGGTATGAAACAGGTGTTTGGTAACCTTAAACTTCGTGGCGGAAAGCAGGCAAGCGGTATCAGTTCTTTCCAGGCTCTTGCAACAGCCATCGCAGCACAGGTTGGTACAGGTAACATTGTTGGTGCTTCCGGTGCTATTTTAATCGGTGGTCCCGGTGCTATTTTCTGGATGTGGGTTATTGCTTTCTTAGGTATGGCTACAATCTATGCCGAAGCAGTTCTTGCTCAGGAAACAAGAATCAAAGATGCAAATGGCGAAATTCAGGGCGGACCTGTTTACTACATAAAGAAAGCGTTCCCTAACGGTTTCGGTACTTTCCTTTCTGTATTCTTTGCTATCGCTGCAGTTTTAGCCCTTGGTTTTATGGGAAGTATGGTACAGTCAAACTCTATTGCAGAAACATGTAATACTGCTTTTGGTATCCCTGTTTGGGTAATGGGTGTTGTTGTTGCTGTAATCGCGGCAGTAATTTTTATCGGCGGCGTTCAGCGTCTTGCATCAGTTACTGAAAAAATCGTACCATTTATGGCACTTCTTTATATAATTGGCGGACTTGTTATTTTGTGCATCAGAATTAAATTCATTCCCGAAACTATCGGTATGATTTTCAAATTTGCATTTACTCCATCTGCTCTTATCGGCGGTGGTATTGGTTATGCACTTAAGACTGCAATCAGCCAGGGTGCAAAAAGAGGTCTTTTCTCCAACGAAGCAGGTATGGGTTCAACACCTCATGCTCACGCTATGGCAAATGTTGAAAAACCTCACAAACAGGGTGTTGCTGCAATGATAGGCGTATTTATTGATACATTCGTAGTTCTTACAATGACTGCTTTGGTTGTTATTTCTTGCTTATATGCAGGAAACGGTCCTTTGGCAGGTCTTACAGGAGATGCGTACCTGGCTGCAACATCAGGTGCGGGTGCTATCGTTTCTAAAACAAGTGCAGTACAAATGGCGTTTTCAAATGCACTTGGTTCAGGAGTGTTTGGTAACAGTTTTGTAGCGGTTTGCTTATTCTTCTTGGCATTCTCAACAATTATCGGTTGGAACTTCTTTGGTAAAATCAATGCACAGTATCTTACAAAGAACAGCAAAGCAGGAACAATTATTTACGCTGTAATTGCTATCGCATTTATCTTTACAGGCTCAATTCTTTCAAACGACCTTGTTTGGGAACTTACCGACTTCTTTAACTATCTGATGGTTATTCCTAACGTAATCGCTTTGATTGCTCTTTACAAGATAGTAGCGAAAAACGCCAAAAATTAATTAACACTTTTAAAATACCGAAGATTATTTCTTCGGTATTTTTTTGTTGTCTAATTGAAAGTTTTGTGATATAATAAATTGAAATAATTCTGACTATAAATAACGGGGAAGAAATATGATAAAAATCTTATATGAAGATACTGATAAAGTTTTTTGCATAAAACCTGCAGGAATAACTTCTGAAGAAGAAATGACTATAAAACTTAAAAACCAACTTGACAGTGAGATATATGCCTTGCACCGTCTTGACAAGTCCGTAAGCGGCGTAATGGTTTATGCAAAAACTAAAAAAGCAGTGGCAGACATAAGTAAAAAAATTGCATCAAATGAAGATTTCAAAAAAGAATATCTTGTTGTTTGCCAGGGTGGATTTTCCGAAGACGAGGGAACAATGGAAGACCTTTTATTTAAAGATTCTTTAAAGAACAAGAGTTATGTTGTAAAACGAGAGAGAAAAGGTGTAAAAAAAGCCGTTCTTACATATAAAGTTCTGAAAAAAGAGATTATTAACGAAAAAATATATTCCCTTGTTCTGGTACAATTGCAAACAGGAAGAAGTCATCAGATAAGAGTTCAGTTTGCAAGTCGGAAGCATCCCCTTGTTGGTGATAAAAAATACGGCAGCAGTGAAAAATGTCCAATTGGTCTTTATTCTCACCGTATTCAAACTTGTGGCATCGATATATCTGATAATCCGCCTTGTGAACTGCCCTGGGATGTATTTGATTTTTAAGATAATGCAGGTGAAGTATGAGTAAAACAGAGAAGTTAAGATGGGCAAAACTTGATAATGCAGCGAAAATTTACCCTGCGGCAAGGCGTAAAAACTGGAGCAATGTATTCCGCCAGTCCGCAACTTTAACTGACGCAGTAGATAAAGAGGTGCTTTCTTCGGCACTTGCAGTTGTTGTAAAAAGATTTCCCACAATTGCATCACGGCTCAGAAAAGGCGCATTCTGGTATTACCTTCAGGAGGTTGAAAGTCCCCCTGGAATTATTGATGAATACAGTTATCCTCTTACTTTTATGAGCAGAAAAGAAATGAGGAAGTGCGCTTTTCGTGTCATTGTATATAAAAACCGCATTGCGGTTGAGTTCTTTCATTCCCTTACTGACGGCACAGGGGCACTTGTGTTTCTAAAAAACTTACTTGCTGAGTATTTAGAACAAAAATATAATATATCTGTACCTTTGGAAAACGGGATAGTTGACAGAAGACAAAAGCCGGTTGATGAAGAAACGGAGGATAGTTTTTTAAAGGTTGCAGGAGAAGTTTCCCAGTCAAGAAAGGACAGCAATGCGTGGCGTATGAGTGGGGAGGGGGAAGCCCAGGGTTTTTTGAATCTTACCTGTTTTAAGTTGCCCGTTAAAGATGTTATAGATAAAGCTCATCAGTACAACACTACCCTTACGGTGTTTTTAAGTGCGGTGATGATGAAGGCACTTTTGAATTTACAAAAAGAGAAAACCCCGTCATTAAAAAAACAAAAGCGGATAAAACTTTTAATTCCTGTAAATTTAAGGAATTTGTATCCAAGTAAAACCTTAAGGAATTTTGCAATGTTTACAATTCCCGAAATAGACCCGCGGCTTGGAGAATACACCCTTGAAGAAATAATAAATGTGATTTATCACAAAATGGGTGCAGAGATAACTCAAAAACACATGAGCAGTGTTATTGCTGCAAATGTAAATGATGAAAAAAATCTGTTTTTAAGAGTGGCACCGTTGCCGCTTAAAAACCTTGTTATGAAGACGGTATTTAACAGTGTGGGTGAGAAAAAATCCTGTCTTACCCTTTCAAATCTCGGACTTGTGAAATTTCCTGAAATTATGAAAAAATACATAACCCGTATGGACTTTATTTTAGGTGTGCAGGCGGCAGCACCGTACAACTGCGGAGTAGTGTCTTTTGATGATACTGTTTATGTAAATTTCATAAGAAATATATGTCAACCTGAACTCGAAAGACATTTTTATTATGTTTTAAAAGAGACAGGAATTGAGGCGACTTTAGAAAGTAACAGAAAGTGAGGTATACAGATGTATTGTATAAACTGTGGTGCGAAACTTGAGAGCACCGAGAAAATATGCCCTCTTTGTGATACGAAGGTGCACTGCCCTGATGTTACCGAGACAAAAGAGCCATTATATCCTGCAGGCAGAATACCAAAACTAAAGCATCGCTCAAACACTTTTAACGGAGCGGTTATCATTATGTTTCTGATTCCCGTTGCGGTATCATTTCTTGCGGATTTTCACTATGACAGAAACCTTAGTTGGTTTGGATATGTTTTAGGCGCTCTTATCTTAGGGTATATCACATTTGCTTTGCCTTTGTGGTTCGAAAAGCCCAACCCCGTAATATTTACACCATGTGCTTTTGCAGGTGTAACGGTATATCTTTGCTACATAAACTTCATAACGAGCGGAGATTGGTTTTTAACTTTTGCATTTCCCGTTACAGGTGGGTTTTGCGTTATATCAACTGCCGTTGTAACTCTGATGCGGTATTTGAAAAAAGGAAAACTCTATATCTGGGGCGGGGCATTTGCTTTGACGGGTGCCTTTGTTGCACTGATAGAATTTTTAATTTCAATTACTTTTAGAATCAGCTTTACGGGTTGGTCACTTTACCCTTTTGCTGTTCTTGTTTTGCTTGGGGGACTGTTGTTCTATCTTGCAATTAATAAGTCGGCACGGGAAATTATGGAGAGAAAGCTATTCTTTTGACAGAATAGAAAGGGCAGAGAATTATTAGGAGGAAAACCTAACTGAGTTTTCCTCTTTTTTTATGATGTCCTAAAATGACAAATGTATGTCCGTTTATTAGTAGATAAACGCCATTTACTTTGTTATACTGAAGAAAAAGACAAGGAGATGGAACAATGAGCGGAATGGATATATTAAAAGAAAAACTGGCGGCAAGAGAAAAACTTTCTTCTACTATGCTTTGCCATATCGGGTCAACAATACTGCCCGGAATGTATAAAAAGAACGGTCTGGATTTTTTGGTAATGGATCTGGAACACGGCTCTTTTTACCCGGAAAACATTGGTGATTTTGTGCAAATGTGCCATCAGGTGGATTTGCCTGTGATTACCCGTGTGCAGGATTGTGAATATCACTGTATTTCAAAGCCTTTGGATATGGGTGCAGATGGGGTTTTAATTCCCCGTACCGAAACTATGGAGCAGGTGGAAACAGCCATTTCTTCCATGCGTTTTTATCCTTTGGGTCACAAAGGTGTTGGCGGTCGTGGTTTGCTACGCCCCGGGGAAGATATTTATGATTTCAATAAAAACCGCTTGCTTTTTTTACAGATTGAATCTGAGCAGGGAGTTTCTTTGTTGGATGAAATTTTAACAAAATATGGCGATCAGGTTGCAGGATTAATCATTGGCCCTTGCGATATGGCAGTTTCTATGGGATGCGGTCTGGATTTAACCTGTGACAGAATGATGGAGCAAATAAGAAAAACCATTTCTATCTGCCAGAAACACAATAAATCAATCGGTATGTTTATGGACGATGAAACGGTACTTAAAAAATGGTATGATGAAGGGGTTTGTCCGTAATGATGGCGGAATGCTTTGGCGAACATACTACTGTCTGTAAAACCGCAATTTTCTGCTATCCGGCTGATGGAAAAATCCGACTCTGTCAGTAATACAGATGCATGACGCAAACGGATTTGATTTACATAATCTGTGGGAGAGAGCTGATATATGGAGTGGAAAAGTCTGGTGAAATGCCGTTTGGAATAATGCGCAATTTCGGACAACTGTTCTAAACGGATAGGCTCCATATAGTGGTTTTCCATAAAGGTAACTGCTTTTGTTATTCGTTCATAAGCGGTGTGTTGCCTTTGATAGATGCGGGGCTTGGCATTTTTGCAGATTACGGAAATTAACGTAAAAAACAGAGCATCACGTAAGTCGCTATCTTTTTCGCGAACTAAAAGTTGTGCAGTCTTAACGGCAAACTCAGCTGTCAAAAGGTCAATTTGCAGGTTGCCCTCAAAAACTCCTTGCCGACGTAATTGCGGCCCAATAATAAACAAGGTTTGAAAAACCGGTTCAGATAACAGTTTGCCGGCTCTTGCACATAAAATTTCCAAATTAAATTTAAACAGACAATATCGATATTTTCTGGTTTCCGGCTGACCGTGTGTCATATCCTGAGTGAGGACGTAGACATCCAACGGCAAGGTCTCGCTGCTTTTACCGTTAATTTCATTAACGGCACGTCCGTCCAAAGATATATACAGTTCGGCACAGGCGTGGTAATGCTTGGGCTGATTTGTCTTACGAAGTCCCATGTCTGCCGATTTAAACAGTGTATTCATAGCCGGTTACCTCCTTTGAAAGTTAATTTTATTATAGTAAAAACAAAGGCCGATGTCAACAGTCGGCAGAAAAGAGGTGGCGTATGCCAGAACATTCTTTTTTAGCCTATATGGAACCATTTAAGATTTTTGGGAATGTATATTTTGTTGGTACCAAAGCTGTATCAAGTCATTTGATTGATACAGGTGATGGCTTGATTTTGTTAGATACAGGCTATCCGCAGGCATTGTATCTGCTGTTGGAAAATATAAGGAAATTAGGATTTTCACCCTATGATATTAAAATTCTTCTCCATAGCCATGGGCATTGTGACCACATTGGCGGCACTGCACGGCTGGCGGCTTTAACCGGTGCAAAAACTTATATTGGTGCGTTGGATAAAGATATGGTAACAGGTAAAGAGGACACAAGTTATGCAAATGAATTGGGTTATGTGTTTCATGAGGCGTTCACTCCTGACGTTTTGCTTCAGGATGGGGATGAGATACAGTTAGGACGCACAGTAATCCGTGCCATGCATACACCGGGACATACTCCCGGAACAATGTCCTACTTTTTAGACGTGACTGACGGAGAAAAAACTTGCAGGGCAGCCATGATGGGTGGTAGTGGCACCAACACTATGGAAAAACCGTTTTTAGAACGCTACAGTATTTCTGAAAAATGGAGGAATAACTATCCCGGGGTTATTGCCCGTCTTGAAAAAGAACATGTGGATATTGTATTAGGCAATCATATTGAAGATAATGATACTTTAGGTCGTTATCTTAAAATGAAGCAAACGGGAGAAAACACTTTTATTGACAATACGGCGTGGCCAAAGCATCTGGCAGGTTGCATTCGTCGATACAATACACTATTAGAATCAGAAAAAGAATAAAGGAGAGAATAATTATGGCGGTTGTAAATATAAAAGAAATATATAACAGAGTACTGAAAATTTTTGAGAAAGCAGGACTTGCCCATGAGGATGCAGTAGTAATGGCGGATGTGCTTACTGATGCCCAAATGAAAGGTATTACCACCCACGGTTATATACGTGTTAAAAAATACGTGGATTGCATTAAAAGCGGTGGTATCAAGCCGGCAGGGGAATTACGTATTGAAAATGAAATGCCGTCCTGGGCCAGAGTTGACGGTCAGGGCGGATTAGGAATTGTTATTGCAAACAAAGCGGCGGATATTGCTATCCAAAAAGCAAAAGAAACAGGTGTTGGTATTGTTAATGTTTATAATAGTCACCATTTAGGTCCTGCGGGGTATTATGCAGCAAAATGTGCTGATGCGGGTATGTTGGGTATGGTTATGAGTAACGGTGATGTTTTGGTGGCGGCAACCGGCAGTCGTGAAAAAACCATCGGAAACAATCCCTTTGCTTATGCGGTACCTGCAGGAAAATATGATAAAATCTTATATGACGTTGCTATGAGTATGGGTTCTGATATGAAAATTATTCAAATGGAGCAGGAGGGAAAGCAGGTGCCAAACGGCTGGATGCTGGACGCTAAGGGTAGTCCCTCAAACAATCCATCTGACTATATGGCAGGAGGTGTATTGCTTCCTTTTGGCGGTTATAAAGGGTACGGCCTTGCACTGATGGTAGAAACTTTTGCGGCAGTGTTATCCGGTGCGGCAGTAACTCAAAATGTACATGCATGGAATAGCACTCCCGGTACCTCAGGCAATGTGGGACATTTCATTATGGCATTGGATATTGCGAAAATGTGCGATGTTAATGAATATATCAAACGCACAGAAAGTATTATTGATGAAATTAAGAGTTCGGAAAAGGCAGAAGGTGCAGATGGCATCTTTTATCCCGGAGAAAAGGAACAAATTGCAAAAAATGCCTGTCTTTTGGCAGGTACCGTGGAAGTGGTAGATTCTGTTATGGAACTGATAAAAACAGCAGAAGCTTCGTTTTGAAAAATACCGCAGATATAATCTGCGGTATTTTTTTATTGTCTAATTGGAGATTTTATGGTAGAATAGATTTAACGAGAGTTAAATCTATTCAACTAAATTCGCTAACGCGAGCTAAATGTGCTGATGCACGCTAAATTACTTCGTAGCTAAATTGACCTTCGGTCAGCTAAAAGGCGAATTTAATTTAGCTGTTTTGAAAAAAACAGTTTAGCTATGGAGCGAAGCGGAATTATTTAGCTTTGAACTTTAGTTCAAAATTTAGCTAAAAGAGTGGCATCTAAATCGTTCACTGATTCTAAAATATAATTAACAAACACAGAAAGGGTTATACAATGAAAAAGTTGCCGATAATTTTAGCAATAATTATAATTATATTTTTTACCTTTGACAACAGACTTAAAATTGTAGATTACAATCTAAGCGATGACAAAATTTCAAGTGACGTTAAATTAGCCCTTGTTACTGATTTGCATAGTTGTTTGTACGGAGAAAATCAGGCGAAACTGATTAACGCTATAGAAAATTACAAGCCGGATGCCGTGCTTTTGGGCGGAGATATTTTTG
>JAGCLT010000079.1 GCA_017646825.1 Clostridia bacterium | reverse complement strand
TGTAGTCGGCGTGGCCCGGGCAGTCAACGTGAGCGTAGTGACGTGTGTCTGTTTCGTACTCAACGTGAGATGTTGAAATTGTAATACCTCTTTCTCTTTCTTCAGGAGCTTTATCGATATTAGCGTAGTCAGTAAATTCAGCCTGACCTTTCATACCTAATACCTTTGTGATAGCTGCTGTAAGAGTTGTTTTACCATGGTCAACGTGACCGATGGTACCAATGTTAACGTGGGGTTTGCTTCTTTCGTATTTAGCCTTTGCCATTGTTTTTTCCTCCTTAATTATAAGTGATTATTGTTATTATTTATATTATACTACATCTACTACATAAAAAGCAAGTGCATTTTATGCATTTTTATTTTTTGAATCAATGATTGCTTCCTGAATGCTCTTCGGAACTTCTTCATAGTGGCTGGGTTGCATTACATACTGACCACGGCCCTGAGTACTTGAACGAAGTGAAGTTGCATAACCGAACATTTCTGACAATGGAACAAATGCAGAAATTGCCTGAGCACCTGTTCTTGCTTCCATACCCTGGATTTGTCCACGGCGTGAGTTAAGGTCACCCATAACATCACCCATATATTCTTCAGGAACAATTACGTCAACTTTCATAATAGGTTCTTTTAGTACAGGGTCTGCCTTACGGCAAGCATCTTTAAATGCCATAGACGCTGCAATCTTAAACGCCATTTCTGATGAGTCAACTTCGTGGTATGAACCGTCAACCAATGTTACTTTTACGTCAACTACGTTGTAACCTGCAAGTACACCGTTTAGCATTGCGCCCTGGATACCTGCGTCAACAGCAGGAATGTATTCCTTAGGAATAGCACCGCCCACAATTTTATTAACGAATTCGTAACCTTTACCTGCTTCTGAAGGCTCAACCTCAATAACAACGTGACCGTACTGACCTTTACCACCAGACTGTCTTGCGTATTTGTGATCAACCTTAACAGGCTTTCTGATAGCTTCTCTGTATGAAACCTGAGGTTCACCAACATTAGCTTCAACTTTAAATTCACGAAGTAGTCTGTCAACTATGATTTCAAGGTGTAACTCACCCATACCGGCAATAATTGTCTGACCTGTTTCTTCGTCTGTATAAGTTTTGAATGTTGGATCTTCTTCTGCAAGTTTTGATAAAGCGATACCCATTTTTTCCTGACCTGCTTTTGTTTTTGGTTCAATAGCAACTCTGATAACGGGTTCAGGGAATTCCATAGATTCCAAAATAATAGGATGTTTTTCATCGCAAAGTGTATCACCTGTTGTTGTGTTCTTAAGACCAACAGCAGCAGCGATATCACCTGAATATACTACAGAGATATCTTCTCTGTGGTTAGCGTGCATTTGTAGAATTCTACCCAAACGTTCTTTATTGCCTTTGCAAGCATTTAGAACGTATGAACCTGATTCTATGCTACCTGAATATACTCTGAAGTAGCAAATCTTACCAACAAACGGGTCTGTGGCAATTTTAAATGCCAAAGCCGCAAATGGAGCATCGTCAGAAGATGGTCTTTCTTCTTCTTCATCTGTATCTGTATTGATACCTTTGATGTTTGCAACGTCTGTAGGAGCAGGCATATAATCAATAACTGCATCCAATAGAAGCTGAACACCTTTGTTTCTGTAAGAAGTACCACAAAGCATAGGAACGATTTCATTGTTGATTGTGGCTTTTCTAAGAGCTTTTTTAAGGTCTTCCATAGGAATTTCTTCGCCCTCTAAATAAGCCATCATCAAATCTTCGTCTGTTTCAGCAATAGCCTCAATCATATTTGCTCTGTATTCTTCTGCTTTTTCAAGCATATCAGCAGGAATTTCTTCCTCGCCGTATTCTTTACCCATTTCATCGTAGTAGATTTCCGCTTTCATCTTCATAAGGTCGATGATACCTCTGAATGTATCTTCAGCACCGATAGGAAGCTGAATCGGAACACCGTTTGCGTGTAATCTGTCTTTAACCATAGATACAACATTATAGAAATCTGCACCCATAATGTCCATCTTATTTACATAAATCATACGCGGTACGCCATAATCATCAGCCTGACGCCATACAGTTTCAGACTGTGGTTCAACGCCACCTTTAGCACACATAACTGTAACAGAACCGTCCAATACTCTTAGTGAACGCTGTACCTCAACTGTGAAGTCAACGTGTCCGGGAGTATCGATGATGTTAATTCTGTGTTTTACGCCTGCTTTTGAGCCTTCTTTTTTAGCCCAGAAACAAGTTGTAGCAGCAGAAGTAATTGTAATACCTCTTTCCTGCTCTTGTGCCATCCAGTCCATTGTAGCAGAACCTTCGTGGGTTTCACCGATTTTATGGTTAATACCGGTATAGTACAAAATTCTTTCAGTAGTAGTAGTTTTACCGGCATCAATGTGAGCCATAATACCGATATTTCTTGTATTCTGTAGTGAATACTCTCTACCCATAATCGTGTTTCCTCCTTTCCTTCGTTGTCAGTAACTATATTACCAACGATAGTGAGCAAACGCTTTGTTAGCCTCTGCCATCTTGTGTGTATCTTCACGTTTTTTAACAGCACCGCCTGTACTGTTAACAGCATCCATAAGTTCAGCCGCTAATCTTTCAGACATAGTTCTTTCGTTTCTTAGACGAGCATAGTTTGTAAGCCATCTAAGACCAAGAGTTTGTCTTCTTTCAGGTCTTACTTCGATTGGAACCTGATAGTTAGCACCGCCGACTCTTCTTGCTTTAACCTCTAAAACAGGCATAATGTTGTTCATTGCTTCTTCAAAAACCTCTACAGGGTCTTTTGAAGTTTTTTCTTTAATGATGTCGAATGCATCATACACAATTTTCTGTGCAACACCCTTTTTACCGTCAAGCATAATATTGTTAATCAATCTTGTAACAATTTTGCTTCCGTATAACGGGTCTGGAAGCACATCTCTCTTAGGTACAAAACCTCTTCTTGGCACTTTCCTTCCCTCCTTTAATGATAAAAAATTATCAAGGTACTCGCAATAGCCACCTATTGCGTCAGTGCGTAATAATCCGAATATATATAAAATATACCACGGTGAAACGCACTAATTTACTTGTAATTTGTCCGTACACCTTGGTACAGAATCTTTCTTACTTACCTTCTTTTGGTTTCTTTGCTCCGTATAAACTTCTTGACTGACGACGAGCATTAACACCAGCAGCGTCTAATGTACCACGAACAATGTGATATCTAACACCGGGAAGGTCTTTTACTCTACCGCCTCTGATTAAAACAACGCTATGTTCCTGGATGTTGTGTCCTACACCGGGAATGTATGCAGAAACCTCGATACCGTTTGTTAAACGTACTCTGGCAATTTTACGAAGAGCAGAGTTAGGTTTTTTAGGTGTCATAGTTTTAACAACTGTGCACACACCACGCTTTTGAGGAGAACTCTTATCAGTTGTTTTTTTCTTTAAAGAGTTAAAACCTTTCAACAAAGCAGGAGCAGTTGACTTTTTAACAGAAGTCTCACGGCCTTTTCTAACCAATTGATTAAATGTTGGCAATTACTTTCACCTCCTATTTATGATATATATAATGAATACATTTAAAATGTATGCACTAACTATTTTGTGATTACCGCAACAGCAGCACCTACGTCAATACCGCATATTTTGCCAAGTTCTGACATAGTTTCAATATACTCCACGGTAATACCGTATTTATTACAATTATCTGTAATTTCTTTGAAAATATGTGGCGCACAGTCCTTTGCTACAAATGCTTTTAGGGCTACGCCTGTTTCTGCTGCACGCAAAAACTGTCTTAACCCAACCAAAACATTGCCACTTTTAAGTTCTTCAACCATAATTGAAGTAAACCTCCAGTATTTTACCACAATCTCTGACAGATGTCAAGATTTTATTTTTCTGTCCCTTTTACTGTGAAAAGGGACAGAAAACATAATTAGTCAACTATAACGTCATCTGATACAGCGCCAACAGTTTCAGTAGCTTGTGCAACTTCTACATCACGGTAGCATTGCATACCTGTACCTGCTGGAATAAGTTTACCGATAATAACGCTTTCTTTAAGTCCCAACAGCGGGTCAATCTTACCTTTAATTGCTGCTTCGGTAAGGACTCTTGTTGTCTCCTGGAATGATGCTGCTGACAGGAATGAATCTGTAGCAAGTGAAGCCTTTGTAATACCAAGCAACACACTTGAGCAGGTTGCCGGTGTCTGTCCCGGTTTTAGTGCTGCATTTGCTTCTTCAAATTTATTAATGTCAACGTGTGAACCTGCAAGAAGCATTGTGTCTCCCGCATCTTCAACTTTAACTTTACGCATCATCTGTTTTACTATAACTTCAATATGTCTGTCGTTGATATCAACACCCTGAAGTCTGTAAACTCTCTGTACTTCCTGAATCAAATAATTCTGAACCGCTGTAACACCTTTGATTTTCAAGATGTCGTGAGGATTTACTGAACCTTCTGTAAGTTCGTCACCTGCTTCGATTATCTGACCGTCAGTAACTTTAATTCTTGAACCGTAAGGAATGAAGTATGAAATTGCTTCGCCTGTTTCGTCATTTAGAACAGTGATTTCTTTCTTCTTCTTATTCTCTGAAACACTTACGCGTCCTGCTATTTCAGCAATAATTGCAAGACCTTTTGGTTTTCTTGCTTCAAACAATTCTTCTACACGGGGCAAACCTTGTGTGATATCGTCTCCCGCAACACCACCGGTGTGGAAAGTTCTCATTGTTAACTGAGTACCAGGCTCACCGATTGACTGTGCAGCGATAATACCAACTGCTTCACCTACGTTTATAGCACTTGCAAGAGCAAGGTTAGAACCGTAACATTTAGCACAAACACCCACTTTTGCTTTACACTTAAGAACAGAGCGGATTTTAACAACCTTAACTCCGGCTTTTACAATAGCGTTTGCTTCTTTATCAAACATAAGTGTTCCTTTTGGAACGATTATTTCACCTGTTTCAGGGTGAATTACATCTTCGGCAGTGTATCTGCCGTGAAGTCTGTCAAACAAACCTTCGATTAACTCGTTACCGTCTTTGATGTCGGAAACTTCAATATATTCTTCTGTACCGCAGTCATGTTCTCTTATAATAACGTCCTGTGATACGTCAACAAGTCTTCTTGTTAAGTAACCTGAGTCCGCAGTTCTAAGAGCGGTATCCGCAAGACCTTTTCTTGCACCGTGAGTTGAAATGAAATATTCCAAAACGTTAAGACCTTCACGGAAGTTAGCACGAATAGGAATTTCAACGGGACGACCTGTTGTATCAGCCATAAGACCACGCATAGCGGCAAGCTGTCTGATCTGATTGATACTACCACGGGCACCCGAGTCAGCCATCATGAATATAGGATTATATTCATTAAGGTTTTTCATAAGTGCTTCAGATACCTTTTTACTTGTATCGTTCCAGATATCAATAATGTTGTTGTATCTTTCTTCGTCTGTTAAGAAACCTCTTCTGTACTGCTTTGTAACTTTTTCAACTTCTGTTTCTGCCTCTGCAAGGAACTGTTTCTTTTCTTCAGGAATTTCCATATCGCTTACGGAAATTGTAATAGCACCTCTTGTTGAATATTTAAAGCCTAATGCTTTTAATTTATCAAGCAAATCTGCAGTAACGGCAGTGCCGTGAGTTCTGATTGCTTTGTCAACGATTTTGCCAAGCATTTTCTTACCCACAACGTTCTTGTCTTTTACAAGATAGTAGTGTGCTTTCATTGGTCCGTCGCCCTCAGCAACTCTTGTTACAACCATATCTCTTGCAGTAATTTCTCCTGCTTTTAACAGTTTGTCAATTTCTTTTTTGGTAGCAGGTGTTTTAACAACATCTATTTCCAAATCAAGGATATTTTCTTTCTTGCTTCTGTCAACAAAGCCCAAATCCTGAGGAATTACTTCGTTGAAGATAATTCTTCCGCAAGTAGTCTGGATGATACCATTATACACTTTACCATCAATCTCTTTGCTTGTTTTTACAAAGATTACTGAATGAAGTGTAATTGCTTTTGCGTTGTATGCAAGAAGAACTTCGTCAAATGAAGAGAATACTTTGCCTTCGCCAGGTTCTCCTGCTTTGTAAAGTGTCAGGTAGTACGCACCAAGTACCATATCCTGAGTAGGAACAGCAACGGGGCGTCCGTCCTGAGGTTTTAAAAGGTTGTTAGCAGAAAGCATTAAGAATCTTGCTTCCGCCTGAGCCTCTGATGACAAAGGTACGTGAACAGCCATTTGGTCACCGTCAAAGTCGGCGTTGTACGCAGTACATACAAGAGGATGAAGTTTTAACGCTCTACCCTCTACAAGTACCGGCTCAAATGCCTGGATACCAAGTCTGTGAAGTGTAGGAGCACGGTTCAGTAACACCGGATGCTCTTTAATTACATCTTCAAGTACGTCCCATACCTCGTTTTGAACACGCTCAACCATTCTCTTTGCAGATTTAATATTGTGAGCAGTACCATCATTTACAAGGCGTTTCATAACGAATGGCTTAAACAATTCGATAGCCATTTCTTTTGGCAAACCGCACTGGTAAATTTTAAGTTCGGGACCTACAACGATAACGGAACGTCCTGAATAGTCAACACGTTTACCAAGCAAGTTCTGTCTGAAACGACCCTGCTTACCTTTAAGCATATCGGAAAGAGATTTTAGCGGTCTGTTTCCGGGGCCTGTAACAGGTCTTCCTCTTCTGCCGTTATCTATTAATGAGTCAACAGCTTCCTGAAGCATTCTCTTTTCATTTCTTACGATAATGTCTGGAGCACCAAGTTCAAGAAGACGTTTTAATCTGTTGTTTCTGTTAATAACACGTCTGTAAAGGTCGTTTAAATCACTTGTAGCAAATCTGCCGCCGTCAAGTTGCACCATAGGTCTGATTTCGGGCGGAATAACAGGAATTACATCCATAATCATCCATTCAGGTTTGTTACCGCTTTGCAAGAATGACTCAACAACGTCAAGACGTTTAGCAATACGGATTTTTTTCTGGCCTACAGAATCTTTTAACTCTTCTCTTAACTCTCTTGAAAGTGATTCCAAGTCAAGTTCAGCCAAAAGTTTCTTAACCGATTCTGCTCCCATACCTGCTTCAAATTTGTCACCGTAACGTTCAACTGCCTCTTTGTATTCTTTTTCTGAAAGAACACTGTATTTTGAAAGAGGTGTCTTACCGGGGTTAGTTACTATATAAGAAGCAAAGTACAATACTTTTTCAAGTATTCTGGGAGAAATATCAAGGATAAGTCCCATTCTGCTGGGGATACCTTTAAAGTACCAGATGTGAGAAACGGGAGCAGCAAGTTCAATGTGTCCCATTCTTTCTCTTCTTACTTTTGCTTTGGTAATTTCAACTCCGCACTTGTCGCAGATAATACCCTTGTATCTGATTCTTTTGTATTTACCGCAGTGACATTCCCAGTCTTTTTGCGGTCCGAAAATACGTTCGCAGAACAAACCGTCTTTTTCCGGTTTTAAAGTTCTGTAATTTATAGTTTCGGGCTTTTTAACTTCACCGTGAGACCATTCTCTGATTTTATCCGGTGATGCAAGTCCTATTTGTATAGCATCAAAATTATTGAATTCAAGCAAAAATCTCAACTCCTTCTAAAATTTCCATCGAATTATTCTTCATTTTTTTCGTCTGTGCTGAACACTTCTTTTGCTACTTCTTCAAGCAAATCTTCAACGGAAATTTCATCACTGTCTTCTGTTTCCGATTCTTCTGTTTCAATGTCATCATAATCCATATCATCAAGGTCTTCATCGTCATCTGAAATACTGTCAATGATATCATCTTCGTCAGCAATCTGTCCTGCCAAATCAATGATTGGTGATTCGTCATCTGAGTCTGCAACAACTCTTCTTGCCTCGTAGATATCTTCTTCGTCAACGCTTTCCAGAATCGGAATCTCTTCGCCCTCTTCGTCAAGAACCTTAACGTCAAGCATCAAGCTCTGTAATTCCTTGATTAATACCTTGAATGATTCAGGTACGCCGGGAGTAGGTATGTTCTCACCTTTTACAATACTTTCGTAAGTTTTAACACGTCCCACAACATCGTCAGACTTAACTGTAAGTATTTCCTGCAAGGTGTATGAAGCACCGTATGCTTCAAGTGCCCAAACTTCCATCTCACCGAAACGTTGTCCGCCGAATTGTGCTTTACCGCCAAGAGGCTGTTGTGTTACCAGCGAGTAAGGTCCAGTTGACCTTGCGTGAATCTTATCGTCAACCAAGTGATGCAGTTTTAAGTAGTGCATATAACCTACTGTTACTCTGTTATCAAAGGGCTCACCTGTTCTACCGTCATAAAGAACAGTTTTACCGTCTCTGTTGTATCCTGCCATTTCAAGAGTATCCATAATGTCTGTTTCACTTGCGCCGTCAAATACAGGAGTTGCTATTTTCCAGCCCAGTGCTTTTGCAGCATAACCCAAGTGAACTTCCAAAACCTGTCCGATGTTCATACGGGAAGGTACGCCAAGAGGGTTAAGCACGATTTCAAGTGGTGTACCGTCAGGTAAGAACGGCATATCCTCTTCAGGCAATATTCTTGAAATAACACCTTTGTTACCGTGACGACCTGCCATTTTATCACCAACGCTGATTTTTCTGCGCTGTGCAATATATACTCTTACAAGTTGGTTAACTCCCGGTGGTAGTTCGTCGCCGTTTTGTCTTGTAAAGATTTTAACGTCAACAATGATACCTGCTTCACCGTGAGGTACTTTTAATGATGTATCTCTTATTTCTCTTGCTTTTTCACCGAAGATTGCACGAAGTAATTTTTCCTCGCTTGTAAGTTCTGTTTCGCCTTTTGGTGTAACTTTACCTACTAAAATATCTCCCGGTCTTACTTCGGCACCCACTCTTACAATACCAAACTCGTCCAAATCACGAAGAGCATCTTCGCTTACGTTAGGAATATCTCTTGTAATTTCTTCTGCACCAAGTTTTGTGTCTCTTGCTTCACATTCGTATTTTTCAACGTGAATTGAAGTAAATGTATCTTCTTTAACTAACTTTTCATTAATAAGGATAGCATCCTCGTAGTTGTAACCTTCCCATGTAAGGAAGCCGATAAGGATGTTTCTGCCCAGAGCGATTTCACCGTTGTCTGTTGAAGGACCGTCTGCAATAATATCTTCTTTTTCAACTTTTTCTCCAACTTCAACTATTGGTCTTTGGTTAATACATGTACCCTGGTTTGAACGGCAGAACTTCATTAATTTGTGTTTGTAAGTTTCACCGTCATCACCTGTAATAATAATTTCGTCAGCAGAAACTTTTGAAACAACACCTGTTGCTTTTGCTAGTACTACTGCGCCCGAGTCCTTTGCAGCACGGTATTCCATACCTGTACCAACGATAGGTGAATCAGTTTTTAATAGCGGTACTGCCTGACGCTGCATGTTAGAACCCATTAGAGCACGGTTAGCGTCATCGTTTTCAAGGAACGGAATCATAGCAGTAGCAACTGATACTATCTGCTTTGGTGATACGTCCATAAAGTCAACGTCTTTAGAGTCAACTTCCATAATTTTATCTTTATATCTTGCAGTAACGTTTTTCTTTACAAATTTGTTGTTTTCGTCTAATGGCTCATTAGCCTGTGCAACAACATATCTGTCCTCGATATCTGCGGTCATATAAATTGTTTCGTCAGTAACACAGCCTGTTTCTTTATCAACCTTTCTGTAAGGCGTTTCAATAAAGCCGTATTCGTTGATACGTGCAAAAGTTGACAATGAAGAAATAAGACCGATGTTAGGACCTTCAGGAGATTCGATAGGACACATTCTTCCGTAGTGAGTATGGTGAACGTCTCGAACTTCGAAACCTGCTCTTTCTCTTGACAAACCGCCCGGACCTAACGCTGAAAGTCTTCTCTTATGAGTTAACTCAGCAAGAGGGTTGGTCTGGTCCATAAACTGTGACAACTGTGATGAACCAAAGAATTCTTTGATTGCAGATGCAACAGGTCTTATGTTGATAAGAGACTGAGGTGTAACAACATCCAGATCCTGGATAGTCATTCTTTCTCTTACTACTCTTTCCATTCTTGACAAACCGATTCTGAACTGATTTTGCAAAAGTTCACCTACGCATCTTAATCTTCTGTTGCCCAAATGGTCGATATCATCTGTGTCGCCGATTTTGTATGCCAAATCAAGATGATAGTTAACTGACGCTAAAATATCGTCAGGTCTTATATATTTAGGAATAAGTTCATCAATCTCGTCTGTGATTGCTTCTTTGATTTCTTCTTCTGTTTTGTTGTCTTCTAATATCTTCTTAAGAACAGGTAAATATACCTTTTCTTTTATGCCAAGTTCTTTTACATCAAAGTCAACATAGTTTTCAAGGTTAACCATGTTGTTGCCGATAACGAACACTTTTGTACCTTCAACATCAACCAAAACTCTGTTAACGTCGTTTGACTCAATAATCATAGCGTGTTCTTCAGTCAATTTCTCCCCTGCTTTTGCAAGAACTTCGCCTGTTACGGGAGAAATTACGTCTTCCGCAACAGTAAGACCTGTAAGTCTTGGTCCCATGGCAAGCTTTTTGTTGAATTTATATCTGCCTACTTTTGCAAGGTCGTAACGTCTGCAGTCAAAGAACAAAGAATTAATAAGTGTTTCTGCACTTTCAACCGTGGGAGGTTCGCCCGGACGAAGTTTTCTGTAAATTTCAAGTAAACCTTCGTCGTAAGATTTGGTTCCGTCTTTTTCAAGGGTTGCCAAAATCTGCTGGTCGTCACCGAAAAATTCGATAATCTCACCATCAGTACCAAGTCCCAAAGCACGGATTAAAACAGTAACAGGAATTTTTCTTGTTCTGTCTATTCTTACATTAACTACATCGTTTGGCTCTGTTTCATATTCAAGCCAAGCACCACGGTTAGGAATTACAGTATTTGAAAACAGTTCTTTACCTGTTTTGTCATGTTGCATAGCATAATAAATACCAGGTGAACGAACAAGCTGACTAACGATGGCACGCTCGGCGCCGTTGATGATAAATGTGCCTTGGTCTGTCATTAGCGGGAAGTCACCCATAAAGATTTCCTGCTCTTTTACTTCCCCTGTTTCCTTGTTGATTAAATGCACTTTCACACGCAAAGCGGTAGCGTAAGTTGCATCTCTTTCCTTGCTTTCCTCAACAGAATATTTCGGTGTACTGTCCAATGAAAAATCAACAAATTCAAGAACAAGATTACCTGAAAAGTCTGTGATGTGAGAAATGTCGTGAAACACTTCCTTTAGTCCCTCGGTCAAAAACCACTCATAAGAGTTCTTCTGAATTTCGATTAAGTTTGGCATGTCCAAACATTCACCTATTCTTGAATAACTCATTCTAGTATTTTTGCCGTAGCGCACTGGATGCACAAGTTGTTCCTTTGTGAGCAATACAATCACCTCGTTAAAATTTATACTTAATCCTTATTTTTGACATTTTTACATAAAAAGGCATAATACCCATCATACTAGATTATATATAATATCACATAAAATTCCAACTGTCAATACTATTTCAAAAAATATTTTGCATATTGTTATAATTTATGGTACAATATAATCCGAAAGGAATGATAGATATGAATTCTACACAAATGATAAACAATGATTGTTTCTGGGTAGGTGCAAACGACAGACGTATAAATCTGTTTGAAAACATATTCCCCCTTACAAACGGGGTCTCCTACAATTCATACGTAATCAAAGACGAAAAAATTGCAATTTTAGATACAGTTGACCAGAGCTGCGGAAGACAGTTTATGGAAAATATCGAATATGTATTAGAAGGAAAAAGACCTGACTACATTATAGTAAACCATATGGAGCCTGACCACTGTGCTATGCTAAAAGACCTTGTCGACAAATACCAGGGAGTGCAGGTAGTTGCAAATGACAAAACAGTTAAGTTGATTTCACAATTTTTCCCGTCACTTTCTGACGTTTCTTACTTAACTGTAAAAGAGGGAGACACCTTATCACTTGGCAAACACACTCTTAACTTTGTTATGGCACCAATGGTACACTGGCCAGAAGCAATGGTAACTTATGACAGTTACGACAAAACATTATATTCTGCAGACGCTTTCGGTACTTTCGGAGCATTAAACGGTAATATATTCTGCGACGAAGCGCACTTTGATATGAGCGAAGCCAGACGCTACTACTCAAACATAGTAGGCAAATACGGTCCCCAGGTGCAGGCGCTTCTTAACAAAGCCTCCGCACTTGAAATAGAAACAATTTGTCCTTTGCACGGTCCAGTATGGCGTAAAGATTTAAATGTAATTATAGACAAGTATCAGAAGTGGAGCAGTTACCAGCCTGAAGAAAAGGCGGTAATGATTGCATACGCATCTATGTACGGCAACACGCAGTCTGTTGCAAACGCTCTGGCTTCGGAACTGGCGAAAAACGGCGTTAAAAAAATTGTGGTATATGATATTTCCACCACACATTTTTCTTACCTTGTCTCGGAATGTTTCAGATGCAGTCATATTGTAATTGCATCACCCACATACAACAACGGCATATATCCGCCCACAGAAACATTTTTGCATGACTTAAAAGCCCTTAATGTTCAAAACAGAACAGTAGGACTTATACAAAACGGAAGTTGGGCGCCTGCTTTCACAAAACTTGCAACGGAAATTTTGAGTTCAATGAAAGACATAACTATTCTGGAAAACAATGTTACAATTAAATCCGCAATGTATGACAAAAACGAAATTGAAAATATGGCACAGGAGATTGCAAAAAGTATAGAACAATAAAATAAGCCCATATCCATCAGGATATGGGCCATTTTTTTATTTCTTGGCTTTTTCAAATATATCAATCAAGTATCTTCCTGTTTGTTCCATAAGTTTTACATAATGTTCCATCAATGCTTCGGGCTTTCTAACATAGTAACCTGATACCACTTCGTATGTAAGGTCGCCTTTGTAATCAATTTCTGCAAGTGCTTCCATAACATCGTCCCAGCGGGTTACGCCAAAATACGGAAGTGTATGAGTATCGCGAGTTCCGTCAACATCATGCACATGTAAGCAACCAAGACGCTTGTTTCCCAGTTTGCGGATAAAATCATCAGGGTTTTCTCGAACCAATACTGCGTGACCTATATCCAGACAACATACAAAACTGTCGTTGTTAAGAGAATCAAAATATCGAATCATCTCATCAGGACGGGAGCATGTGGAGTGGCTGATCATTCCGGGGTACTGCCACATATTTTCAATAGCAACACGGATGCCGTACTCTTCTGCATAAGGTATCAGGCTTTTATAAAAATCCATATTGTACTCAAACAGAGCTTCCGGCACTCCTTTATTATCATAACTAAAGTGCTGACAAGGATGAACAACAATATTTTTTACACCTAAATAAGACGCTCTTTTCATAGATGATACAATATCATCAAACATTTTTTTGTTCTGCTCGGGGTCAACAAAACTGGAAGGTGCAGGCGCGTGTGCCTGATTAAAAACAACACCCCTTGCCTCGACTTTTTTTCGGAGTTCAGTGTAATACTCTTTGTCTTTTGGTAACTGTTCAAAAAAGTCTTCCGAAAACGAAAAATCCAACGCATCAAATCCTGCGCCTATAAGATAGTCGATCGCTTTGTCCATACCTCCTATTCTGTACAATTGACTTGTGTTTACTGCTAACTTCATAAAACATCACTCTCCATTATTCAATATCAAGACATTCATCCACAAAGAAATATTCATATCCCGCTTTTTCCAGCACGTCGCAAGTCTTGAATAATTTTTCTTTTGTTTCCGGCTGATATGCATAGTATTCGGGATATGCGTACTGTTCGTGAGTAGCAAAGCATATATACTCTTTATCTGTTTTCGGCAACAGATCACCTTCAATTTCATCAAGGGGACAGGTATTTAAGCAAACACCGTTACCAAATCTTTTGAAATGTATTCCAAGTTCCTCTTTATACACAGTCTTGAATGTACCGAAAGTTGTTTCGCCCTCTTCTGTATATAAGTGATTATACCCGCAAAGAGAATTTGCAACTGACTGGTCACGACCAGGTCTATAGAATAATTTTGATTCGGGTTTTCTGTTTTGAAGCAATCGGAAAGCGTGACCGTAAGGCAGGCTTGCGGGATCTCCGTTGTATTCTCTTGTTTCACCGTAAGTACAACTGAAAAGTTTTATTCCGCAGTCTCTTAAGGCTCTGCAACCGTCTTTACTTACTGGCCACCAGTGAGGGTTAATTGACTCCATTAAAACATTTTCCCCGGCAAATCGTTTAACCTCATTGGCAAAACGTGTGTACTCGTTTTTCATATCTTCGTAAGATACATTAATCAACGGGTAATCGGGGAATTCCTGTTTTGAGTGATAGCCAAGTTTAAGCCAGTGTGAGTTTGCTTCCCACTCTGCCTTATAGTCATCAGGCATCATACTTAAATCAAATTCCACATCGGTATATGAATAGTCTGTGCGGTAAAAACAGTTAAGCGTTACAGTAAGTCCGTACCTGTCGTGGGCTTCTTTCAGTATTTTAAGAAGTCTCTGGTCAAAAATTGACTTTGGTCGTTCATTTGCGATGTCGCGAAAAGGCCAGATAACATCGTCAATGTAAAAATACGCTTTTTTGTTCATTTTAATATCCTCCTTAAATCCCAAACGCAATACCAAATATTATACCTAAAACTGCAGTAATTAAAATAATCACAATGGGGTGAACTTTCTTAAAAGCCATCACCAGAGATACTAAAAATATTGCTAAAGAGAAATAAACTGCAGATGTTACAAGTGCAGTTTTTCCTATAGACAAAACTGCAGAGCCGATAAGACCCACAACCGCAGGCTTTAGTCCTGACATAATACCTTTTACACTGTAGCTGTTTTTAAATTTGTCAAAGCACTTTGCCACACTCAGTATTATAATAAACGACGGAAGCACCACGCCGAGGGTAGCACAAAAGGCACCGAAAACCCCTCCCATAACATTTCCTACATAAGTGGCCATATTGATTGCAAAAGGGCCCGGAGTGCTTTCGCTCACAGCAATAAAGTTTATTACTTCTTCAAGACCAAGCCAGTTTTTTTGTAAAACCGCCTCCTGAATTAAAGGGAGCATTGCATATCCGCCCCCAAAGGTAAATGCCCCTATTTTAAAGAAGGTAAGAAAAAGTTCCAGAAAAATCACTGTTCTTTCCTCCTTTTTAAAGTATAAGTAACAAACCCTGTGACACCGCTTATAATTATTACAATTATAACATTTATTTTAACTATACCTGCAAGGATAAAGGAAACGCCCATAATAATATAAGGCACAATTCCCTTAGGTGCTTTTTTATACATAGATACAAGAGCCTTTATTATAAGTGCAAGCACCCCTGCTCTTATACCAAAAAACGCATAATTTACATACTTGTTCTCTTTAAACTGGTTTAAAAAGAAAGAAACTATAAGGATAATTATAAAGGACGGAAGAACTACTCCCAAAGTTGCAAACATAGCTCCAAAGAAACCTGCCACACGGTAGCCCACAAATGTCGCCGAATTTATAGCAATAGGTCCGGGAGTTGACTCTGCTATAGCTATTATTTCAAGTATTTCTTCATCAGTAATCCATTTTTTGTTTTCGGCAATTTCTCCCTGAATAAGGGGTATCATAGCGTACCCGCCCCCAAAAGTAAATGCACCGATTTTGAAAAATGCCCAGAACAACTGTAAAATTTTCTTCATATATATCTCCCTTGCACAAAAGACTATTTTAATGAATAGTCTTTTACAAATTATCTGTATTTATTTACAATCTCTTTCATCTGGGGTAGTTTCTGTTCCATATCATAAACAAGTTTGAACTGGTTTCTTGCTCTGTCAAGATTATGATTAGGTCTTGAAATTCTGAAGTATGTATCGCCGTCAATGTGGTCTGCCAAAAATCTCATACCACATTCAAAGGTCATAAGAATTGCAGAGAACGGCAACAACTCAATTTCTTTTTCTGTCATAGTGTCTGACATTACTTCCATAAAGCCTTTTGTAAATGCTTCAAAATACTCCAGACTGCAGGAAACTTTTGACAAATCGGCCTCGTCTTCCTTTGCAGTATTTGTACCAAATCTTAATGAATCGCCGCAGTCGTATAAAAGTGAGCCGGGCATTACAGTATCAAGGTCAATTACACAAACACCTTTGCCTGTTTCTTTATCCATAAGTACGTTATTTAATTTTGTATCGTTATGAGTTACACGAAGAGGAACAGTTTTATCCTTTATAGCCTGATTTACCACATCGCAGTAATGCTCTCTGTCTGTAACAAATTTGATTTCTTCTTCTACTTCCTCTGCTCTGCCTGATTTGTTCTGTGCCACAGAATTTTTAAAGTTCTCATATCTTACTTTTGTGTTATGGAAATCTTTTATAGTTTCGTTTAATTTATCTGCAGGGAAATCTGCTATCATCTTCTGAAAGTCACCAAACGCTTTTGCTGCATTATAGAAAATCTCAGGGTCTTCAACCATCTGATATGTAATTGTGTCACTGATAAACAAATATACTCTGAAAAAGTCGCCCTCTTCTGTAAGATAATAGGGTTTGCCGCCAACAGTATTTATAACCGTCATGGTTTCACGTTCATAGTCTCTGCCCAACTTTTTAAGAGACTCTCTCATGTGTTTGGTTACCGCTAAAATATTATTCATAACATCATCGGGATTTTTAAACACATTTGCGTTAATACGCTGCAAAATGTATTTCCCGTCATCAGTTAAATATGTATCGTTTATGTGGCCGTTACCGTATCTTGATGCACTGCCCGAAATTCCGAACCTTGCTAAAACTTCAGTCAAGTTATAATTCATTTACGTACCACCTCTTTCCTTTTAATCCCGTTCATTATATCACATCACATCTTAATAAATCAATATATTTTTAAAAAATACTTTAAATGCCTCAACTTTTGTGATATAATTTTATCAGCAAAGGAGTTTAGTTTATGAAAACAATTGTAGTTGCAACAAAAAACAAAGGTAAATTAAAAGAAATAAAAGATATTTTTAAAGATATGCCGTACAATTTCGTGTCTATGGAAGAGATGGGCATAGACATAGAAGTTGACGAAGATGCAGATACATTTTTAGGTAACGCCACAAAAAAAGCAACGGAAATCATGAAACTTTGCGGTGAAATTACCATGGCAGACGACAGCGGTCTTTGTGTAGATGCGTTAAACGGTGCTCCCGGAATATATTCTGCACGTTACAGTAATACAGGCAACGACCTTGACAACAACTTGTTGCTTCTTAAAAATATGGAGGGTATAAAAAACAGAAACGCCCACTTTACCTGCGCTATGGTAGTGGTATTTCCCGACGGCAAAATCATTTCCCACGAAGGTCAGTTTCACGGCACTATAGATTTTGAAATGAAAGGCACAGGGGGATTTGGGTACGACTGTCTTTTCTATCTTCCCGAGTACGGTAAAACTTCTGCAGAAATAACTGCAGAGCAGAAAAACAGTATAAGCCACAGGGCTATGGCACTAAAGGGAATAAAAGAGAAATTAAAGGAAGTGTAATCTATTGTTTAAATCTATTCAATGGAAACTTGTAACAATGTTTGTAATACTGGTTGTGGCAATTCTCGTTGCATTCGGTACATTTATGCAGGAACGCATCACAGACTTTTACCACCGTTCCTTTGCCCAGGAAATGTCCCTTAGTTTTTTACCTGAACTTACAGACCAGCTTCAGGACGCAGAAAACAATGACCAACCTGCCAATGCATTAAAAACAATACTTGATGCTTATTCAGGTCGTCTTGGTCTTAACTCCAACAGAGATTATTTCATTCTTGACAAAACAAGTGCCGAAATCATTTCAGGTTCAAAGGATTACTACCAGGGAGGAATTACAGACAACATTATTGCAGCAATGGCAGGAAACATCGGCAGTACCACAAATGTAAATACAGATTATATTGACTATGCTTATCCCTTAAACAATCATATTATCTATGTAAGAGACACAAAAGCGGAACTACTTGACATTAATCACAATGTAATCTTAATTATTGCACAGGCTTTGCTTTTCGGTGTGCTTATTTCCATGCTTTTAGGCTTTTTTATGTCAAAGACTCTTACAAGACCTATTATCAACATTACCAACAAAGCAGAAAACATCGCAGGCGGTAACTACCTGCAAAAAATTGACGTTAAATCAGATGACGAGTTAGGCAAACTTGCTTCCACCTTTAACGATATGGCAGTAATGATTAAAAATTCAATGGACGAAATATCCCAGGAGAAAAACAAACTGGAAACAATTCTTCAGCACATGAACGACGGCGTACTTGCTTTTGACTCCAATCAGAAACTGGTGCTTATAAACGCTACAGCCTACTCATTATTAGGTCTTCGCAAAAACAAGAAAATCACTTTTGACGAATACTTTAATTCTTTGGGACTTAATGTTTCGATGGAAGAAATGTTATACTTAAAGAAAAATCTGGTAGAAAAAGACATAGATGTAAACAACAAATACTTAAAAGCCTACTTTGCTACATTTAAGTCAGATAACGAAAGATTAAGTAACGGCGTAGTTGTAGTGCTTCACGATATTACAGAAATTCAAAGACTTGAACTTTCACGCCGTGAATTTGTGGCAAACGTATCCCACGAACTCCGTACTCCTCTTACCACAATTAAAACATATTCAGAAACAATGATTGACAACACGGAAAACGAAGAGGACAAGTACTACTTAAACGTAATCGGTAACGAAGTTGACAGAATGACAAGACTTGTTAAAGATTTGCTTACATTAAGCAGTCTTGACCACAGAAAACTGTCAATTGTAAAAACCAAATTTTCTTTAGACAAACTCCTTTACGAGGTAGTTACCAAACTGTCGGTAGATGCAAAAAACAACGGTAAAGTTATTAATTATACTTTGTCAAGCGAAATACCTCCAGTTTCTGCAGACCGTGACAGAATAGAGCAGGTTATAACAAACATAATTTCCAACTCAGTAAAATATACAGGCGATGACGGCGTAATAAACGTCTATGCAGGATTTTTATATAACGAGGCATACATCAAAATTAAAGACAACGGCATAGGTATTCCGAAAGAGTCTCTGCCCAAAATCTTCGAAAGGTTTTACAGAGTTGACAAGCACCGTTCCCGTGAACAGGGCGGCACAGGTCTTGGACTTTCCATTGCTTACGAAATTATAAAACTGCATAACGGCACAATTTACATCGACAGCGATGTAGGACAGGGTACAGAAGTTATAATAAAACTTCCTGTCAATAAAACAGAATAGTTTAAAGATGTTCAGTTTTGAACATCTTTTCTTTTAGTATTTCTATTGCCTTTTTCTCGATTCTTGAAATATAAGACCTTGAAATGTTTAGTTTTTTTGCCACTTCCTTTTGTGTCATTTCTCTTGTACCATTAAGTCCGTATCGCATAATTATAATATCCCTTTCCCTTGGGGACAAGGATGTTTCCACCGCATCGTACAGTTTATTCACCAGCATTTTATTGTTTATTGCATCGCAGACTTCGTCATCGTTACTGCACAAAATGCTGTTAAAGGTAATCTGATTTCCCTCAAAATCCACACCTATAGGTTCATCTATAGACACTTCGTTTTGTATTTTCTTATTGGAGCGTATAAACATAAGTATCTCGTTATCAATACAACGGGAAATATATGTAGAAAGTTTTGCTCCTTTTTTCGTGTTAAAACTGTTAATTCCTTTAATAAGACCTATAGTACCAATGGAAATATAGTCATCTGCATCTTTGCCGGCGCCTGAATACTTTTTCGCAATATGAGCAACAAGCCTTAAATTATGTTCAATAAGTTTGTTTTTTGCATCAATATCGCCGTTTGCATAAAGTTCCAAAAGTCTTTGTTCTTCTTTAACGCTTAACGGCTTGGGGAAAGAATTATAAGAAGAGACGTAGGAAATAAATGCAAACAACTGTTTTAAAAGCATCATAAAAAACATAAAAATACCCCCTGCTAACATTGTATTAGCAGAGGGCATTTCCCTATTCCATTTTTGTTTTTGAATATATTATTTTTTGCGAACTGTAAAGTCCCTGATAGCCTGACAACATATAACTTACAGCCACCGCAACCATATAAAGCACAAAACCCTGACCGCCAAAAAGTTCAACAGACATAACAAGCGCACTTAACGGGCAGTTTGTAACACCGCAGAAAAGAGCAATCATTCCTAAAGATGCACCAAAAGACGGGGCTAATCCCAAAAGAGGGGATACTGCACAACCAAAAGTTGCACCGATAAACAAGGTGGGTACTATCTCTCCGCCCTTAAAACCTGCGCCTAAGGTAATTGCGGTAAACAGTATTTTAACAGCAAAAGCATAAATTTCGGCTTTACCCGAAATTGCTTTTTCAATTATGTGAGTCCCTGCTCCGTTGTAATCCCCTGTACCCAACACAAAAGTCAGAACCGCAACAATTAATCCGCCCACAACAGCCGAAAGAAATTTATTTGGTATGTACTTTTCATAAAGTGTATGAGTTTTGTGGAGTGCCATACAGAAAACTTTGCTTACTACGGCACAAAGTATTCCAAGAGCAACAGTCTGAAGAACCGACACCGCTGACAGAGTTGGAACATCTGTCACAGTGTAAGCAGTAGGTAAAACGCCAAAACACTGCACTATAAAACGCCCTACAACTGCGCAAAGCACGCAGGGCACAATGGCACAGTACTGCATAACGCCAACATCAGTTATTTCCATAGCAAAAACCGAGGCAGTGACAGGAGTTCCGAAAAGGGCAGAAAAAGCGCCACTCATACCGCACATAGTTGCAGTTGCCTTGTCTTTTTCGTCAAGTTTCAGTTTGTCACCTACAAAATAGCCCACGCTTCCGCCCATCTGCAAAGCGGCACCCTCACGACCGGCAGAGCCGCCGAACAGGTGAGTAATTGCAGTTGAAATAAAAATAAGAGGGGCTAATATAAGAGGCGGCTTATCCTCTTTGCGAACAGACATAATCACGCAGTTTGTACCTTTGTTCTTTTCCATACCGCATATTTTGTAAAGAGCCACGATAATAACACCTGAAAGGGGCAACAACCACACCAGATACATTTTGCTCATACGGACTTCTGTTGCAAACTCCAGAGTAACATGGAACAGATACCCCAAAAGCCCAAGTATTATGCCAATTATTACCGCCACAGCACTCCATTTTAAAAATGTAATTATATTTTCTTTAATTTTTGTCATAACTGTACTCTCCGTTAAAAACGGCGTCTTCGTTTAAAGAAGACGCCGTAACATTATTTTTGTTTTGCAAAGTAATATCCCATACTTCTTTTTGTAATAACGTAAGTGGGCTCTGACGGGTTATCCTCAATTTTTTCACGAAGACGTCTTACAGTAACGTCAACAGTTCTTAAATCACCAAGATAATCGTAACCCCATACCTTTTCCATCAGAGTTTCACGGGAATAAATCTTCTCGGGCTGCAGTGCCAAAAACTTCAGCAGTTCAAATTCACGGATTGTAAGGTCTATTAACTTTCCGCCTTTTTTAACTTCAAAACGTTCAATGTTTAATGTTAAATCTCCCTGTTTTATAGAGGTGTCGTTTTCATCGCCGTCAATGTATGTATATTCCTTTGCACCGCGGCGTAAGTTAGCCTGAACTCTTGCAAGAAGTTCTTTAATTGAGAAAGGCTTTGTTATATAGTCATCTGCACCGATTGCAAGACCTAAAACTTTGTCCTCCTCCGCTTCTCTTGCAGTAATCATAACTATAGGAGTGTTAATTCTTTCTCTTAATTTTCTGCAAACGGTAAAACCGTCCATTTTAGGAAGCATTACGTCAAGGAGAATAAGGTCGGGGTCTTCCTCCAATGCTATTTTTACCGCCGCTTCGCCGTCATAGGCTTCTAAAACCTTGTAACCGTTTTTCTTTAAATTAATTCTTAATATATCAACTATAGGCGCTTCGTCATCTACAATTAAAATTGTTTTTTCCATCATAATTACCCTTTCTTAATTTGAACTGATAAACTGGAGTGGGTTTTGAGGCACGTTGTTAAGTCTTACTTCAAAATGCAAATGAGGACCTGTACTTCTTCCTGTTGAGCCGACCTTTGCAATAACCTGACCTTTTTCAACTACCTGACCTTTTTTTACCAACAACTTACTGCAGTGTCCGTAGTATGTGGTATAGCCGTTACCATGACTTAGTTTTACAAGATTGCCGTAGCCGCCTTCCCAACCGGAAAACTCAACTACTCCGTCATCAGCGGCAACTATATCTGTACCTGTAGAAGCAGCAATATCTATTCCCTGATGTTGTCTGTTCCATCTTGTGCCATAACGTGAACTTAGCGAGCCGTAAGTAGGTCTTATGAAACTTCCCGTACCTACACCGCTTAACTTTGTCCCCACAACCGTCACTTTTGCCACAGGCTCTTTTATTACAGTTTTCTCATGAATTGTTTCTGTAACTTCTTCGCCGTTTATAAATACAACATCTTTTTTAACAAACTGTTTACCATTTTCGCCAGCAACGGTAACCTTTTGTTTGCCTTTTGCCATGGTTTTGTCATAAACAACTTCCGAGGCACAGGCAATGTCAAACTCACCTTCAACGTGGGCAGAAGTCTGTACTGACAAAACGGGAACTGATTTTATTACGTTAATTTGTGTTCCTTCGTCAACTGAACTTAAAAGTCCGGGATTCATTGTTTCCAGTTTATCAATAGACATACCGAACATTGATGCTATTTCCCACATTGACTGTTTTTTAGTTGCTACATAAACACCTTCTGCTTTTTTATTTGACAACAGTTCTTTGTTTATATTTTTACCAAATCTGATACTGTTATTTGTCACCAGTTCGTTTTTGATTTCAATGTTTTGAACAAACGTTGCGGTATCAACGTTACCGTAAGACGTTCTTATGGTTTCAAGAGCCCCTTCCAAATCTGTTTTTTCAAGGGCTGCACATACAAATTCACCGTCTGCATAAACAGAATAAGCATTTATAACACCGTCATACAATGACATAATGTTCTGCTTTAATGTATACTGGTCATCTACACTGTCATTAAATGTAATACAGGGCAGATATGATACCTTACGGATTTTGCTGTCCCCAAGGTTGTCTTTTAATTCTTCGTGTAACTGGCTGTAGTATGTTTTAAACTGTTCTATATCTGTTACTGCACCTACAGATTTACCGTCAATAAGTACATTTTTTGCAACAGTCAAATTAAGAGACATAAAAGAACCATATACTATAAAGCACATTACTGCCAAAGCAGTAGTATAAAGAGCTACGTGTTTTACAAGGTTGAATATTTTAACGGCATCAGCCACAGGTTTAATTCTTGTTAATTGAGACTTTTTATTAAAAAGTATCTTGCATTTTTCAATTATATTGCCTATTTTCTTCATCCCAAAGCGTCTTACAGTAAGTTTTGGCGCTATCAGAAATGTCTTTTGCACCTTTACTGATTTTTTAAAAAACATAAGTTTTCCTACCTTAAATCCAAGACGCCCCGTGCGTAGATTATAACGCAAATAATCACCTCGATTTACTACCTTTTTTAAACAAGATGCGTCTATTTATTATAGACACACAATTTCCATTGTGTCCATTATACTATATATATTACATAAAATCAAGTTTTTTGTAACAATTCTGTAAAAATTCATAATTTGTTAAAATATATTTTCAACAGACACCTTCTCGCTGTTGTTGAAATGATTTATAAGGCCTGACACTTCTCCCAGTTCCGCCATAGCCTCTTCATCGTGGGAATAAGCGATAAACTGCTGTACCCTTAAAAGCCCAGTTTTCATGGCGTTAAGTTCTTCGTGGTTTGCCATCGCCGACAGCCATACATTGCTTTTTTCAAGAATATCTATACAGTTTTTGGAGTAAATTGCTGCCAAATCGTAATTTTCTTCCTTTACTGCCTCCTTTGCAAGCTCAAGGTTTTCTGACATATCATGGCTAAAATCCATAGAAAGGCAATAAAAGGTTACACAAACGGAAATAATCAGTACAAGTATTACTGTTGCTATAATTACGTCCTTCATTTTTTCCCTCGCTGTTTAGAAATAATTTTTATTGCATCTTCTTTTGTAAGGGGGCTGTTCTCCTTTTTGAGCAATATACTTAACTTGCCGTTGGTTTCCACCACCGCCCTTTTTACTTCTTTTACGTCATCGCACCCACCCTGGCGGAGTTCTTCCAAAAGGTCAGTATGAGCAAATCTTAAACTTTTTAAATTTTTATAGTTGATTTCCCCATCCTTAATTACCGTGGTAGGCTCTCCGCAAAGGAACTTTCTGATTTTCCGTGATTTCAAAGATGCGTAAGACATAAAAATCTCCAGAGTAATAAGTGTTAAAATAGGGATTATGCCCGACAAAAGAGGAAAGTCTGTGCTTTGCATAGGCACAGACGCCAAATCTGAAATCATAATATCTATTACAAGTTCATAAGGTTGCAACTCTCCTATTGTCCTTTTTCCCATTATTCTCATACTGAAAACAACCAGAAGATAAAGAATAATCGTTCTTATAAAAGTAATTATCAATTGTTTTCACCTCTTGTAATATTTTTTCATAAAGTTTGGATTGTTATACAAAAAACGACTTTTTTTACAGAATAGATATAATATAATCTCCATATAATAACAAAAAACGGGGTGATAAATATGACAATAGATATTATGGGCGATGCAATGATAATAAGACCCGAAGGGGAACTTGACCATCACTACGCTTCAGAAATCAGAGAAAAAGCAGACCGTATTATTTTAAAAGGCGAAATCAGGAAAGTTGTTTTTGACTTTACAAAGGTACATTTTATGGACAGTTCCGGAATAGGCGTAATAATGGGGCGGTACAGACTTATGGAGGCAATAAAAGGTTCTGTCTGCGCCTTTGGTACCAATCAGAGAATTAAAGACTTGGTAAAAATGTCTGGACTGTCAAGACTTATTACCATATATCCCAACCAACAAAAAGCCTTGGAGGTGAAATAATTGAATTACATAAACGAAATGAAAATACAGTTTTTAAACAAGTCTGTTAACGAGGGACTTGCCCGTGTTGCCATTGCATCTTTTTGTGCTCAACTGGACTTAACCGTAGAAACCATAGCAGACATAAAAACCGCAGTATCTGAGGCGGTTACAAATGCTATTGTCCACGGATACGAAAATATGTCAGGCTTTGTTACCGTGTGCTGTGTATATAACTTAAACGAAATTGAAATTACCGTTTCTGACTACGGACGGGGAATAGAAGACATAGCAGAAGCAAGACGTCCTCTTTTTACATCCAGCCCTGACGAAGAACGTTCAGGCATGGGCTTTACTGTTATGGAAACATTTATGGACTCCCTTGAAATAAAGTCCAGCGTAGGCATGGGTACTACTGTTATAATGCGAAAAAAAGTGCAGGTGTAAACTATGCAACCTGACATTTATCTTGCCATTAACAAGGCAAAAAGCGGAGACAAGGACAGCCGTTCCTTTTTAGTGGAAAATAACAGTAAACTGGTGTGGAGCATAGTAAAAAGATTTTCGAACAGAGGGCACGAGGCAGAGGACCTATTTCAGGTGGGGTGCATAGGTCTTATTAAAGCCATTGACAAATTCGACACCTCTTTAGGTCTTCAGTTTTCCACCTATGCAGTTCCTATGATAACGGGAGAAATAAAAAGATTTATAAGAGATGACGGCATAATAAAAATCAGCAGAAGTATTAAGGAAACAGGTATAAAGGCAATGGCAGTAAGAGAAAAACTGTCCAAAACCTTAAACCGCGAGCCCACCGTTTCGGAAATTGCCAAAGAGGTAGGGGTAAACACGGAAGATATTATTGTGGCTATGGAAGCGTACACCCGCCCCGCATCATTAAACTATGCAGGAGACGGCGAACAACCTTTAGAGCAACAGTTGTCCGCAGACACCGATTTAGAAACAGAAAGCATTGACAGGCTTGCTCTTAAGTCTGTTCTTTCTACTTTTCCCAAAAGGGAAAGACAAATAATTTTTATGAGATATTTTATGGACAAGACTCAAAGTGAAATTGCAAAAAAAATCGGAATATCCCAGGTTCAGGTGTCGCGGATAGAAAAGCGGGTGCTTTTGCAAATGCGGGAAAAACTGTCATAATATCATATTATTCTGGCAACACTAACGGTAAAAGACGTTAGGAGTTGAAAAACAATGAAAAAATCAATACTTTTTATTACCCTTTCTATTGTGATAGTGTCTTTGTCCGCAACGCTAATTAGTGTTTCTACATTATCAAAGTACGGCTCCAGAGGGGACGAAGTAAGAGAAATACAGTCACGCCTTCAGAAATGGGGATATGACATAAAAAAAGTTGACGGCATATTCGGAAGCAACACAAAAAAAGCGGTTACACAGTTCCAGAAAAACAACGGACTTAAGCAGGACGGAATAGCAGGAAAAAATACTCTTGAAAAAATGGGCATCTCTTCAAATTCCGCATCAGGGTCTGCCGAAACCAACGCAAGACTCCTTGCAAGAATTATAAATGCAGAGGCAAGAGGAGAAAGTTATACAGGACAAGTTGCTGTTGGTGCAGTTGTGTTAAACAGAGTTGAGCATTCCTCCTTTCCTAATACTATTGCAGGCGTAATTTATCAGCCGGGAGCATTTACGGCACTACAGGACGGACAATGGAACGCGGAAATGTATGACACGCCTTACAAAGCCGCAAAGGATGCTTTAAACGGCTGGGACCCAACAGGTGGTGCAATATATTATTACAACCCTGCTAAAACCACAAACAACTGGATATATTCAAGACCTGTAATTACCACAATAGGCAAACATGTCTTTGCAAAATAAAAAGTATGTTTATTGAATATACTTATAGAACTTTTTGAAAATCACTTGCAAAGCGTTACTGCTATATATGAACAAAACAAATTTGATACAATAAAAAAAAGCATAAAATATATCAGAGAAAACTATAACAAAAAAATGTCGCGCGATTTTCTGCCATTGACAAATACACTTTGTCCCGCGAGTTCAAAAAAATCACATCCAACACGGTGGTGGAATATATAAACAGATACAGATGTCTTAAAGTTACCGAACTTTTAAAAGACAACGTACCTGTAAGCGAAAGTGCAGAAAGATGCGGATTTACCAACATCTCATACTTCACAAAAGTTTTTAAGAAATGTTACGGAACTGTACCGTCAAAATACAAAAGTCATTAGTCCGAAGACTAATGACTTTTTATTATCTTATTAATTATATATAACTTCCCGTGACATTATACTTCCTGTTGTGCCGTCTAATACATAGGCTTTTAAGCAGTCGCCCGATTCAAAAGGAATAGTAGATGTAAAACTTGCAACAACAGTCTGAGGTGAACCTACATACACCGGAGTTTCACGGTAAGAAATGCTCTTTATATTGCCTTCGCTGTCACAAAGTGCAACTATAAGTTTTGGTGCTTTTAAACATGCACACATTTCGTTTGTAAACAGTACTTCTGCTTTAACAGATTTCAGTCCCCTGATATCTGTTACCGTAGTGCCCCTTTCGTTTTTAACAGAAACAAATTCTACATCGTATCCAATCTGTGGCGCTTCTGTATAAAAATTAATCTGTTTTGCAGCAACCGGAATCAAGTTTTTACTTACAACAGACGTAGGAATATCAATTACGTAACGCGTGCTGTATTTCAAGCCCTTATCAAGATATACAAAACAGGTTTTTGAATCTTCAAAAACAGAAGTTGTGGGAACAACATTCTGTGGTGCTACTTCGCCTTCGTAAATCTTAATATCTTTAAAATAGTTAGTGTTCATATCAGCATTAAATTTCAATGTAATTTTTCCTGTTGCGCTTACCCCTGACTGACCGTTAACAACTGATGAAGCATTTGTGTCAACTACAGGTTTAGTAAGTTTTTTAACTTCCACATTGTCCAGTGTGATTATAATCGGGTCATCGTCATAATACCTGTAAATATATGAAAATTTCAATTTAGTAATTTTTGTGCTTGTAATACCGTTTCTGAAAGGAGCAACTCCTACAGGACTCTGGTATGTTACACCATCAACTGTATAGAACATAGTATAAGTTTTATCGTCTAAGTTATACACAAGTTTCACATGAATATCTTTGCCTTCCAGCCAGTCTGAAGGTGTTGTTATTTTTGTACCAGTTCTTATATCATCGGTAACACTCTTATCAATCCAGCCGAAACTTCCGCTTGCGAAACAAAGTCTTGTGATTTCAGCATTGCTGCTTACAGCAGCATCTGTGTACCATGTATCCCGGGGTTTTTTACTGTAATTAATGTCATATTCAATAGCAACAACGCCTGTTTCAGGCATATTTGCCGCCTTAGACAAATCAAGTTTAGCATAAATAGCGTTTTGTGCTTCTGCGCCTGTTATTCTCTGTTCCTTGGTAATTACCATTTTACCGTCTTTGAATTCTACTTTGTTTGTATCAGAACAAGCAGTCTCGTTTTCAACCTTTGAATAAATATTCCAGTTACCGTCCTGATACCTGGCTTGTGTTTCAGTTACGCCGCCTATAGCAGTATCAAAGTACTGACCATATAACAAAGTTTCGCCCTCTGCAACATTTGCAGTTGTAAACGTATATTTTACTTCATTCGAAAGCGCAAGGTTGTTTACTGCTTTTACGCTTGTGGGAATAGTCAAGATGTAATCTTTACCATTATCAAGTTTCGGGTGACCAAGTCTTACTGTTTTATCACCGTTTGAAGCAGAAGGATAAAGTGAAACCGAAGTTTCTTCCTCTCCTTCAACCTTCACTAATGTTATATTGTCAAATGTTGATGTATTCATCGCTTTGTCAAAAGTAAATGTAAATTCACTTGTAACAGGCACACCTGTTTCGCCGTCTGTTATTGATGCAGATACAATAATAGGTGGTGTAGGTGCAGTTTTTGTTGTAAATGTATATGCTTTTTCCGCCGCCATTGTTGTAAATATTTTGGTATATTCTTCTGCCATTGCAAAATAATCTTCTGACATTACAGTTTCAGGAACTGTAAGAGTATAGTCTGCTCCGTTATCGAGTTCATCGCAAATCAATGTTACAGTTTTTCCGTCAGGCGACAACTCAAAATCTAAATTTTCAACATCTGCAGAGCCTTTCTTCAAAGTAATACCTTTTAATGTTTCTTCCATCATAGGCTCTGTAAATGTAATTGTTACAGGCTCGTCAGTTTCAATGTTGGATTGTGCATCTACTGAAGTAAAGGCAACTTCAGGTGATGAATATTCAACAATTGCAACATTATCATATTTAACAATTACGTCGGGCTTGGTTGGAGCCGCCTCGCTTTGTGCTGTAAATGTGATTTTGTTTAAGTTAAAATCCCATGCAGGAACCATATCTTCCCATCCGTTTAATGCCTCGTATCTTTCATTGTCAATAAAATAATTCACTATATATTTACTGTTTTTAACATCAAATAAAATTTGAATTTTTACGTCTGTTCCTATCCAGTGTGATTTATTATTAGATATACTGTTCGCCGCTACATCCTCTGCATTCATTACACCGTCCGGAGCAAGCGCCAAAAGTTTGTTTTGAAAATCAGGATATTCTTCAAAATCTTTTGCATACAATCCGTAAAGAGTATGATACTGAAAACCGTAAGACGGACTACCAAAGTTTAATGCGAAAATAGTATTTTCGGCTTCATTTTGAATTCTTACGTCTGATGAATATTTGTCCCCGTATTCTCCTTCCTGATAATAATCGAATTCAACTGCTACATAATCCGCAGTTTCGTTTAGCGTGTAACCTGTAAACGGCAATGTCAAATGAACAAAGTTTGATGTGCCGTAAGTCAGCGGTTTCGTAAACATAATTCCACCTTCACGAAATTCCGCCTTTTGCCCGGCAATATTATCACGATCGCCTAAATTTGACGCTCCGCCAATATCGCACAACACACCATCAATCGTTTCTTTGATGGCCATGCCCCAGCCGGCTCTTCTCTCCGTTTCGTCCCAGCCTGTTCTTGTGTCAAAATCTTCAAACCACACAACGTTTTCGTGCTGTGCTGTTTTACTGATAGTTGTAAATGTGTATGTAGCGCCCTCGAAAGCACCGTATGTTGAAGACAAAACAGTGTCAGGTATGCTGAGCACATAAGTTGTATTATATTCAAGCGGTACATGTGAGAAATACGCCGCAAGTCTGTCTGTTGACAAAGAAGGAGTTAATTGAACCTGTGTTCCTCCCAAACTATCCTTATACAACTTAACATTAGAAAGAGATTCAAAGTTCATAGGTGTATCAAACAAAATCTTAAAAGATTCTGTTAAACCCATTCCTGTATCAACTATTGTTGTTGAACGAATCTGCGGAATATCGGGCTCAACTGCTGGTTCTTCATCAGATGAAGTTAACGTAAAACTGTTAAAATCCATTGTGCCCGGTTCGGCATTATTATTATTTGTGCTGTCTATGCCTGTAAAAGTCTCTTGCTCCAACAATAAATCACCAGACGGAGCCTCTAAAAGTCCTTCAGAATTTTCGTCAGACAATAGGGTTTCCGTTGACGATACAGAGATTGTGACCATTGAAAGAGCAATGGACATTGCAATAAATAAAGATAGTATTTTTGATAGTTTTTTATTCATTTTGTTGTCTCCTTATTTACCTATTAAGGTTAAAATTCGGCCTATTGTTACTGCGCTTTCCGCACGGCTTGCATTATCAAGGGGTGCAAACATATCATTGCCTTTGCCGTTTATAATACCGTGTGATGACAGAAGCGCTACTGCTTCTATTGCCCAGCCACTTACTTTATTTGCATCCGCAAAAGTTGTGCTTTCTTTATCTTCCAGTTCATAAGACCTAAGTGCTCTTGCAAGCATTACGCACATTTCTTCTCTGGTAATAGTATTGTTCGGTCTGAATGTGTTGTTTTCATAACCTGTTACGATTCCGTTAGATACTGCAATATCAACATATTGTTTGTACCATTCTGCCGAATTAACATCATTAAATGATGTTAATTTGTCGCTATTTAAAGTTAATCCAAAAGATGCCACAACCAGTTTTGCAAATTCTGCTCTTGTCACACTCTTTTCGGGCTCAAATGTTGTTGCACTTGTACCGCTTACAATGCCTTTTGTAACTAATTTGTCTATAGCATCAAGTGCCCAGTCATAACCTTTTAAGTCGTTGAATTTACCGCTTGGTCTTGTAGGTGTTGTAGGTGTGGTTGGCTCTGTCTGTGCTCCGCCACCGGCTCCACCTCCACCACCGGTGCCGCCTCCACCACCGCCACCATCGGCGGGATTGCAGGTGATTTTCAGGTAATAGTTTTTGGTAGCACCATTTAATGCTGTAACCGTAATCGTAATTGTATTTTCACCTTTGATAAGTTTTGGCGGTGCTGAAATTGTAACAGTTGCATGTCTGTCATTAGGTGTTGCAACAATTTCAGGTATTGCCGTAACTCTTGTTGCACCTGTATAAGTTGTAATCTCACTTGAAAATGCAGGAGACAAAGGAATTTTGTTGTCCTTTATGCGAAGTTCTTTTAAGGTATTGTCCCCGTACAAATCAGGTGAATCATATGTAATCGCCACCAGATAACGTTTTGGTGTACCGTTAACTGCAGTAACTGTAATTAATATTTCGTTTCTTCCGGGACTGAATGTTTCCGGTTTTTGAATATTAACAGTTGCACCGTCAACTGTAGGTGTAGCGATTATCTCAGGTACTGTTGCCGAATCCGTTGTTCCTGTATATGAAACTACATCACTTGAAAATGTAGGTGTCAGAGGAATTGTGCCTATTGACAATGCACTAAGTGTATTTGAGGTTAAATCCAAAGGAAGATTATATGTAACTGTTACAGTATAAGTGCTTGTTGAACCGTTGAGTGCTGTAACAGTAATTGTAATTGTGTTCTCACCTACTGCAAACTGTGCAGGTTTTACGACATTAACAGTTGCACCGTCAACTGTCGGTGTAGCAGTAATTACAGGTACGGTATCAGACTCTGTTGTTGTTGTATATGTAAGTGTTCCTGCTGAGAATACAGGTGATAATGTAAGTCCCTCTATAGACAGTGCGCTTAATGTATTATCTCCATGATATGCAGGAGGTGCTTCTTTAGTAATAACCACTGTATAATCTTTGGTTGTTACGCCATCCTCCGCACGACTTTTAACTACAAATGTGTTTTCCCCTGTTGAAAGTGTCTTAACACCTACAGTCGATGATACAACTGATGCATAAGCGTCTGTTGCAGTTGCCGCAAGTGTCACAGACTGTGTTTCATAAGGAACGGTTGCCGTATAAGAATACACTCCGGAATCAAATGCAGGTGACAAAACTGCAGGAGATGCTGTTAACGAACTTAAAGATGCATCTGTATTCTTTACAAATTTGATTTGCGCATCTTCGCAATCGATATGTCCTTTTGAAACTTTATATTCAGTATTTGACAAGCCGTTTAATATTATTTCATCAAATGTAACTTCGGAATTTTCGGTAACTCCTGATTTTCTTTTAAATATCAGTGTTACAAGTGTTGGATTTGCGTCAAATGACTGTTGTCTGAAAGAACGGCCACCTGAAGAAGAATCAGTAAAAATCACGCTTCCGCCACCATTTTGGTTGATAGCGGTTACATTTTTATTCCATGTAGCATTTGCGAGCGTACCTGTATCTGTTTTATATAACTTCATTGCTCTTTTTGCATCTACAAATTCCAGTTTTGTTTTATCAAAAGAGAAATCAATCTGTACGCCTTTTATTGCTGTGTCAACTATATTGGAAATAGTCAACGGAACAGAAATTTCTCCGTTTGCAGCAACATTTGTTGCATTAATTGGACCTGTTGTAACTGTAACAACTGCCGCAGCGCTTACGCAAAAAGATAAACCAATTACGGAAACTGCAATTGCAAGTATCAGTGCTAAAATTCTTTTCATCATAATTATTTTTCTCCTTATCTGTTAAGCGCCGGTATATCTGTTATGTTTCCGTTAATATAATCGTACAAAAATGTTATATCAGTAATATTAATCAGTCCGTCTCCATTGAAGTCAGAACACATATTAACAATTTCAGTAAATGCAGAGCCGCTTATAATTTTGCTGATAATATTTGATATATCAGAAGAGGTAATGGCACTGTCGCCGTTTGAATCCCCGATAATCAATTCCTGATTTTCTCCGTTTGCAGTAATAAATTCACGGTTTGCGCTATCATAATTATCTACAACAGCAATATATTTATTAACTGCTCCGTCGTTTGCAACTTTGTACATCTGCTGTCCTTTAATCTTTACAACGGCTTCGTCCGGCAATGTGTTTTCCGTTGTAACAATCAAAAGTGTTTTGCCTGACAATCCAAAGGCATTGGTTACTTCTGAAACAGCATTAACCTGAACTGTTTCATTTCCTGACAAAAATGTATATACTTTGTCAGAAGGCTGAAGCATGCTTGAAGCGCCAAGTTTTATATACAGTTTATTATTCTGCACAAAACTTTTTTCAAGAAGAAATGTAAAGGAATCATTTGCGTTTTCAATAGGTTTCTGATCTATGTACGCAATGTTTACAGGCTTGTCAGTTTCAACCGAGTCAAAAACTATTGTGTCAGTGCCCGAAAGCACTAGCATAGTAACCTGTTCTCCTTCCTGATAAGATGACACCGTATAATTAACGGTGATTTTATAATCAAGTCTGCCATTGTCCTTTGTATATGTGATTTTTCCGTAACTTATAGTT
>JAGCLT010000078.1 GCA_017646825.1 Clostridia bacterium | reverse complement strand
TAAGAGGTAACTGGAGAAAACTGTCCGAGTCAACACCTATGATTCTGGCAAAATGCTGTCACGATACGGATTTGCTTTTGTGGTTGGTTGGCGAGCCCTGTAAAAAAGTACAGTCTTTTGGAACTTTAGGTTATTTCTGCGAGAAAAATGCTCCCGAAGGAGCACCCAAAAGATGCCTTGACGGTTGCAAACATAAAGACACATGCTTCTATTATGCACCGTCACTTTATAAGATAGATACTGCGGAAGTCCAGCATTTCAGAGCAATAGTTGCAAATAAATTTAATCCCACAGATGAGGAAGTAGATGAGATTTTAAAAACTTCCCCTTACGGAAGATGCGTATATCATTGCGATAACGACGTGGTTGACAGACAGATTGTAACAATGCAGTTTGGTGACGATAAGGTGATGTCACTTACAATGTCGGGCTTCTGTAAAGGCGGAAGAGTTACAAATATTATGGGTACCAAAGGCGAAATTAACGCCAATATGGAAAACCAGTCAATCGAGTTTTACGATTTTGCAACAATGAAAAAGGAAGAAATATTTGAGGCAGATAAAAACTTTGACCAGACAATAGCAGGCGGTCACGGCGGCGGTGATGCAGGTATTATGGCAGACCTTTATGAGTATATAGCCAATAATAATCCCTCAACATCAATTTCCGACATTTCCGTTTCCTGTATGAGCCATTTAATTGCTTTCGCCGCAGAAGAGGCAAGAGTAAAGGGCACAGTAATAGATATGGAAGAATATACAGATGGCTTAAAATAGGGATGGTATTGAGTTAACGCTTGATTTATTTTAAAAGCAGAAACGAACAATCGTTTCTGCTTTTTTGTAGATAATGACAGTTTTTAATAAACTGAGCTTAGTGTAAAACAAACATATTAATTTATTCCATAAAATATTGAATCGAAATCTGTTCCTAATACTTCTTTAATTAAAATAACCTCATCCGAATATAAATGTCGTTGTCCGACTTCGATCTTTGCAATAGCACTACGAGTTATATCGCAACCATGCAATTGTAATTTGGCTGAAAGAGTGTCCTGTGTCATGCCGACGGATTCTCTGATTTTTCGAATATTGTTACCTATTTGTTTTTCTATAATTTTATTCATAAAACCAATCCTTTGCGCTTAAATTGGAACAAAGTTCTTGACTTTATTATAGTTTTATTTTATAATATTAATGCACCTATATAGGTGCAAACATATTATTTATGGAGGCGACGAAATGTATTGTGAAAACTGTGGAAATCTATTAGAAGAGAAAGTACAGTTTTGTAATAAATGTGGAAAGAGGGTAACTGTTGTAAATAGTCAAAATCAAACTAATTTGTTTTCTATTGTTGGATTAATCGTAGCATGTATCTCGCTATTTTTGAATTTTTGGGGGATTGTAGGTATTGCAGCCGTAATTCTATCTTCAATTGGTCTGATTCAAAGTAATCAAGCCAGAGGACAAGGGAGGGGTGTGGCGATAACCGGAATTTTACTAGGTGTATTATCAATAATCTATGCGTTTATGGTGCTTTTGCTTTTAGTTTAGGAGGGATAAGTTATGAAATATTGTCAAAACTGTGGTGCTGAAATCAACGAAAATGCCGTTATATGTGTTAAATGTGGTTGTTCAGTTTCTAAGTCAACTGTAAAAAAAGAAGTAAAACCAAAATTTTTCTTTATTTCAAGTGTTGTTTCGTTTGTTTTATCAATTATTTCAGCATTTATTGCTGATTATATTAATTCAACGCAACTTACAGGCAATGCTGTTGCAACAATGCGAGCATTTGGTAATTATGCTGGTGTACGTTCCTATGAAACGCGAGCAGACATGCAAATTGTTTTTGCGTATGCATTTTTAGTATTCTTGGCATTGGGTTTAACTATGCTAATAATAGGGATTGTGAAAAAAATCAAATCAAGGCGAGAGAAAACATCTGTTTGTTAGTAATTGTCATATGAGAAGGATGCACTATATCTTCTGAATATGTATGGTTATTATTTGACATTATAAAGCGGTGATATACCTTGACGGTAATCGTCAAACTATAAAAAGCAGAAACGTTAAATTCGTTTCTGCTTTTAATATTATTATCTTTAATGGCGTAATTTATTGCGTGTGTTTTTACATTTCAACTTTAATTTGTGATACTTTAGTTAAGTCAATATTTTTAGTTGTAAGTTTTCCGTCTTTTGCAATATACAGTGTATGTTGTCCTGAGCCGACAACAGAAACAGAGGTTTCATTAACATCTGTTACTACTGCATCTTCCGAAACAATCCATGCAGCAACCTTGTCTTTAGAAACAACTTTTACCATTGTTCCGAAAGGTATTTCCATATCAAATGTTGCACCATTTAAAAGTATTGTTGCTTTTCTGTTTACATCCTCATAGTTGTACCAGTCTGTTGCAAGAATGTAAGTGTCCATTGTGCCGTCATCACGCTGATACATTGTGAAATTAACATTGTCTGCGCAGGAAATAAACATATTTTCTTCGCTGTTGTTAATGTCACTGCACATACAGATTGCTTTATCAAAAATTTCTTTAGCCACATTGTCGTAAGGATATTCTTTGCAGTTTACAAATATAAGTGTTCCCTTTTCCACCTGTTTTTTTGCAAGTAACGGTAAGCCGTCATCTGTTGCTATAACAGTTTCAAAATCACCTGCTAATGCTTTGTTTACTACAACTTCTTTGCCGTTAAATGTTGCCTTTACAAAATCAGTTTTGTCTTTTGAAATGATGCTTGTAAGTTCGCAGTCAAGGTACTGATGGTTAAGAGCAATAACATCATCTCTTTTTGTTGTAACTGACAGGTGAGGCCAGCCGATAATCAGTGTTCCGCCGTCTTTTACGTACTGCAGTATCTTTTCGCTGTCTTCGCTTTCCATTTTATTAAATCCTGCAAAAGACAAAGTTTTGTATTTCTGAAGTTTTTCTTTTGTGCATTCGATTGGCACTATGTCAACATTGCCTCTTGGTGTTCCCGAATAGAAGCCTAAAGGTTTGTCATCTGTGCATGGTCTACTTCCTATGTGACCAACGCGAGTCATAGGATAGAAGTTTTTAAGCAGGTCCCAACTCTTTTCGGGAGCATCTTCAGGCATATTCATCTGACCGAAGGTGCTGAACGGGTAGAAACATTCCCAACCGTCGTATTTACCCGAAATAAAAGCAAATGGGGTGTAGAACTTACCTGCTCTTGTGTTTAAAGATACGTATCTGTAAAAATCCTGCTGATTTTTAAGAATGTTTTGACAGGCAATGTCATCTCTTGAATGGTAAGCATAGTGCTCCTCCATGTGCCAGAAGCCCTCTTCGGTATTGATTTCTGTATAGCCGTTTGTATAAGAGGTATAAACTGCAAGGCGGTGACGGCGTTTTTTACCCTCTGTGTTGTGTGGGTAGGTTGACCACTGCACTGCAAGGTGAGAGCCGAATACGGGTTTGTCGTAGCAATATGCCGCACCCCTGTTTGCAGCACCAAGTGGGTCCTGAGGTCCGTCCATAAGTTCTGCACCTGACCAGTCATAACCTGCCTGGAAGAAGTATTTGAAATGGGTTGTAGGACCTGTATGTCTTGTTGTTGTATATTTTGTTCTGCGTAAATTTTCAACATAAGTCTTTGCAGCCTGTTCCATATCGTCGGTAACAGACGGAAGTTTGTTCAGATACACGGCACCGTCTTTTTCTATATAGTTGTTGTAGTTGTTTGTTATGTCTAAAAGTTCCTGGTCTTTTCTGCTTAAAATTCCCCAGAATTCACTGCGTAATTTTTCTATGGGGTTTTGTGTGAAATCTCTTGGTCCCCAGTAGCCGAACTGTCCGTCATGCTCGTGGTTTTGTCTTCCTAAGAAACTTTTTGTTTTTATTGTTTCAACTTTGGGGTTACAGTGTGAGCCCTGAAAATCACGTCCGTCAACGATTTCTGAATATTTTACACCCAGTTTGTCAAGACGGTTTGCAAAAGTATTCCATATCTTTTCGTCAACACGTCTGCCACCGCCCCAGCGGTAAATGTTACGGATGGTCAAAAGATTACCTACGTGCTGGGACATATACCAGGTAAGGAAATTATCCACATCCTGCTCTGATTCGTGGTTTATGTAAATCATATCACCGCTGCCTGTTATTACCCCGTCGTCCTGCTTTTCTATTATTCTTTCAATTACGCATTTTTCGCCGTTAAGTAAAATTTCGGCATTTGTAACGGGCTTTAATGCTTCAAAAACGAAAATGTTAAGCCCTGCCTCTTTGAAGGTTTGCGGATGTGCTATAATAACGTTTTCGTCATACTTTGGAGTAATGGTGGTTTCATCTTTTTTAGTTTTTACAAGTATTGCGTTTTTACGTCCTATGTATGCTGTTTCGGGACATGAAAGTACAACTAAATCCTTGTTTTCCTTTACATAGTAGCCTATATCTTTTATTCTGAAAGATATTGGATAATTTTCAGAAAGAGTAATATCTATAGTGTTTTTGCCCGGTTTCAGTGATTTTTCAGGCAAGTCAATTTCAAATTCTGAAAATCTGTGGCAACGTTCAAACAGTTCTCCGTCAAACACCTTTTTGCCGTTTACTTTAATTAAAAACTCAGGCCACTCTTTTTTTGAAAGATTGTTACTTATCCAGGACCACTTGTCGTGATCAGGCATAATCTGTGCAAAATCAGGAAGCATATTTCCGAATGCCTCGATACTCATTATTGGGTGTTCGATATAAAGTTCCCCCGAATAGTTGTACGCTTCAAAATAGAAGTTTACGTATTTTACTTCTTTTTCAGGTACGATAATGTCTTTTGCAAATTCTGTCCAGTCAAAAGTACCCTCGGGAATATTGATGGTATGTGTTTCGTGAGGAACGGGGAACAGGTCTTCCTGTTTACGTTCATTATGATAATAAACTTCCGCAGTAAATCTTATATATCCGCCGTCGTATATTTTGAGTTTTTTAGCCTTGGCAGAAATTCCGAATTTCCAGTTTTCACTGTAAAAAGCACCTATTCTGCAATATGACATTACAGGTACCCAGTTTAGTTTATGTAAAACGGATTTCGGGTAAATTACCTTTTCTTTTGATGAAAGGTCAAGGCAAAAATTGTCCTTTTGGGACATTTCTTTATTAAGGCAGTCCTCTATTGACATATAGATACTTGAACAGTCGGGTTCGCTGTTGTAAAAGTAAAGCATTCCCGACTCACCGCGGAACTGCAGACGGTGGGTTTTGTTTACTGCATCTTCTTTGTCAACAGAGAATTTGAAACTTACTGTTTCTCCCCTTTTGACGGTGAATTCGTCTCCTAAATCTACAATTTTTTTGTATGGATAATAACTCATAATACTCACTCCCAGTATAAATTATACACATATTTTATCACGGAGAAACTATGGTGTCAACAAAAAATATTGGCTTTTTAAAATCAAAATGTTATTATGAATTTGAGAGGTGAATGTTATGAAATTACAACAGATTTTAAAGGAGAGAAATTTGCCCGACTTACTTTCCGCAGAGAAAATGAAGAAGATATTACTGGATAACGAATACGGCTATGTACCTGACACTCCTTACGGTGTTTATTACTCGGAGCCAAATATTCTTCACGGTGGTTTACTTGGCAGAACTGTGCAGTATTCAACTGTTGATCTGACAGTTACAACCCCTTACGGTGTGCACACCTTTCCGATTCACAGAATACTTCATAACGACGGACAAAAGCGCCCGTTTTTTGTGTTTGTAAATTTCAACGCACAGATTCATGATTTTATCTTCCCTATCGAAGAAGTGACAGAGGGCGGTTTTGATGTACTTTATGTAAAATATAACGATATTACTACCGATGACAGAGATTTTACCAACGGTATTGCAGGTGTTCTTTTGCCACACGGTCAGGAAACAAATACCACCTGCGGTAAAATACGCCTTTGGACGTGGGCTTTAAGCAGAGTCCTTGACTATGCGGAAACCATCCCCACTCTTGATTTGGATAATGCGGCGGTTGTGGGACACTCACGACTTGGCAAAACTGCTCTTGTTGCAGGTATGACAGACAACCGTTTCAAATATGTTATTTCCAACGACTCGGGCTGCAGCGGTGCTGCTCTTACAAGAGGCAGTATGGGAGTGACAGGTGAAATCGGACCTTTTGGAGAATCAAGCGAAACAATAAAAAGAATAGTTTCGTTTTTCCCTCATTGGTTTTGCAAAAAATATCAGGAGTATGCAAAAACAAATATTCCGGATATCTTTGACCAGCACTTTTTGGTTGCGTCAATTGCACCGAGATTTGCTTATGTTGCATCTGCCACAATGGACGACTGGGCAGACCCTGTGTCTGAATTTTTAACCTGTGTTGCAGCGACTCCTGCTTACGAAAAAATGGGTTTAAAAGGTCTTGTATGTAATGACGAAATACCAAATGGCGGAGAATTTTTCCACGAAGGAAGAATTGGTTACCACAAAACTCACGGTGCCCACATGATATCACGTCACGACTGGCATAGATTTATGGATTATATTAAATTGCACAAAGACGAAACTGTTGACAACAAGTAATGGCTATGTTATAATTAATGCAATGAATAAATTAATTTTGAGAGAAGGAGAAGCTCATGCAGAAGCAAGTAGGAAACGTAAGCCTTATGCAAAAGATAAACAGACTTAAAGTTTTAAATTACATAAGAAAAAATCCTGATATTTCACGTCCTATGTTAGCCAAAGCAACAGGGTTATCTCTATCTTCAATCACAAATATTGTTGCATACCTTATTGAAAAACGCCTTGTAGCAGAAACAGGTGTGGAGGAGTCAGACAGAGTAGGTAGAAAAAGCACTCTTCTTCGTTGCGATTTTAAATTTTACCGCCTTATTTGCATTGAGACGGGAACAGATGTTGCAACAGTTGCTGTTGCAGATCTGGGTGGTAACATTATTGACAAAAAAGAAATTTCTATTGCTGGTCTTTCCTTTAAGGCCGCGATAGTATCAATAAAAGAGCAGATAAAAAGTTTAATGACCAACAAACGAAATAAAATCCTTGCAATAGGGTTTGCAGTATCTGCCCTTGTGTGTGACGGCAAAGGCACTCTTCTTTCTTCTTCAATGAAGTGGGAGGGAGAAAACTTAAAAGAAGAACTGGAAGCAGAATTTAACGTTCCTGCTTTTGTTGAAAACCTTACCATAACAAAAGCGGCAGGTCAACTTAATCAGCAGGATGCAAAAATATACGAAAATATCGTTTTTGCAGACATTGAAAAAGGTTTTGGCGCAGTGCAAGTTTACAAAGGCGAAATTAACAGAGCGCTTATCGGTGAAATCGGACATACCACTATTTGCATAGACGGAGAAAAATGTTTTTGCGGCAATCACGGTTGCCTTGAAATAATGTGTTCGGCAGAACGTGTGGCAAGAAAATACAATGAACAAAAAGGCACAGATTTTACTGCTATGAAAACAATGGAAATACAAGACGAAACCGCAAAGGAATTGTTTTTTGAGTGCGGAGAATATATGGGCGCAGGTCTTGCAAATCTTGTAAATATGTTGGCACCGTCACTTCTTGTAATAATCGGCGGAGATATGTATAATGAAACTGTAATTAAAACCGCAATAAATGCAGTAAAAAGACGTGCATATGGGGTGCTTACCAAAAATCTTGAGTTTAAATTTGTAAAGTCAGATGAGGGAAGTTCCATAAAGGGTATAGCACAATGTGTGTGCGACAAAATGTTCAGCATTGATTATAATGTAGTAGAATAATTTTTTATGAGTAATTAATTTATACGATAAATAAATTAATATAAAAATGAATGGAGAGATGAAAAATGGCAAAAAAAGCATCAGATTTCAGGTACAACACAGGTGAGACAAAAGTTCCATGGGCGGCAGTAGGCGAAGACTACAATGCAGCGGATTTAATGGAAGTAATTAAATTCTTAATGCAGGGTGACGGTGAAGACTACGACGCATTAGTTTCAGAAATCAAGGAAAAGGTTTATGCATTATCAAAAATTGCAAATCCTCCGGGAAAACTTTCACTTGGTGATAAGGTAGAAGAGGCAGAAAAAGCAGTTGACAAATTCCTTGGCACAACAGGTTCTCTTTTCCTTACAAACTGTACTGCAGGTTTTGAAATTGCAGGTAAGTATGCAAACTTAAAAGAAGGTGACGAAGTTATTGTTCCTGCAATTACTTTCGTTGCAACTATGGCTTATCCTTTGGCAATCGGTGCAAAACTTGTATTTGCAGATGTTGACCCCATAACACTTAATATGGACCCCAAAGATGTTGAAAAGAAAATCACACCTAAAACAAAAATGATTATTCCTGTTCATCTTGGCGGTTACCCTGTTGATATGGATGCAATTATGGCTATTGCTAAAAAACACGACATAGTTGTATTAGAAGACGCTGCACACGCATTCGGTGCAGAATACAAAGGCAAAAAAATCGGTACAATCGGTGACTTTACATCATTTAGTTTCCACGAAGTTAAAAACATTACTTCATTTGGTGAGGGTGGTATTTTAACAACAACTATCCCCGAAATGAAAGACCAGATGAAACTTTCACGTTTCTTAGGTCTTGACTTTTCAAGAAAGATTAAAGACTGGTTATATGACATAAGCCCCATTAAAGGCAAATACGGTCCTGCTGTTGCAGGTAATGCATCAACAACAGAATTGCAGGGATTAGGTCTTAAACTTCAACTTGACAGATATGACAAAATTCTGGCTGAACGTCGTGCAGCAGCTGCATACTTAACAAAGAGATTTGCAGAAAATGATGCAATTATTCCTCAGGATTTAGGAAACGACGACATCGTTCCTTCATTCCACTTATATCTTCTTGAGATTGATCCTCAAAAAGCAGGTGGCGACATTCAGTTGCTTAAAAAGAAACTTGAAGAAAAAGGTGTTACACAAATTGCTCACTTTGGTCCTTTATACAGATTTAACGTTCTGCGTCCCTTTGGTTATGACGAAGACGAAATTGCAAAAACCTGTCCTGTATGTGAAGAAGCGTTCTACAAGAGATTTACACATCTTCCCGTTTACGGCTTAACAGAAGAACAGTTAATCTATATGGCAGATGCGGTTTTGGAAAGCATCGACGAAATGCAAAAAGGTATCTAAAAAATGGGCAAATTAAAATCATACTTAATCACAATTTTAGGTGCTGCAATAACAGGTGCGGCAGTAAGTTTGTTTTACCTGCCCAACAAAATTGTCAGCGGAGGAGTATCGGGTATTTCTACAATTTGTTACCACACTTTAGGTTTTGAACCCGGTGTAACAGTCTTTGTGGTTAATGTGCTTTTGCTTTTGATAGGATTAAAGGCACTTGGTAAAACCTTTGCGTTGAAAACAATATTCGGTGCTGGTGTTTTGTCGGTATTTGTGCAAGTTTTTTCCTATCTGCCGCCTGTAACTGACAATATAATTCTTGCAACAGTTTTCGGTGCGGCACTT
>JAGCLT010000077.1 GCA_017646825.1 Clostridia bacterium | reverse complement strand
CCCATATTACCGTTGCAAACGTGGCATACAGTAACTTTGTCTCCTCTTTTTACGCATTTTGCAAGAGTACCGCAACAAGCAATTTCTATGTCATCGGGATGACATCCTATTGCCAGCACATTCATTTTTAACACCTCATTCATAGTATTTTGTACCTTAATTATACAATAAACATTCAATTATGTATTTAACATTTTTTATCGGGTTTTTAACATTTTTTCCTGTTAGTTGTTGTTGACAAAAATAACTGTAATGATATAATTGTTAAGGGTGACTGTTATGATAAAAACGGTAGATAATTTTGATAAAAAAATAGAAAAATATCTGTCAAAGCAAAGGCATATAACAAATTACAAACTGCAGTTGGCAACTGACGTTTTAGACGTGGAATGTTACGACGTCAAATTCCCCGTTACATCTGATGTTTTAAGAGTGCACCTTGAACTTTCTTTTGAAAAGGGTTCATTTGTTGTAACAGAGGTATGGCTTCCTGTGGAGGCACAAAACATTTTTGTAGCCCACGGCGGTGGCGGTATGGCAGGCTGGGTTCCCATACACGATATGTATAACCTATTGCAGAAGGGGTACATAACGGCAGGTACCGATATGGGTACATCAAAAGGGGAAGAATGGGGAATAAATAACAAAGCCTGTTACAAAGACTTTGGTTACAGAGCGATCTGCCACATGAGTAAAATAGCAAGAAAACTTATAAAAATTGCTTACGGCAACCAGAAAATAATTTCAATATTTAAAGGCGGTTCCACAGGAGGACATCAGGCATTAACAGTAATACAGAGAGTCCCGAAACTTTACGACGGGGTTTTATGCGGTGCTCCCGCAAACTTAAGAATACCTCTTCACAACTACTTTTTATGGAATTTTGTAAATTGCAAAGAGGCACAATTTTCAAAAGAAACCGCACAAATGATACAGCAAAAAGCCTGTGAAACAAATTTATTGCCTGAAGAATTTGTTTCCACTTTAGACTTTTTAAATGACATACAAAAAGAAAAACTTATAAACATATATAAAGGACCTTTTGGAAACTACTGCGGAATGCCAATGGGAAGCGAAACCGAAACCTGCGGACTTGATTATATGTCAAATGCAAACATTAAGCCTCACTTTTACCCCTTTATATGGGCTTTCGGCAAAGACTTTGACCCCTTTTCATACGATTTCAAACAGGACTACAAAAAGGTAAAACAAACTCTTTCAAAGTATATGGATGCAGACAAAACAAACCTTACGCCCTTTTTTAAAAAAGGCGGAAAACTTCTAATTGTTGCAGGAACTTATGACTGCACGGTGCCGTACCAGAAAACTTTGGATTATGTAAAAGAAGTGGCGGAATATTCAAAGAATGCCCGTGAGAACTTAAAGTTGTTTATAGTGCCTATGGTAAATCACGATATAGCATTTTGCCGTACTGAAGATGTTACCGCAAAAGACGGCACGTCTTTGCTTGATGCCCTGATTTTGTGGGTAAAAGACGGTCATATTCCCGAAACTGTTTACGGAGTAAAATGCGGTAAATATATAAAGCCGACAGAATTATAAAAAAAGATTGCGACTGCGTCGCAATCTTTTTTATTCGAACTGATACCATTTGTCAGGTATGTACTGTTCCGTTTCCCCTGTTACAGGTATCATAATACCGTATCCGGGATTGTTCTTATAATAACTGTCAAACTTTGTCATATACAAAAGTTCAGGGGTTATGTTTTCGTAAGGCCTTACAGGCTGATATGCCTCGGACTGCGCATCTTCCTGCTGTGTCTCAAGATCTGAATACCTAAATGCCATTCTCATAAGCCGTACATTGTTTCTGAAAAATGGTGTTTCTGCAGTTTCAAGGGCTTTTTCGTAACAGTTATACATATACCCTTTGTCAATATTGTCCATCAGATAAAGTCCGCATTTTTTAAGACGAACCTGACCGTCAAGACATTGTTCCGCCTTTATTACGGCATCTTTTATATACTTTCCGCCTTTACCGAAAATCCTTACAAACATATCAAGATTATCTTCCATCGACAAAATATGCATTGGTGTTTGCTCTTTTGCCAAATTTATCTACAACATCAAATCTGATATATTTATATTCATCTTTTATTTCAAACATCAAATCCTGTTTATTTTCATCAGTTACAAGTTGTTTTTCAACGTGTCTTATACCTGTTGTCATTATAACCTTTTCTCCTTTGTCAACAGATATGTGTGCTTTGTTGTCTTCAATATAAAGTCCGTTTATAACAGGACCCATCGAACAGTAAAAATTATAATTTTCAAGTGCGGACATTATTTCACCATACTCAAGTTTTTCTGCATTAATCATTGTGTAACCTACAAAACTATGGTGTGGAGAATTGTGGTTATCGTCACCCATAACACAGCCCATTACGTTACCGTCGCGTAAAAATTCATCGTATGTGGTGGGGTTATAGTCATAATATCCCGTTTCCCAGCAAGAGGAATTTAGTATTTCAAGTGCCCATAGACCTTTGTATCCAAGGTAATCTCTTGCATCCTCAAGTGACCATCTGGGGTGGTTATATGCTACTAAAAATCCCTCTTTATTTGCAATATCTATTATTTCGCTTACACCCTCTGCGCTATATACCCTTTTATAATCTTTTTCAGGAGCAACTATGATATCGTTAACATTGTCAGTATAGTGGTCATAAACCGAGCTATAACACGGGGTATTAACGTTATGCTGGGCTTTTGAATAAAGATTAAGATGGGCTACTTTCATATCTCTTTTTATAAGAGTTGAAAGGTGCTCAAACTGTTTTATTGCCAACTCGCAGGAAGTAATTGCAAGAAAATTCTCATCGTCAAGGCGTGAGTTGTCAATTAAGTGCTCGTGGTCAGTAAAAGCAATTATGGAATATCCTTTTGCCATATACATTTCCTTTAGTTCTTCAACTGTGTTTTTTCCGTCAGAATATATACTGTGAGAGTGCATATTTGCCTTATAAAAATTTTTGTTACTGTCAAGTAGTACTGTTTTCATATGGTCCTCCAAAAAAAATTTAAGCGGTATAATCATACCGCTTAAATTCAATCATGTCAACTATCTGTAAACATAAAATCCGTTTCCCACAATTTGCGTGGATTCAGAAAAAATTATAAACGCGGCTCCATCTGTTTCAAGGATTTTTTCCTGAAACTTCGGTATCTCGCTTTCTTTTAATGCGCACACAAGCATTTTTACATCTTCTTTTGTGTATGCTCCCGTTGCATTTACAACGGTAACCCCTCTGGGAGATGTTGAAACCAGTTTTTGTGCTATTTCTTCGCCCTTATCACTTACTACAAACGCCAGTTTTGACACGTTAAGTTTTCTTATAATAAAGTCAACGGCAAAAGTGGAAATAAACAGTGCTAATATGCCAAAAAGTGCAAGTTCAATATCTGCAAAAAGAAACAGTGAAACTACAATTATTGTTCCGTCAACTGCAAGGAGTGCTTTACCTATTGGGAAGTGCGGAATTTTACACTGAACAAGCCTGCCTAAAATATCCGTACCGCCAGTAGATGCTCCCGCAGCAAAACAAATACCTATTCCGGAGCCGTAAAGTGCCGCACCGAAAACTGTTGCAAGAATTATATTGTCAGTTACAGGCGGCAGATAGGAAAAAACTTGCACAAATACCGACAAAACACCTGCGCCGAATATTGTTTTCACCGCGAAAGTTTTGCCAAGTGCCTTTAATCCCAAAAGCAGCAAAAGCACATTAACCACAAAAACTGTAATACCCGGTTCAAAGCCCAAGGTGTGATAACATATTGTAGAAATGCCAGATACTCCACCGCTGACAATTTTATTAGGCAGATAAAACAAACTTACTGCCGCACCTGTTATTGCAGCGCCGAAAATTGTGATTAAGTATGATTTTAATTTGCCCATTTTTTAGATACCTTTTTGCATTTCGTCGATGCTTTCCAAAACCGCATCTGCCATAT